>CAKXHL010000003.1 GCA_934875375.1 uncultured bacterium
GTCACGGCCTTTGAAAAAGATCAGGTACTTGGGCGGGGAGCTGCTGCGGTCTTTCTTCACCGCATAATCCACACCATATTTCCGGGCGATCTTCTCAAATTCCTTGATGGAAGGGTCTGTGATCTCGATATTGGACACGCCGGCCCCATGCTTCATAAGCTGCCGGATGGTCTGCTTGCCATGATGGAGCTGGGGATCATTCTTGTGCTTTTCCATATCCGCCAGCACCTTCTTCATGGCCTGCTGCAAAAGCTGGGCGGTCATTTTACCGGTCTGCACACAAAGCGCAAGGGTTTTCTGCGTGATTTCTTCCTGCAAGGCGCTCACCTCCGATCTCCGCTGCCGTACAGGTCATGGCTGACAAGGGATGTGTAGTAGCTGTCCATCGTGACCGGCGCGTTATACAGCGCCGCCAGCAGGTACTTCTTGATATTGCGGACATAGGTGGTGTTCTCCCGCATCCGTTCCAACACATACTCGATGTGGGAGCTGTCGATCTTCAAGAACCGGGACTTCACCACCTCGGCGGGGTAGTCGTCCCCGGCGATACGGATCATCTCCCGGTTGGAGCAGACGGTGTCCACCATGAGATCCACCAGTTCGTCCAGACGATCCCTGTCCAGCTTTTCATCCTGGATGAGGATATCGTAGTCAATGTTCTCCAAAATGATCTCCCGGTAGCTCTCGCGCTCTCGCATCCTGTCCTGTCCGATCCTGCTTTTTTCTCTGGGGGTAGGGGGACTTGATGGGATAGGACTTGATCCTTGCGTAATTGATAATTCTTTATTTTGTTCTTTAGTATTTAATTGGGCGGGGTTCTCCTGAATAGGGGCATCCAACATTGGCTTCACCTGTATTGGATTTTCCCGTATAGGTTTTTCCCGGATAGGCGCGGGCGTCTGTGCCGGCTCCTTCGGCTGCTCCAAAATGGTGTACTCGATGGAGCCAAGCTGTCCGTTCTCGTTGCGGACGCGCGCCCGGACGAGATAGCCGTGCGCCTCCAGCTCCCGGATCCCACCGCTGATGCTGTCGATGCCGTCCTTGCAGATGCGGGCAAGCCCCTTCATGGTGTAGTCCCAGTCCTCCGGCAGCGACAGCATGAGGGACAGCAGCCCCTTCGCTTTCAGGGACAGCGACCTGTCCCGCAGGTGGTAGTTGGACATGACCGTGTAATCTCTGGTCTTTTCGATGCGGAAAACTGCCATATCCGGCGCCTCCTTTCTCTGGTTTTGAAAAGTGTTGATTTTGGCGCAAAAAAGCCCCTGTCCTGCCTCTCGGACGCTTCCCATGGGAAAAAACACCCACGCCGCCTTTCAAGCGGCGCTCTGAGAGGAAAAAACAGAGGTTTTCGCACCCTAATTGATACATTTTTCGGGTGGGTATAGGCACGGATATGAAAAAACGCCATAGGGCGGCTACCTATGGCGTGGGGACAGGAAAAGGGCGCTGATACTTGCATATCAACGCCCTTTGAGCCTATCAGTATTTGATTGTCTTGACTTCGCACCGTGTTTGCACCATGAAAAACATTGATTTTACTGACTTTTTCATGTTTTCTTATTAGGAGGCGGGGAAGGCATACTCCTTTTTCTTTTTCAAAACTATAAGTTTATGTGTGAATCACACAGAATAAAACGATTATTTGTTGTTCTGAAATAAATTTCCACCACTGCAGTCAATCCCTACAATCAACGGGAAATCTTCAAATTCCAAGCGTTTGACTGATTCACATCCTAAATCCTCAAAAGCGATAACGTCACATTTTTTAATGCATTTTGCAGCCAGAGCCCCAGCGCCGCCCAAAGCACAGAAATAAACTGCCTGGTTGCGGACAATCGCCTCACAAACCGCTTTGCTCCGCTGTCCTTTTCCAATCATGCACTTTAATCCCATGTCCAACAAACGCGGTGCATATGGATCCATCCGTCCCGCCGTAGTTGGTCCACAGGCTCCAATTGCAAGATGAGGCGGCGTTCCGGTAGGGCCAGCATAATAAATTGCTGCACCCTTGATATCAAAAGGAAGGGGCTTTCCTTCATCCAATAATCCAAAATAACGTTTATGGGCCGCGTCACGGGAAGTATACACAGTACCTGACAGCAAAACCCTGTCTCCCGCATGCAGCTTCGGAGCCCATTCGCCTAACTGATTGACATTCAATTTAATTGCTTCCATTGTGAACACCTTTCCTGTCTTGCAAATTATCCTTGATACTTATCGAAAATTCTGATCCAGATGAAATGGGGCAAACGTATGCTTTTCTTCGCAAGATTCTTTTGATACGCCCTGCTCCGGATTTATCCCTAACTTTTCCAGCCTTCGATCTAAAAACTCCAAGGTATCCCGCAGTTCACCGCGCATCTGCTCCACATTCTGCTTAAACTGCAGAAAATCTGCGTTCATTTTTTCCAGCCGTTCCTCTTTCTCCCGGGTTACCGCTCGCGCCTCTTCCTTTGCCCGCTCCACAATACGATCCGCCTGTTGCTTGGCATCAATGACCAGCGAGCCAACTTTCATTGCGATTTCGTCGTATTTTTGGGCTTTAAAAGAATGGCTTTCTGCCTGAAACTGCAGCTTGCGTACCCGTTCATTCATTCGTTTGATTTCTTCATCTTTATCCGCCAACAACTTTTGCTGCCGATCTATCTCTTGATTCAGACGTTCAATCAGTTCAGTCATTTCCCGTGACTTTTTCTGTTGGGCTTCTTCTCGCTGCAGCGCTGCAGCTTTTTCTTCCTCTGAAGGGAGTTGGCCTTTTAATTCCGAAACCTGCGCTTCCAATGCGGCAATCTTTTCGTCCAATTCCGCTTTCAATTTTTGACTGTCGGCATTCATCTGGTCGATATAGCTTAAAACAGCTGTTTTTTGGAATCCGCCGAAAGCCGACGTTTTGAAAATCACTGGATTACTCATACCATACCTCCATCTGAATTGCCCAGTACCTGAACATTTCTCGCCGTCCCAACAAAAGCAATACCGCCCAACATGCCCTCATCCAATTTTTCTCTACCGCTGCAAGCGGTAAATACATAGCAAATTTCCCATTACAGCATCGGCAGTAATGCCCGGCATCTGCCGCTTCGTTCTCCAAAACACTGAAAAACTTTTCTTTTTGTCTGCGGCATATGTTTATTATAACATGGTCCGGACAAAAATAAAAGAAAAAGCGAGAAAAAAGCCGATGTTTTATTGCTCCGGTGGATATCTTTTCAAAAAAAGAGGTTACTTTTCCTTCTTTTTCTCTTTTTCGCTCAAAGGAAACGCTTTTTCTACCAACACGTCACACATACGCTTCGTCATATAGGAAATCCAGGAAAGCTGTAAAAGCAGCTGCGCCATGCTTTCCGGAGAATCATCCGGGATTCTTTTCAAAAGATCCTCCAACATATCGGAAAGAATCTGGCCATTGGTCTTCCGGCTATTTAAATAACCAGCGTAAAGATCTTTCCAGATTTGTTCGGAATGCTGTTTTTCTTCCGCCTGTATGCCCAAACTTTGCATGACACCTTTGATCTGCTGGATGGATAACGTCTGCTTCAGCCTGTAAATCAAAAGCATCTGTAAAATATGTTCTTTGGAATACTTCTTGCCTTTAATTGGTTTAATCAACCCATCTTTACTGTAATTATTAATCATCGTCTTCGTCAAAAGGCCTTCCGGCTCCTGCGTTTTATCCGCGAATAGAGTCGTGATCTGATCCATGTAAAGATCTAAATCCGGCAGATCAGCTACTTCTACTTCCTTTTGTTGAAGGGGCTTTTGCAGAATTTGTATTAATTCCTCCATTAGAAACTCCTCTCTGTTCGGCAGGCAAAAACCTTGTCTAACAACCCTATAAAAAGTTTTCATACATTTATTTTCGGCTGTGTCATTATTTTTCCGTTCGGCCAATCCACATTTCTCACTTTTTCAGATGGTCAAAACCGGATTGTCGTCTGTATCATACAGGAATTATGCTTTTATTATATCTGATAGAAAATAAAAAAACAATCCGCTATTGCAAACTCCGCAATATAGTGTTATTATATTTATATAATATAGTTTTCAAAACCATATAATGCATTTAAGAGGTGATTCTATGCCTTACTTTATGAAAAAAGCAAGAGAACCCATCAGCAGCTATACGCACTTTTGTGGAGCCATCCTATTTGGCGTTGGTGCCATACTATTGTTTCTGAAAGCTTTCGCCGGCGGAGAAACCGACAAACGCACTCTTTTTTCTCTTTTGGCTTTCGGTTGTTCCATCACGGCTTTGTATAGTGCCAGCGCCATCTATCATTTCAGCAATCGGGCGCCAAAGTTTATTTACCATCTGCGAAAATTGGATCATTCCATGATCTACATTTTAATCGCTGGAACTTATACACCCATTCTGTTGACTTATCTGGAACCACCAAAAGGCGCCGCTTTTACTGCTGTTATGTGGATTATTGCTGCCGCAGGCATTGTAATGAAATTATGCTGGTTCCATGCGCCCCGCTGGCTGACCACTTCTTTATATTTGCTGATGGGCTGGGCCATCCTGGCAGATGTATCAATCTTTTCCCATATGAGTATCGGCGCTTTGTGGCTGCTCGTATTGGGCGGTGTTTGTTATACCATCGGCGGCGTGATTTATGGCCTGAAAAAACCCAATCTTTCTGTCAAGATAGGCTTTCATGAACTGTTTCACCTGTTTGTACTCGGTGGAAGCTTGTTCCACTATCTGCTGGTGCTTCTTTACATTGCCTGATGTGCATTTTCCGTAATTCGCTGCCCATACTAAAAACAGGGACATTTTTGATATGTTCCACTTTGATTTGGGAGGGGCCAGCATGAATAAGCAGCCTGAACACAAAAATGAGTTGAAAGATGCGCCGCTGCCTACCATTACAGACGATCCGCTGGCAGCAGGCTCCCCACATCCTCCGTTTGGTCCAAAACCTAGCCCGGAAGAAACTTGGGAAAGAGATTAAAAAAAGGAAAGGGATAAAATCCCTTTCCTTTTTTTAATCTCTTTCTGCCGTCTTCCAACAGAAATGTTGATACTTTTCCAGGTATCCATCTCTGTTTGCTCGCTATTGGAAAACGCCCGTTGAAGATCACAAAAATTTATTGCAGCAACGAAATTTCTCCTGCAATATTCTGAGAAAAAATTATCCGGACCTCGTCCAAATCGCCGGCTCTTCCCAACGCCCACATCAGCTTGGTAACCGCCGCTTCGCTAGTCATATCATACCCTTGGATCACGCCCTTTTCCAGTGCCAGACGACCGGTCTGATAAATGGAAAAATCGCTTCTCTCATACAAACATTGACTGCACACCACTACTGCAATACCATGCTCCACCAGATTTTGAAGCTGGGAAACCAAATCCCGTCGGATAAAATGCAGCCCGCCGGCGCCGAAAGCTTCTACTACGATTCCTTTATAATTCATGTGCAAAAGCATGTCAAATATTTCCGGGTTCAGTCCCGGTGTAAGCTTGACCAAAACCACATCACTGCATAAGCGCTGTTCTGGCCGAAACGGTCCGGTCAAAGGCGGAATAACATCTTTATGAAGACACAGTCCGGTAGAATCAACCGTAGCCGCATAAGGAGCATTCACGCTTTCAAACGCATCAAATCCGGTGGTTCGCACTTTCACCGCTCTGGTACCCAATATTACCTTTCGATTGAAAGCCACAAATACCCCCGGCGCACCGCTGGCTGCCATGGCAAAAGCACAGCGCAGATTTTCTACCCCATCGGTCAGCGGGTGCAGGATTGGCAGTTGGGAACCGGTTAATACCACCGGAATCGGGATATTGTGCAGCATAAAAGAGAGGACCGACGCCGTATATGCCATGGTATCGGTTCCGTGGGTAACAACAATGCCGTCGTAGCCTTCGTGCATCTGGCTGATCTGCTCGGCAATAAACTGCCACTCTTCCGGCTGGATGTTTGAACTGTCCAGATTCAGAATATCTTTAAAGTCTACCTCATAATTAGAAGTAATCCCTTCAATCATATGCGCCAGCCCCCCGCTTTTCAAAGATGGCTCCAAACCATCTTTGCCTGGCGCGGAGGCAATGGTTCCGCCGGTCGTTAACAGCAAAATTTTTTTCAATGTGATCGTCCTTTCCCCTTTTCTGTTTTTAATATAGTTGATTGCAGGGAATTTTGCAAGAAATCTTTCAGAAAATATTGTTTTCCCCTTTCTTATTTTGCGACAATCTCAAATTTTTCAAATATAGACTTTGGGCAGATTGTGGTTTTTCTTCTCCTGTGGTAAACTAGAATAAATCTTTTTGTCCATTGCCATTTTATGCTTCCACTTTTGGATTTCACTATATTTCGATCAATACTGGAAGCAAATGGCCGGTTTGGTTATGCTTTTCCATAGAAAAAAATTTTTGATATTCTTTGCAAAACCTCCCATACTAAGAAAAAAGCAAAGGAGGATTGCATTATGAAAGCTTCTATTAACCGCAGCGGCTGTATCGGCTGCACTCTTTGTGCCGCTATCTGCCCGGATGTATTTTTTATGGCCGACGATGGGAAGGCGGATGTCAGCCAAACGCCTATACCTGCGGCATTGCAGGAAAGCGCCCAAAATGCCCGCTCTCAATGTCCCGTATCGGTTATCGACATTGAGGAATAACGCCATTGGAAAGGACTTTTACGATGAGACAGCTTTTGCTCAACCATTTTGAGAAATATCCGTTGATGCAGCTGCAAGACTGCGTTAAACTGCTCTATCAATGTCATTTTGGTTGCGGCCATTTCCTGACAGATCCAGCACAGACACTACTGCGCCTGCAAAACGAATACGAAACCTGTCGTCCAATCGCAGGACCGCTATTGGAACCGGTTGGACCCAATTATTGCAGATTATATCTGTCCGCGCTGGACACTTCCAAGCTTTCTTTAGAAACGCTTGGAAGTCTTTTTACTTACTCCTCTCAGCAGCCTGTTTCGAGCAAAGCAGTTTTTGAAGCAGACCTTGCATTGTTGGGCGAAATGATTCGGCAGAGAGAACTTCCTTTTCAGCAATCCGATTGGGAGGCTTTTTTGTCCCATTACCGGGCAAAAAGCTATCCTGCCGTCAGCCACAGTGACACTTACCGAAACGCATACCACCCCGCTTATCGTGTCCTGCACAAAAGCTGTTGGGATTACTGGCCCATTTTTGCCGCTATCGATCAAATCATGCGGCAAAAGGGCTGCGGGGTTGTCTCCATAGACGGCGGCAGCGGCACTGGAAAAAGCCATCTCGCGAAACAACTGGCAGCCGTTTTTCCTGCGGCAATCGTTCATATGGACGACTTTTTTCTTCAGTCTTTCCAGCGCACACCAAAGCGTTTGGCCGAGCCGGGCGGCAATTTGGATTACGAACGCTTTGCCGCTCAGGTCGTTCCTTCTCTCAAAACAAAGGCCGCATTTTCTTACGAAATTTTCGACTGTTCCTGTGGTAAATTGTCCGGCAGCCGAACGGTAAAAAATTTACCGCTACGTATTGTAGAGGGCGTTTATAGCCAGCATCCTCAGTGGCGTGATCTTTATGACCTGAATATTTTTCTCACTGCCAATCCGTCAATCCGCCTGAAACGGATTGAAACGCGAAGTGATTCATTTCTTCTCAAAAGATTTCAAGAAGAGTGGATTCCAAAAGAAAATCTCTATTTCGATACCTTTTCCGTTCCTTTTCATGCAGACTTAACAATAGATACAGGCTCTTTTTTCTAATCCATATGTTAAGTTCGGTGAAATCGATGAAAAGGGCGAAGATGAGATCAAAGGAGCTGCAGCAGCTACCGAAAACTACGGCAACTTCTATGGTCAAAACTGCTTTATGGGTGCTTCCGGCACATTGCTGATCGTATCTACATTAGTCGCGCAGGGCTATGAAGTAGACGCACTGCAAATTGCAATGGCGTCCTGGCCGATCGCGATTGTCAGTATGGTAGTAGGCATTGTAATGAATTTCTTTGTGGACCGCCGCTTGGTTGCCAGATATGCAAAGAAATCTCCAGCCGCAAAATAGAAGCGGAAATTTGTGAGGAGGCATATTTATATGGGTATTAATTTAGTTCCAACTGAAATCAGCAATTTCTATAATCCTATTTTAGCTGAGATTTTCTTTTCTATCATCGGGTTGGTTTTTATTGCTACTGGTGTGAAAGCTTTCCGGGATACGGCCACTGCCAAACATGTTACTACCGGCATTTTCTGGACCATTATGGGTGTTTGTTTTATTATCGGCAAATATATTCCTTCATGGATTGTCGGTGTTTTGATTGTTGCCAGTGCGGTCATTACCGCGATTGGCGGTGTGGTTCAGACCAAGAATGACATTCCTACCAAAGAAGAAACAAGGGCGAATGCAGACCGCATCGGCTACAAAATTTTTATTTCGGCGTTGATGTTGGCGCTGGTGTCTGTTATCGCAGCTATGCTGGGACTGGTATCCGGCAATAATGCAATCGGTGTTTCAGCTATTTTTGGCGCGATTGCAGTATTTGCCATTACGAAAGCGCCTGCTAAGAACATTGTTACTGAAGGCAGCCGTCTGCTGGACAACATGGGTCCGTTGCCTTTTTGCCGCAGCTGCTAGCTGCGTTGGGTGTTCTGTTTACAGCTTGCGGTGTCGGCGATGTTATTTCCAAAGGTGTGGCAAGCATTATCCCCGATGGCAATCGTTTTATTGCCGTTGCCGTATACTGTGTTGGAATGGCGCTGTTTACCATTATCATGGGCAATGGTTTTGCCGCTTTCTCGGTCATTACGGTCGGCATTGGTATCCCGTTCCTGATTATGCAGGGGGCAAATCCTGTCGTGGTCAGCGCAATGGGTTTAACCGCCGGCTATTGCGGTACCTTGTTAACTCCAATGGCTGCAAACTTTAATATTATGCCCGCGGCATTGTTGGAAACCAAGAGCAAATACGCTGTCATCAAGGCACAGGCTCCTATGGCTGTGGTCATGCTGATCATCCATATTTTCCTGATGTACTTCTTAGCATTTTAACGTTCTGCTATCATATCAATAACAGTAGAAACAGCCGTGTGAAAGAAACGGGCGCGGCACTGCTTGCAGAGATAACAATACCGCACGGTACTTTTGCGGGCCGTGCGGTGTTATCATCCTTGCTGTGAAAGGAGAAGCTATGAAAATTTTGATTACAGGTTTTGACCCTTTCGGAGGAGAACCGGTAAATCCGGCATTAGAAGCGGTCAAGCTGATGAAAGATGAAATTGCAGGTGCTAAGATCATCAAATTGGAAATTCCCACTGTATTTCGGAAATCGGTGGAGAAGATCCATGAGATGATGAAAGCGGAACAGCCAGACGTAGTTTTGAGCATTGGTCAGGCCGGAGGGCGCTTTGGCGTGACACCGGAGCGGGTTGCCATCAACGTAGATGATGCTCGCATTAAGGATAACGAGGGCAATCAGCCGGTGGATACCCCTATCTTTACCGATGGTGAAGCCGCCTATTTCTCGAATCTACCGGTGAAGGCCATGGTAGAAGCGATTAAAAACAAAGGGCTCCCATCCACTTTGTCCAATTCGGCAGGAACTTTTGTCTGTAATCATGTAATGTACGGTGTGCTTTACTATATTCACAAAGAATTTCCGAACGTGCGCGGCGGATTTATCCATGTGCCTTTTATTACTGACCAGGTTGTCACAAAGCCGAATGTTGCATCCATGGCATTGGCGGATATCACCGAAGCACTGGAATCCGCAGTAGAAGCGATTGTAAAAAATCAGAAGGATATTCATGCCATAGGAGGCGAAATTCACTGATGAGAGAACCGTCAGCTCCTCAGAAAATGTTTGTGTATGGAACATTGATGAAAGGCTTCTATCATTATGAAAAAGCGCTGGTCGGTCAAGAAGTGTCTTTGGTCCCTGCCCGGACCCGCGGCTTGGTATGGCATATGAGCAACCGGGGATATCCAGCTATTAAGGCGGGAGATGGCTGGGTATATGGAGAATTGGTTGAGTTAAAGGATTTTGCGGCTGTCATTGATATCATGGATGATATCGAGGGTTATTATGGCCCGGAAGATCCCCGCAACGAATATGCCCGTATCCTTTCTCCGGTGGAAAATCTGGAAACCGGCGATATCGAAGAATCATATGTGTACCATTATGTCCCAGACGATCTGGGAACGCCGGAAAATCCGGTGGTGGCGTTGGCGCATGGCAGCTGGCGAACTTTTATGGAGAAAAATAACGAACCGTCAAATCATTAAATGAAAAGACACCTGTCTGGCCTCTGTTACCAAACAGGTGTCTTTTTTTGCAAAATCGAGGCTGGCTCTGTCGTATCAAAACGGCGATATTTCACTCAAATCCGGTTTTGTTGCCTTATAAAAGCGTCATGGATTTCTTTTCTTCCTTTTTCCTAATTGGCGGCACAAACCTCTTTTGGGGGTTTGGCAAATACGACTGGCAAAAATACCAACACTGCAGCCACTGCCACTGTCATTGCCGCCAGGGATAACGGCGCCAATCCCCACAAATCCAGGATCAGACCTGCCGCATAATTGCCGATGATTCCCCCCAACGCAGAGGTCATGGCCGTTCCCAAAGAAATCGCTGTTACATTCAGCTGCTTCGGGGTATTGCGGCAGATATATTCCACAAAGATATAGACATAAGCGCCATAACTCATCCCTTCCGCCAGCCTTCCGATTACAAGAAGCGGCATGGAAGAGGCTATCAGGAAAAAGAAATTTTTTATCACAACACCAGAAAGCGCAAACAAATGCAGCCCACCCAGCGGATAACGGCGTATGATTTTCCCCATCACCATCATGGATGGAAATTCCAACATGGCAGAAAAGAACATCAACAGTCCCAGCCCGCCGCTGTCTCCCCCGATATTCGTGACATAATTGCTGATAAAACAGCCGGTAGACTTATTGGCAATATGATACAGCAGGCAGCTGAGCACAAAAAAGACGTAAGTTTTATTTTGGAGAAGGGTTTTGGCAGCCTCCATTCCGGAAATCCTCCGTGTAGCCTCCTGGTTCACATTTTTTTGCTGCTTATTGCGACAGGGTGTCTCCTCCAAAAAACAGGTACATAAAAATAACAGCACAGAAAACAACAAAAAACTCGGTGCGATGATCCCATCACCCAAGGCCGCAATCACATTTCCAAAAGCCAACGCCGTTAAAGCATACAGAACTGACCCGGCGCTGCGTGTCAAAGGATATTGTACCTGAGAATCTTTTTCCCGCAGAGCCATTGTCCAGGAATCGATCAGCGAAGCTGCGGGATAAAACAGAATCGACTGCAGCACAATCGCTCCATAGCATAAAATCGGGCTGCTTACCGATGCCTGAAGCAAAAATGCCACCGGAACAGCAAGCGCTGTTGTGACAAGCAGAAATTTTTTACAGGTAATAAAACTGTCGGTTAAGTAGCCGATTAGCGGCTGTGTAATCAACGTTGCCACCGCAATTAACACCTGTGCTTGTGCGCACTGCACGTTGCTGTATCCGTGATTTTGCATATACAAAACCAAAAAGCCAAAATAGGTGCAGTAAGCGCACCAATAAAATCCTTGCACACCCATTAAAAGAAGATTTTTACGTCCAAAAACCTCCGGTATCCTGCGCATACGCACTCCTCCGCCCCACCATCCTGTATTTGACCACAGAATACCACATTTTTCCCGGCACGTAAAGGGAAAAAGCTTTTTTACATGCGCTTTACCAGTCTTTTTCAGAAAGTCCGGTTCTCTTTTTCACTTTTAACCCCAAAACATCTTTTGCCGACGGACCGCAGAATTTCTATTCCTTTTTCACCGCCTTTATACTATAATAAAATTATATTTTCTTCCTTTTGACTTTTCTTTTATCCTCGCCCTCTTACCGTTCTATTTTCCGCTTTGCATCATGCGATTTGAATAAAAGGAGGATTTTTATGGATTCCAAAATAACAATTGTTTGGCATGGCCATTCCTGCTTTTCCGTATCTGCCGACGGATACACGCTGGCACTGGATCCCTACGACAACAGTTTGAACGGATACGCTCCGTTGCAACTGAGCGCCAATGAAGTTCTTTGCAGCCATGGACATCACGACCATGCGTGGCTACCTGCTGTTACACTACACAACACTGCTGCCCGTTCGCCGTTTCAGATTCGCTCTGTTCACACTTGGCATGATGACAGCCAAGGGAGTAAGCGGGGAGAAAATCTGATCCATGTCATCCATGTTTTTGGCAAAACACTGGTTCATTGCGGCGATTTGGGGCATCTTCTAACCAAAGAACAAATCGGGCAAATCGGCTCCTGCGACGTTTTGATGGTGCCAGTAGGAGGATTTTACACCATTGATGCGGCACAGGCCCGTCAGGTCGCAGATCAGCTTTCAGCTGCTGTCATCATTCCCATGCACTATCGCTTTGGTGACTACGGTATTCCGGTCATTGGAGAAGTTGAGGACTTTTTGTCTCTCGCCGGGAGCTATCCTGTCCATCGTTATCCCGGAAACCGTTTCACATTGGAATCTGACATATCCAAACAAATTGTTGTTTTGACCTATCAAAAATTATCATAAAGGAAGTTTTTCATGAATCGGATCGAACAATTTTTACAGGATCACAAAGTGCTTATTCTTGATGGCGCCATGGCCACTGAACTGGAAAGCAAAGGGCTGGATCTCAACGATGCCCTTTGGTCTGCAAAAGTGCTGGCAGAACAGCCTGATGTCATCGAACAGGTCCATTACGAATACTTTCAGGCGGGAGCTGACTGCGCCATGACTGCCAGTTATCAGGCTACCATAGACGGCTTTCTGAAAAAGGGCTATTCCCTAGCTCAAGCGGAAAAATTCATCACGGATTCGGTAGCCATTGCCGTAAAGGCGCGAGACCGGTTCTGGCAGGATCCCGATAACCGAAAGGGACGTCCATATCCTCTCATTGTAGCGGCAGTAGGGCCTTACGGCGCTTATTTGGCCGATGGAAGCGAATATCGTGGAGATTATGACATCTCGGAACAGGAATTGATGGATTTCCATCGGCGGCGTATGCAGCTTTTGTTGGAAGCAGGAGCAGATATCCTCGCCTGTGAAACCGTACCATGCCTATTCGAAGCACAAGCAATGGCAAAGGCGGTAGGAGAGTTTGAAGGTGCCTTATGCTGGATCAGTTTCAGCTGTAACAGTGAAGCCACGATTTGTGACGGCACTTCTATTGCCGTCTGCGCCGCTGCGATGGACGTTTTCCCGCAGGTAGCGGCCATTGGCATCAATTGCACGCCTCCTCACCTTCTGCCTTCTTTGATCCGGGCGGTGCGTACCGCTTCGCACAAACCAATCGCCGTCTATCCAAATTCCGGAGAAATATATGACCCGGTTACCAAGACATGGCGGGGAACTTCTGAAGAAGGTGGATTTGCCCTTGCCGCCCAAGCCTGGTATCAGGCTGGTGCACGGCTGATCGGCGGATGCTGCCGCACTACCCCGGCAGATATTGCTCAGGTTTACAGCTGGGTAAAAGATTTACGGTGACTATTATCCGCCTTTTGCATAGCTGGGCAAAAATTTACCGATCATTCATTTTTTGAGGGTGTCCTTTTTTCTTTCTTTGTGGTAAAGTAAAACGTATGATTTCGGCCGCTGTCCGCCGCAAGGGCAGAAAAACGCCTTGGCTTTTAGCCATGGTCTTAATAGGAGTCTGTTCATGAAAAATTGTAAATCTGTTTTCAGTTTGCTTCTTGCCGTTGTGCTGATGATCGTATCGCTGGCTGGATGCGGCTCAGACAAAAATGAAGCATTGGTTAAAAAAATCACTGGCACCGATCCGGAAACCACTGTGATGACCATTAACGGATCTGCCATTTCTGCCGAATTGTATTACTATTGGCTGTCCATTGTCTGCGAAGATACTGCTGCTTATTTTACCGATGGTATTCAATGGGATCAGGTACTTTACGATGACGTAACGGTTTCCGAATATATAAAAACCACTACTTTGGATACGCTGATCCAATATCAAATTGTCACCGATTTGGATCAGGAATACAACCTGCAGGATGAAAAAGAGGTGCAGTCTTATTTGGATGAAATGATTGCAAATAATATTGAAAATTTTGGCAGTGAAGAGGAATTTGAAAAAAGCCTTGCCAATTCTGGCGTAACAAAAGAAACTATTTTATATCTCTACAAAACCCAATACCTTTACAGCGACCTGCAGGACAAGCTCTATGCCGCCGGCGGCCCGCTAGAGGTGACCGATGCCGCTGTTCAGGAATATATTGACCAGCATTACGGCGCAGAAAACGGCAGCTACTCTGCTAAGCATATCCTTCTGAAAACAGTGGATGACGCCGGTTCGGCCCTCTCTGAAGACGAAATCGCGCAGAAAAAAGCGCAAGCGGAGGATTTGCTTGCCCAACTGCGCGCCAGCAATGACCCGCAGGCTCTCTTCGACCAGTTGATGGCCGAATACAATGAAGATTCCGGTGAGCCTGACGAAGGATACACCTTTGGTCCCGGGGAAATGGTGGATGAATTTTATGATGGTACCGCAGCATTGGAAGAATATGAAATCAGCGACTTGGTGGAAAGTCAGTTTGGCTATCATATTATCATGCGCCTGCCCAGTAAGATTCCCACCGTGGAAGAAACGAAAGAATCCTATGCCTTGGAGTTGTTTAGCTCCATGTTTCAACAGCGGGTCACCGATGCTAAGGTAGAATATGTTCAAGATATCACGCTGATGGAACCCAAAGAATATTATACAGAATACAGCAAAGGAGAATAAGCCTTTGCTTGATGGCTAAAAAAATTCGTCTATTCTGTGTTTTATGCTATTCTTTCTGTGAGAAGCGCAAAAAGGAAATAGGAAAAAGAACAGGCTGTGGGATTTGAATCCCACAGCCTGTTCTTTCGATCACTCTGTCTTTTGTTGTGCCGCTTCTTCCACCTTGAGTTTTCGTAAAAAGAGCACCAGAAAGATAGAACTGATCACCAACGTCAGGGCATCCGACAACGGTTGTGCCAGCTGTACGCCCAGTAATCCTACCTTTTTCGGTAAAATCAGGATGATCGGCAAATAGAAAATACCTTGACGTGCACAGGCCAGAATGGTTGCTTCTAACGATTTTCCAGTAGACTGCATCAGCATATTGGTGGGGATGGACAACGACATCAGCGGCAGAGCCACGCACTGAGCCCGAAAAGCCAACGCTCCGATGGTTATAACCTCCAGATCGTCCTTGCGGAACAACGAAACAATCTGCGGTGCAAAAATAAATCCGACAATGCACAGGGAGGTCATAAGAAGGAACCCTGCCTTAACGGTAAACCAATAAGATTTTCTGACACGATCGTACTTGGCGGCGCCGTAATTATATCCCGCCACTGGCTGAAATCCCTGTCCAATACCCAGCATCACCGACTGAATAAACATAAATACCCGCCCCACAATGGACATGGCTGCAACGGCTGCATCACCATATACCGCAGCATTCACATTTAGGGCTACATTGGCCACACTGGCCAGTCCCTGGCGGCACAAAGATGGAAAACCGATCTTGATAATCTGTGCATAAGGATCCGCCTTGCGCGAAATATTCCGAATTGACAGTTTTGTAATACTTTTACCGCTTAAAAAGCAAAACAGAAGGATCGAAAAACTGACACACTGGCTGATCAGCGTAGCAATTGCAGCTCCAGATATACCCATATTCAACGCAAAAATAAGCAGTGGATCCAGCGCAATATTGAGCATACCGCCCAACGTCAGTCCAATCATAGATAGTGTTGCTTTTCCTTCTGAACGCAGGATATTATTCAACACAAAAGAAGCACACATAATTGGCGCACCGAACAGAATGTACTGTGCATAGCCTCTGGCGTAAGGCAAGATCGTTGACGTAGCTCCTAAAAGATCCATTAGTCCATCCACAAAACTCAATCCCAAAATTGTCAGCAGCAGTCCAAAGGCCAGTGCGCTGAAAAAAGCCGTGGAACCAATGATATTGGCGTCCTTTTGCTTTTGCTGCCCCAGCAGGCGGGAAATGGTGCTGCCGGCACCCATACCCAAGGTAAATCCCACTGCTTGAATAATTGCCATCAGAGAAAATACAATTCCCACTGCGCCAGTGGCACTGGTACCCAATTGGGACACAAAAAAAGTATCCGCCATATTGTAGATCGACGTTACCAGCATGCTGATCGTCGTAGGAATCGCCAGCGAAATAATCAGTTTCGAAACCGGCGTTTGTGTCATTTTCTCATACTGTGCCTGATCTCTCGTTTTTTGATTCATTTTTCCTTCTCCCTTGATTCAGTTTTACTCTAGTTCCTCACCTGTCAAATTCCGATACATCCGTTGTAAAAGGCTTCGCAGCAAAGCTTCTTCTTCTTTGGAAAAACCATCCAGTTCCTGTTTCTCAATCTTGGCAAAATGAACCTGCATGCGGGCAAAAACCTGTTCTCCCTTTTTTGTAATTGCCACAGTTGCCGATCGTTTGTCTCCCTGCCGGCTTTCTCTTTGAACCAACCCCTTTTCCTCCATATTGGCCAAAAGCCGTGAAACGGTGGCCGGCTCAATATTATAATAGGTTGCCAAGTCTTTCTGCCTGCATTGGTTATGCTGGATTAGATAGGATAAAATTTTAGGCTGGCCAGGTGAAAGTCCCTCCTGCGTCAAGTAAGGATAGGCAGCCCCCCGCTGTGCGGAAAGCGCTTTTACAACCATCACATGAAACGGAATCTGCAAAATAATCCATCCTCCCGGCAATTATTAGCTTGACAATTATTAGCTTTGCAATAATCTGTATTATACTGTACGGACAACCCGCTGTCAATCTATAGAGTAATAAAAAACTCGTCTTTCTCAATTTAAAATTTTGTTCTGTTTTGTAAAAAAAGAGCGGAATCATCCGCTCTTTTAAAAAACTTTTTCTTATCTCTTGGACCCTTAGGGCCGTTTATTGGATGGTCAGCGATACTTCATAACTACATACCCAAGCTGGAAAATAACCAACACGGTAGGCCGTACGCTGAGAAGCCAAGTTGCTGCTGGAGGTTCCATAATAGGGAATTTTTCCTCTTTGCAGTACGGCAGAAGACAACTGAGAGACCAAAGCTGCCGCCAACCCTCTCTCCCGCCAATCGGGCAAAACATCTACTCCCACCTGCCAGAGCATTTCACAGTCATCGCTGGCTCCCGCCATTCCGACCAGACGTTCCCCCGACCAGGCCGAAACAGCCAAAACATCTGGGCGGGGGTCATTGGGATCATATCCCAGCGCGTTGGAAAAACCCGGTATCCGATACAGATTTTTTATCTGTTCCCTGGCGCTCCACTCCAGCCGGACACCGGCGGGAACTGGAAGATGACGCAGCCGCTCCGGATCTGGTAGAAAATAATGTCCCAAACTGCACAAAAAAGGTTGAGACCATAGCGAATCCCGATCCAATCCACCTAGCTGCTGCCTCAAACGAGGCAACAGCCGTTCTGATGCACTGACAATGGTACCTATACCAAAAGTGACCATGTCAAAAACTGGATTTTTTCGCGGAAACGGCCTTCGGCCAGGCAGATCCAAAGCCGGGCAAAAACAAATCCCGGGCTGGTCAAAATCTGTTACGACGCAATTCAAGTCAATCGCCAGTTGTTTTTTCACCTGCTGTATCATTTCTTGTCGGTGCATCTTCTCCCTCCTGACAATAAGGCAATATCACATGGTAAGCCTTTTTCAAATCTGCCAGCGAGCACGCACAATTCGCAGGGCTGGTAGACGGCAATAAAAATGCTTTTTTTCCAGTATTCGGCAGACAGAAACGATTGTAAAGGTCGTATGCTTTTCGTCCAGTTGTAAAAATGGCCTTAATAGACGCAAACTGTAAAAGAGTTTCGATTGAATTCGCTTTCGGCTCTCGGATGCTGCCATCCGCAGCACCGGATATTACGCAAGATGCCAGCACATCCCACAAAGCAATATGGTGGCGCAGACAGAAATCCCGCCTTGCCTCTGTTCCTTCTGGAATCGGCTCTCCAAAAATCCCCGCCAAAACCGGCCAAAAACGATTTCGGGGATGTGCGTAATAAAAGCCATCTGCTCGGGATTGCGGAGATGGCATGGTTCCCAGAAAAAGCACCCGGCAGTCCTTATCATAAACCGGCGCCAGCGGATGATGTACCTGTTTCGCTATCATGGCTAACGCTCCAAATCTTTGATGAAGCAAATGATGCGCCCCGCCTCTAAAAATCCGCTGTGTAGATGAAAATGCCAGCTTTCACGGTTTTCCAGCGCACAATCAGACCCCATCTCGCTGCACCCTTTTTGTCTGCTCCACTTCTCACATTCTGCCAGCAACGCCTTTGCCAAGCCCTGTCCACGATAAGAGGGCAATACAAAAATTCCCTCCAGATAACCCACCGGCGAACTGGAAGATCCTTCGACATAATCCCAGCGCAGGCCACATTGGGCGAAACCTGCCAATACATCTCCTTGATATACCAAAAAAACGGCAGCATCCGGGTTTTGAAGCAATACGCGAAATTCCTGTTCCAATTCCTCCCTTTCATGGGAAGGCCAAAGCATCCGTGCTATTGCTGCTGTTTCCTGCCATTGGTTTGTTTTAGCTCGTCTAATCTCCATTTTTCCGCCTCTTTTCGATATATTTTTACAAAATATTACAAATAGTATTTATAAAAAGGAAAGCTGCGGCTCCTCATACCCATTTCGAATGATAGAAATAATGTTTGCCATTCGGTATTCCACCCCACATTTTCTGCAAGTCTGGACGTATTCCTCCCACAAAGGGCCTGCCAGCGGAGAATTGCATCCATAGTCATATCCGTATGTTTTTCGATATCTAGCGGATAGACCGGGAAATCGTTCCTCCAACCGGGCGTAAAAATATTCCCGCTGCCGATCCCGCATGGTAAGCCCAAACATCTTTTTTCCTCCATTAAACAGATACTTTGCTCCCGCCTGCGCTGCCTTTTGAATAATTGTACGAATATTTTCAGGATCATCCGTTATCCAAGGCAAAACTGGCATCAGCAATACTCCAGCGGGAATTCCAGCATCAGACAACGCTTTCAGCGCAGCAAAACGCTGGGACGACAGCGGCGCAAACGGTTCAATCTGTCTGCTGAGCACGTCCTTGGCCGCAGTAATCGTAATGTTCACCGCCACAGGACTTTGAGCGCGAATACGTTGAAGAAGCGGAATATCCCGAACAACCAAGTCCGATTTGGTAGCGATAACCACTCCAAACCCATACCGCGCAATTTTTTCCAAAGCATGCCGGGTCAAGCATTCCGTTGATTCAAAGGGATTATACGGGTCGCTCATCGATCCGGTGTGAATGATTCCGATTCGCCGCTTGGCTCGCAGTTCCCGCTCGAGCGTCTCCATGGCTCCTTTTTTCGCGCGTACCCGGTCAAAATCCTCAATTCCATAACATTCACTGCGGCTGTCACAGTAAATACATCCATGGCAGCACCCGCGATACAGGTTCATATTATAATGACATCCAAACCATTCTGTCTGCTCCCGGTAACCGGAAAGAATCGTCTTGGCAGGGACATATTCCATATTCAACTTCCTTTACAAATAATCCAGTTTTGCTCTTTTTGCCTGACTGTGCTGAAATCTGCGCGGAATATGATAAACTCTGCCATCCTTTTCAAAGTATGCGCCCGTCTGCATAAAGTGAAAGGGGATCCCCCGCAGCATACATTGCCGGCGCAGATCTAACACCCATTCATAGCTGCATACTCGTGCCTCGCTCCCGGATTCGCCTCCTACTGTAAGCTGATTCACCCATTCTCCCAGATAAGCGGACAAATTAATTGGCCCTAAAAGCGGGGAACAAACCAGTTGTTTATGCCGAATCGGCATATTACGGTAAATCGGCAGACGAAAATCAGCCCGATCTTGATTTTCAACCGTACAGCAGACCGTGACGTTCGGATACCCTGTGCCCCAGTCTGACGGAACGCATTGTTCAAATCGATGAATTCGTTTGGTAATCATAAAAAAATGAAGATCCTGTCGCCGGGCAATCATCTGCCAGGCATCCGCTCGCCAAGGGTCCGCATCCTCCAGAAAAAAATCAGAAGTAAAGCAGGTATATACAACTTCTCCAGATGGAATTTTATAAGCCCCATTTCGATTTTTTTGAATTGGCAGATCAAATTCCCGGTTTTTACGTACGGTATCTGGCAGCCGTCCATATCGGCCGTCCATTCGGAATACATAACAATGGCGGCAGCCCTCACTAATCTGGTGACATCCGTGCCATGGGTTCCAACCAGCCAAAATACCGCCCCTTTCCATAAAAATGTTTTTTTTCGTTTCGCTTTATGATACAATGAGCAAAAATGATCCAACAGCCTCTCTGGCGGATCACAGTTTTACCAAAAAGGATGTTTGTCATGCCCTATTTTATTTTTATTGTCAATCCCACAGCAGGCAAAGGAGTGCATTCCGAAAGCTTGTGTGCCAGAATCCGCAGTTATTTTTCTACTCAAAATATAGATTTCGAAATTTACCGTACTGTCGGCCCGCAGGACGCTCTCCAATTTGTCCGGTCTTATCCAGCTCGAAAAGACAACGTCCCAATCTGTTTTGTCGCTTGCGGCGGTGATGGGACCCTCCACGAAGTCGTAAACGGGGCTGCCGGAAGAACAGATTGCACCGTTTCGGTCATTCCCTGCGGATCAGGAAATGACTATGTAAAAAACTTTGGCAGTAGCGACGCCTTTACCGATCTGGAGCGTTTGGCAAAAGGACACCCTCATCCGGTGGACCTGTTGGACTGCTCCGGTGAATATGCCGTTAACCTGTGCAACATCGGGTTTGATGCGCGTGTGGCACATCATATGTCCAAATTCAAACGAATTCCATTTGTTTCCGGGCCGTTGGCTTACACATTATCTTTACTGTTTTGCATCTTAGGGCCTATCAGCAGTACGATGACCATCTCACATTCTGGAGAAGAACCGCTGACAGAAAAGCTGATTTTAGCCGTTGTCGCCAACGGTTATTGCTACGGCGGCGGATATTATCCTGTGCCGGATGCCTGTACCGCTGATGGTATCATGGAATTTTGCGGCGTACGAAAAATGTCCCGGTTCCAAATGTCGCGCTTTATCAACATTTATCAAAAGGGCCTGCATCTGAACAATCCTCAACTGGCCGCCAAGATTCTATATCAAAAGGGCCAATCTCTCACCATCCGTGGGAAACATCCGCTGGTCGTTTGTCTGGATGGAGAAATTCGCAAGAAAAAAGAACTTTCCATCCACCTGGTTCCTTCCGCCTTGTCTTTTTGGCTCCCAGAGGGGGCCATTCCAGCCAATCTTCCCCCGATTGGCGCTGTTCAACATTGACTTTTCCTCTTTTCAGACCGTTTAGCGGCCGCATAAGCGGCCGCCTTTTTGTATAGGATTTCCATTGCCCATGACAATAAAATCCCTGCCGCCACACCAACGCTGTCCAGCAATACATCTCGCACCTGACCGCTCCGTCCCGGCACAAACAGTTGGTGAATTTCATCGCTGACTGCATAGGCAGTACCTGCTGCCCAAACCCATCCCACTTTTTTTCGGACACTTCCGCAGGAAGGGATAAAATCCCAGTACAGCAGTATGCCCAAAACGGTATAAACGAAAAAATGCGCTGCCTTTCTCACCAAAAACTGAACGCTTTCCACCCAAACGGCCTGTGATTCAGCAGAGAGCCCAGAAAAGCCCGGCCAAAACCAAAAAGCAGCATGAAAAGCCGTTTGCCCGCTCAGCTGAGAGGAACCAGATGCATCCTGCGCCGAAAAAGCAAAAATCAGTCCCATCCATAAAAAAGTCACTACCCGGCAAAAAAGGAGCATCCGGCGGGATGTATGCTCAGCTTTGTTTTTCAACCGCCCCATCCTTCCAATTCCACCATTTGCACTTTTCCGGATCTGGCTCCGGCGTTTGTGCAAAATACACAGCGCAGCGGTAAACATACAGCACACAGCGATCCTGATAGCCATGCTGCATACAGTCCCGGTCATACAATTCCTGCGGATCTTTTTCTCGCAGATCCTCTACACAACAGATCCCCAAAGACTCCAAATGCGCAGCCATATTCTTGCCGACGCCGGGGATTTTTTGTAAAGGGGTTTTCATTTATTTTTTCAACTCCTCCCATTCCTTTTCCCGAAATCCAATCAAAATTTTCTCTCCATCCAACAGGATTGGTCGTTTGACCAGCATACCGTCACTGGCTAAAAGCGTATATTGTTCTTCTTCACTCATAACAGGCAGCTTGTCTTTTAGCCCCAATTCTTTATATAAAAGGCCGCTGGTATTAAAAAACCGTTTGAGCGGTAATCCGCTCTTCTTATGCCATGTTCTAATTTCCTCTTTGGTCGGGTTATGATATTTGATATGGCGACGATCAAAAGAAAATCCGTTTTCGGTCAGCCATTTGGCAGCTTTTTGACATGTTGTGCATTTAGGGTATTCTATAAATAGCATCATATTCCTCCTATCTGATACTTCGTTTTTTTCATTGTACCACAAACGATGCCGGAAAAAAACAGATAGTCCTGCTGGTATCGAATCAAGCAATCTCTCTCAGATCATGACGAGCTTCCTGCTCGGTATCCGCCGAAAATACAAACCGGCCTCTTGCGTCAAAAACCTCGATATGTCCGTTGACCCATTTCATCGTATACTCCATGATAAAGCCCACCTTTCTTTTGTTCTGGCTTTATCCTATCAAAATCAGTGTCCCAAAAAACGGACTTTTCTGTGCGAATTTTCCTTTTTTAATTCAGGTAAAAAAGTGTAAAAAATAACAGCGGCAGTTTTTGTCTGCCGCTGTTATTTTTTATATTATTGCCGCAAGAAAGAGGGATTACTTTGTATTTCGAAAACTCCGGTCTTATTCCAGGCTTTCCAAAACCATATCAGCTTTGACAGAGCTCGCTGTCGGGTCGGCGCTGTCAAAACAAAATGTGCCATAACACTCCTTCCCCTCCAGAATCATAGAGTAATCTGCCAGATATTCTCCCGTGGTTTCGTCCTGATAAATTTCGCTCAGATCCACAAATAAAAGAATTTTCTCGTAACTCATGCCAATATAAATTTCATCTGAAAACCACGCGCCATCGCTCATCTTCACATAGGAAACCCTGCTCTGATCCGTATATTCCATGTCATCCGTTGCAAAAGAAAGTCCTTGCGCCGGATAAAAGAAAAATGTCTTTCCTTGCTGATTTTGGACATCGTATTCTGTTCCAAAAAAGTCCCATACTTCTTGCAGCGGCTCCCCGATATACCAAATTCCGGTTCCCACGCTGACATTGGTGCCACTGGAATTGTCTTCTGAATACGTAAAGTACATTATATAATTGATGATGCCATTTTCATCATAATAAGCGGCAAAATATTCTTCACCGTTTTGACCGGCGATCATATCTTCATATTCTTCTAAATCCGAAACATACGCCTGTGCGGTGCTTTTTGCCTGTTCTCGGTCCATCCCTACTGATACGCCGCAAACGGTAAAGCCTACATCCCGGTCGCTGGCTACCAGCATATCAATCAGGCCAGTACTTTCATTCAATGTTACCATAACCGATCCGTCCAGATTGGTATAGGTACCATCGTATTCTGTCAGCAGCACACCGCTGCCGTTTTTCAAGTCTTCCACCGTAAGTCCAAGATAATCGCTCAATTCTTTTCCATTGACAACCGCTGGACTCTGCGAAACCGCCGATATATTAGTAGTTTCTTCCAGTGTCAAAGTTGTAATCAACATATAAAGCAGAATTCCGCCAACAATAAAAATTGCCAGCACCAATACTGCCACAGCAATCACTACCGGGATTACCCACCGATTTTTCTTTTTGGGCGGAACGGCTGACGGGTCAATCGCATGATAGTACGGGTATGCCGGCGAAGCTGATTCATTGGTCGACGACGCATCCGGATCGGCAGAGCTAATTTTTTTCGGCAAGCTTTCTTCCTGTGGGGGCTTGTCCTGTACTTTCTCCTGGGCGAATTCCTCTATTTTCTGGCCGCACTTAGAGCAAAAAAGGTCGCTTTCCTCCAATGGCTGACCACAATGACTGCAAAACATGCACCATCCTCCTCTTCTCTTTTCTTCATCATATCGTAAATAACGCTGAATTTCAACAAAAACCCGCAAAGGGAACCCTTTCCTTTGCGGGTTTTCTTATTTGCTATCATGATTCTGATATGGCTGCCTCCATTGGCTTTTCCAGCACCAGCGGCGCTTCTTCCCGTGCCACAGCCAGCATCAATTTGATACGGTTTTCCTGATTGACGCGAGTTGCGCCAGGATCGTAGTCAATGGGGACAATATTGGCCTGCGGATACAGATTTTTGATTTTCCGGATCATTCCCTTCCCCACGATATGATTGGGCAAGCAACCAAAGGGCTGAGCACAAACGATATTTTTATATCCACTTTCCACCAATTCAATCATCTCAGCGGTCAAAAGCCATCCTTCTCCCATTTTACAGCCATATCCGATCACTGGCTCTACCATTTTTTTCACCTGTTGGTAAGCCGATGGAGCTATGAATCGAGAATGTCGTTTTGCCGCGTCGATCACCGCGCTTTCGATACGGGTTAAATACTGCATCAAAAGATCAATCACTGCATATTTTGCTCGGCTGCCACCGTATAGCTTAATATCCTCCAACCGATTGTCAACCTTGAACAGCATAAATCCGATGACTCCCGGCACCATCACTTCACAGTCCTGTTCATGCAGAAACGCCTCCAGGTTGTTATTGCCCAGTGGAGAATATTTTACATAAATTTCGCCGACCACACCCACTTTTGTAATACTGCGCTGTGTAATGGAAAGTGCAGCATAATCGTCGGCAATCTCGTTTAGATTCGCCTTAACCTCTTTTAAACTCAATCCTTTTCCCGCCGACATTTGGCGAGAAAGTCGGTCAATCCAACGATCCATTAACCTTTGGCTGCTGCCCGGTTCTGTCTCGTAGGGCATCGTCTGATTGTGTAAAAGCACCAACAAATCACCATAAGCCAGTACAGCCAGCGCTTTTCGCAAAAGGGGCAGCGTCAGCTGAAAACCGCTGTTTTTCTCCAGCCCCGATAGATTTAAAGAAATCACCGGAATATAGTCCAACCCTGCCTTTTTCAGCGCCTTACGCAAAAGGTGGATATAATTGGAGGCGCGGCAGCCACCCCCGGTTTGCGTAATCAGCAACGCAGTTTTGTTCAGATCATACACCCCGCTATGCAGTGCGTCCATAAATTGACCAATGACCAACAAAGCCGGATAGCAAGTATCATTATGTACATACTTCAAACCCGCGTCCACCACTGCTTGACCGTCATTCTGTAAAATTTTTAGATTGTAGCCGTATTCCTCAAACACCTTTCGTAAAAATCCAAAATGGACCGGCAGCATGTTCGGCACCAAAATGGTATAATCTTTTTTCATTTCCCGCGTGAATTCTACCCGATCTGTTTGTCGGTTCATTGCGCCGCCTCCTTTCCCAGACCCAGAGCAGCAAACAGGCTGCGCAGCCGGATTTTTACCGCGCCCAGGTTCGTAATTTCATCAATTTTAATCTGGGTATAAATCCGATTTTTCTCTTCCAAAATCCGCCGCACCTCATCGGTGGTGATTGCATCCACACCACAGCCGAATGACACCAGCTGTACCAAATTGATTCTGGCATCGTTCCATTCCCCTACCAGCTTTGCCGCCGCATAAAGGCGGGCGTGATAAGTCCACTGGTTCAGCACTTTGGTGGGGAATTTCTCTGTCAGATGGCTGACCGCGTCTTCTGAAATCACGACCGCACCCAAATCGCAGATCAATGTATCGATCCCATGATTGATTTCCGGATCCAAATGGTACGGGCGGCCCGCCAACAGGATTACCGGCAGATCCTTCTCTTTGGCAAGTGCCAAGTATTCCTCACCTTTGGCCCGGACTTTCGTCAAATATGCTTTGTATTCCGCATAAGCGGCATTGGCCGCTGCTTTCACATCTTTTAATCCAATATCAATAAAATATTTGCACAAAATTTTATGTATATGGGCCGGGAAATCCTTCCGCCGATGCAGGCCCACATAATCGTTGATATAGCGCACCCGCTGCATCTGTGCAACATTGGCGCCGATTACCTCCGGATAATAAGCCACCACCGGACAATTATAGTGATTGTCGCCCATCCCTTCGTCCAGGTTGTAAGACATGCATGGGTAGAAAATCGTTTCGACCCCCGCGTCCAGCAACGATTGGATGTGCCCGTGCATCAGCTTTGCCGGGAAACAAACCGTGTCCGATGGAATGGTTGCCTGCCCTTTCAGATACAACTTACGGTTAGATGTCGGCGAGGTGACCACCTCAAAGCCCAGTTGAGTAAAAAACGTGTGCCAAAATGGTAGCAATTCGAACATATTCAACCCCATGGGAATGCCGATTTTCCCTCGAAAGCCCTGTTTCGGAACATACTCTTCTAAAAGCTCCCGTTTATAATCGTACAGGTCGTAACGCTCTGACTGGGTATAATTGGCTAACGGTTTTTCACACCGATTGCCGCCAATAAAACGCCGTCCGTCGTTAAAAGTGTTGATGGTCAGCCGGCAGTTGTTGGAACAGCCCCGGCAGGCCACTGCCTGTACCTTATGAGTGAAGTTTTCCAGCTGCCCGGCTGTCAAAAGTCCGCTTTGGGCTTTGGCGTGTTTTTTGGCAAACAGCGCCGCGCCATATGCACCCATCAGTCCGGAGATATTGGGCCGGACTACATCCCGGCCAATCTCCTGCTCAAATGCTCGGAGCACCGCATCATTCAAAAAGGTACCACCTTGTACCACGATATGCTCTCCCAGGTCGTCTGCCGAGGCGGCGCGGATCACTTTATACAGCGCATTTTTCACCACGCTGATGGATAGGCCTGCTGAAATATTTTCTACGCTGGCGCCATCCTTTTGCGCCTGCTTGACCGAGGAGTTCATAAACACGGTACAGCGGGAACCAAGATCCACCGGCCGGTCAGCAAAAATACCCCTCTTGGCAAAGTCAGCAATAGAATCCCCCAGCGCACCCGCAAAAGTCTGTAAAAAAGAGCCGCAGCCGGAAGAACAGGCCTCATTTAAGAAAATGTTGTCAATCACATGATTGCGGATTTTAAAGCATTTGATGTCCTGTCCGCCGATATCAATGATAAAATCCACATCCGGCCGGAATTTTTCCGCTGCCGTGTAGTGGGCAATGGTCTCCACCAGCCCAAAATCAACGCCAAACGCATTTTTGACAATCTCTTCCCCATAACCAGTGGATGCAGAACTTAACACTTTTGCCTTGGGATGATCCCAGTAAAAATCTTCCAAAAATTCCCGGATTAGCGGCACAGGATTGCCGGAATTCGGCAAATACCGGGAACAGACAATATTTTCATCCTGATCAATAACCACCGCTTTGACTGTGGTGGAACCAGCATCAATTCCAATGTAAACTTCTTCAACAGAAGGGTTATCGGCCTGTGGAACCATATCCTTGGCATGCCGGGCACAAAAAGCGTTATACTCTTCCTGACTGCGAAACAACGGCTCGCAACTTTTGTAATTCTCTTTTGCAGTATAACCGATTATTTTTTGGGCCGCCTGAGCCAGGTCGAACTGCTGGGACCCAGGTGTCATGGCAGCGCCCATCGCCACATAATAGAGAGAGTTTTCCGGGCAAATGCCTTTTAGCTCCAAAATTCGGTCAAAAGCTGCACGCAATTCTGAAAGGAAGGTTAACGGCCCCCCCAGATAAACAACTCTGCCTTCTATTACACGCCCCTGCGCCAGACCGGCAATGGTCTGATTCACCACCGCTGCAAAAATGCTGGCGGACACATCATTTTTACGGGCGCCCTGATTCAAAAGCGGCTGAATATCCGATTTTGCAAACACTCCGCACCGGGACGCAATGGTATATATCTTTTCATAATCCTTTGCCAGTTCATTCATCTGATCCGGCGTAATATTCAAAAGAGTGGCCATTTGGTCGATAAACGCGCCTGTGCCGCCGGCACAGGAACCGTTCATCCGAACCTCCAGCCCCCCTTGCAAAAAGAGGATCTTCGCGTCCTCACCGCCCAGCTCGATCACCACATCCGTACCCGGCAGCAACCGGTTAACTGCTATACGAGTCGCGTAGACTTCCTGAACAAACGGAAGGCCCAAACTTTCCGCCAAACCCATACCTGCTGAACCGGAAACGGCAATCTGCATGTGGGGCTCCTGCGGAAATCGTCCCGCGATGCGGCAAAGCATCTCAGACGCCTTTTCTGTAATACGGGAGAAATGCCGTTCATACTCCTGATAAACAATCTTTTCTTTTTCATCCAGCACAACGCATTTTAGCGTGGTGGAGCCGACGTCTAGCCCAATTTTCATGTTTCATCACCTTCCCCTAACCTTAACTGTGATCCATTAAGCAGAAATTTTTTCAAATTGGCTGTTATATAAATTGGCGTAAAATCCATTTTTGTCCATCAGTTCTTCATGGGTTCCCTGCTCCACAATGTCGCCATCCTTCAAACAGAGAATCAGGTCGGCATTTTTGATAGTGGACAACCGGTGCGCGATGACAAAGCTGGTTCGCCCAATCATCAGGTTATCCATCGCCTTTTGAATCAAAATTTCCGTACGGGTATCCACCGAGCTGGTAGCCTCATCCAAAATCATGATCCGTGCATCAGACAAAATGGCACGAGCGATGGTTAACAACTGCTTCTGCCCTTGAGAAACGTTGGTCGCCTCTTCATTCAGCTGCATCTGGTAGCCACCAGGCAGAGTGCGGATAAAATGATCCACCTGCGCCGCCTTAGCCGCTGCAATCACTTCTTCGTCAGTAGCATCCAGCCGCCCGTAACGGATGTTTTCCATAATAGTCCCGTTAAACAGCCACGTGTCCTGTAGCACCATACCAAATTCTTGGCGCAAATCTTCTTTGGTGAATTCTTTTACATTATGTCCATCGACAAAAATATCACCGGCATCAATATCATGAAAGCGCATCAAAAGCTTGACCAACGTAGTCTTACCGGCGCCAGTAGGTCCAACAATCGCCACTTTCTGACCAGCTTTTACGTCAGCAGAAAAGTCTTTGATAATTACTTCGTCCGGGTCATACCCAAAACGCACATGAGAAAATTGCACGTCGCCTTTCAAGCGGATTTTTTCTGCAGACGGCTCCTCACTGCGGTGTGCCAGAGAAAGTCTGGGCTTGATTACCGCCTCTTCCTTTTCTTCCAAAAATTCAAACACTCGCTCTGCCGCTGCAACAGTCATCTGCAACTGATTGGAAATATTAGCCATTTGGGTAATTGGCTGGGTAAAACTGCGCACATACTGAATAAATGCCTGAATCCCACCAATGGTCATAGTTCCGCCTGCAGCCATAGATGCGCCGAGGATACAGATGGCTACATAACCCAAATTTCCTACAAAGCCCATAATCGGCTGCATCAATCCGGATAAAAACTGCGCTTTCCATCCAGCATTGTATAATTTTTTGTTCTGTTCGTCAAATGTTTTTACGGATTTTTCCTCCCCGTTAAACGCCTTGACCACCAAATGTCCGCCATACATTTCTTCCACATGACCATTGACTGCGCCAAGATACTTTTGCTGGCCTCTGAAATACCCTTGGGACTTTTTCACAACCCCCATTACCAACAGCAAAGACAGCGGCAGAATACACAAAGCAACCAGTGTCAGCTGCCAGCTGATACTCAGCATCATAATCAGCACACCGATCATAGAAGTAACAGAGGTAATCAGCTGCGTAACACTTTGATTTAAACTCTGGCTTAAGGTATCCACGTCATTGGTAATGCGGGAGAGAATCTCTCCCTGGCTGACTTTATGAAAGTAACCCAACGGCAGCCGGTTGATTTTTTGTATGATCTGTTGACGTAGATTATAAGATACTTTGGCAGAAATGCCAGCCATAGTAAATCCCTGAACATAGGAAAACAAAGCGCTCAGCAGATAAAGGCCTAACAAAGTCAATAAAACTACACCAATATAGCCAAAATCTATCACACCGTCTCCGCCGGTAATAACGGCCATAATCCCTTTGGCCAGCTCATCAGTAGCTTTGGCCAGCACCTTTGGCCCCACAATGGTAAATACCGTAGAAATCGCGGCGCATAACAGCACCATAATAATTGCCCAATGAAAAGGCTTCAAATAAGAAAGCAGTTTTCGGGTACTGCCCTTAAAATTTTTCGCTTTTTCTCCCGTCATCATCCTGCCGCCCGGTCCATGGCCGCGCATTGGCCCGCTGGGAGCGGCATGTTTTGGTTGGCTCACTGCAATTCCTCCTTTGAAAGCTGGGATTGAGCAATCTCCAGATATTCCGGGCAATTTTTTATCAATTGTTCATGGGTTCCTTTGCCTACAATTCTCCCGTGATTCAAAACAATAATTTGTTCTGCCCCCATAATGGTACTGACTCTCTGCGCAACAACCAACACAGCCGCATTTTTATCCAGCTTTTTTTGCAAAGCACCGCGTAAAGCCACATCGGTTTTAAAGTCCAAGGCAGAAAAACTGTCGTCAAATAAATAAACAAGTGGTTTTCGGGCCAGTGCCCTCGCAATGGCCAGCCGCTGCTTTTGGCCGCCGCTGACATTTCCGCCGCCCTGAGCAATCGGTGCGGACAACTGCCCATCTGCAGATTGAACAAACGCTTTTGCTTGGGCCGTCTGGATCGCGTTCCAAATTTCTTCGTCTGAAGCATCCTCTTTCCCATATCGGATATTGGAAGCGATATCACCGGAAAAAAGTACGCTTTTTTGCGGTACATAGCCAATCAGACTGCGCAGCTGTTTCTGAGGCAGCTGCCGTACATCAACCCCTCCGATGGTGACGCTCCCTGCCGTTACATCATAAAAACGGGGGATCAGGTTGAGCAGTGTCGACTTTCCAGAACCGGTAGACCCAATAAAGGCGGTGGTTTCTCCTGCCTTTGCTATAAAACTCAAATCGGACAATACATCACTTTCCGCATTTTGATAGCGGAAAGACACATTCTGAAATTCTACCGTACCGTCCGAAATTTTTATCCGCGCTTCTTTCTCCGGGTCCAGAATACTCGGCTGGGTGTTCAGCACCTCGGCCACACGGTTGGCGGAAACCGCTGCGCGCGGTACCATAATAAACATCATGGCAATCATCAAAAAAGACATGATAATTTGCATGCCATACTGCATGAAGGCCATCATATCTCCAATCTGCATGGTCGAAGCCGCAATCGCATGGCCGCCTACCCAGATGATAACCAATGTAACCAGATTCATAATCAAGCTCATCGCAGGCATCGTAAAAGACATGGTTCGCTGAACAAAGCGAGTAGTGTCCCGCAGATCGCGGTTTGCCTGTTCAAAGCGTCCTTCTTCATACGTTTCATTTCCAAAAGCCCGAATCACCATTAAGCCGGACAGATTCTCACGGCTGACCAAATTCAGCCGGTCAATCAGCCTCTGAAGAGATTGAAATTTAGGCATTGCGATAGAAAAAATAATCATAATCAGCCCAATCAGCACCACAACAGCCAAAGCGATGATCCAACTGAGCGAAACGCTTTTACCCACCGCCATTACAATACCTCCGATACCCATGATCGGTGCGTAACACAGGATCCGAATCCCCATGGTAATGAGCATCTGCACCTGTTGTACGTCGTTGGTCGTGCGGGTAATCAAAGAAGCGGTGGAAAATTTGTCAAATTCTCCACTGGAAAAACTTTCTGCCTTTTGAAAAACATCATGCCGCAAATCACGGGACACCGCCGCGCCGATTCTGGCGGAAAAAAAGCCCACGCCAATGGCTGCCAGCACACCGGCCAAGGCCACCAAAAGCATTTTTCCGCCGGTCAATATAATATAGTTTTGCTGTTTCTGGTGCAAGTCTATACCCGCATCTTGATAAAGCAGCGCCGTAAACGCCGGGCCAATCTGCTCTTTGACCGAATCATCCGCCTGCAAAGCCGCAAGGTATGCCTCATCCACCATCTGCTGTGGTATACTCTGTAAAAAAGACAGCATTTGATATAACATTTCGCCGCCGATTCCGGATAAATCCGCATCGCTTTCGTTTTGGGTCTGATCGCTTTGAGATGCGGAAGATTTTAGAAGATTCATAAGCGTCAATGCGCTTTGCTCATAAACTTCCTGCGTTTTTTGTTCCACGCGATCTGACGACAGGACATAAATGCCGTCTTTTTTCTCATAACCGCTTTGGAATATTTCCCGGTCCTCTTCCTTCATGAGCAGGCAGACCAGAGCCATTCCCTGTTCGCTGATTTTTTCCGGAACCGGTTCATCAACTCCATTTTTCTGCAGTCCCACGTTGACGATATCGCTCATCAGATTTGGCAGACTCAGATCGCTAAGCGCCTGTCCAAACAACAGTATCACGCACAACAACAGTATGAAAGCAAAAGGTTTTAAATATTTTAAGACAACTTTCATACGCTCCTCCTTTGATTTTTACCGAATTCTCCCCATTTCGCTCCTGATTTTGATGAAATACACAAAAATTATAGGTTTCTTTTGTGAACTTGTCATGAACGGAATCCCAATAATTTATCGTTACCCATTTTACGCAAAAGCAAGACAGTTCTGACCTCTTCTTTTCAAAAATCAGCAAAACAGGGAACTGGCGAAGTAGCGAGATTCCCATCTCAAAATAAAAACATGAGGCCGACCGGCCTCATGTTTTTATTCTGCCCTGGTCAGGCGATATAATCCTGCATTGACAATCGCGGCCGCCACATTGCTTCCCCCCTTGCGGCCTTTTGCCACAATACAGGGAACACCCGCATTCATAATCCGTTCTTTGGATTGCACCACATTCACAAATCCCACCGGTACGCCGATGATCAACCGAGGCCTTACAGTTCCTTCCCGAACCAATTCATCCAAGCGAAGCAATGCTGTCGGCGCATTGCCGATGGCAAAAATCAGCGGCACAGAAAGAGTTGCAGCTTTTTCCATTGACACACAAGCCCGGGTAACCCCTCTTTCCCGTGCCTGGCGGGCAACATCTTCGTCCGCCATAAAGCAGTGGACTTGCCCGCCAAATGCCGCCAGCGTTTTTTTGTTGATGCCGGAAAGAGCCATTTGCGTATCCGTAACAATATGGGCGCCTTCGGCAAGCGCCTGCGAAAGAATTTGCGCCGCATTTTCACTGAAGTAAAGAGTTTCGGCATATTCCAGATCTGCCGTTGTATGGATAACCCGCTTTACAATGTGAGCTGTTTCATCCGGAGGCTGCTGCTCCCCCAACAAATCGGTAATAATCTCAAAACTGCGCCGCTCAATCTCCTCCGGCCGAATCTGCTCAATTTTCATAGAATCTCCTCCTATCTCTCTATGCCGTCCCGAGCCATTACGCCCCGGTCGAAAGGATGTTTTTGTTTTTTCATCTCCGTTACATAATCTGCCACTTTCAAAAGATTCGCTGATGGATTGCGTCCAGTGAGTACAACCTCCCAGCCGGCAGGACGGGCGTGTAAGAAATCCAGCAACAGCTTCTCATCCAAAAGGCCTTTCTGACAGGCCCCCACCGCCTCGTCCAACACCAGCAGCCCCTGCGAGCTTTGGCTGCAGAACGTGCCCGCCCGCCGCAGATTCTCCGTATGCGCCGCCAGACATTTTGCTTTTTCTTCCTCGCTCATACGAAAGGAAAACCCGGAAAGCTGTGGATAAGCCAGTGTTGGGATGCCCAATCGTTCCAGCGCTTTGATCTCGCCGCTATCTCCCCGTTTTAAAAACTGCACTACCAATACCGGATACCCCCGCCCGGCTGCACGCAGTGCCAATCCGATTGCGGCAGTGGTCTTCCCTTTACCGCCGCCATGATACAGATGGACCATTCCCAGCTTTTGCTCCATAATCAAAGCCCTTCTTCTACGATTTTGTAAATTTCGTCCATATTCAGTGACTGGCGCATTCCATCGGCCAAAAGGTCATACTGGTGCTGTTTATACGTCTCCATGTCCAGCGCCTGTACCGATGCGGGATCCAACCCCTTTTGCCGCATCAGCGCTCTTACCAGCGCCCGCGTAGTTTCCTGCCGGTCAAACAGTCCGTGCAGATAGGTTCCGTACACGTTTTCCTGGTGCACCAGATTCCGATTCGTCCCCGTCCGGCCCATGTGGATTTCATACCCATCAAAAGGCTGGCCTGACAATTCCGACAATACGCCGCCTACTGTATCCAATACCCCCTGGGCGCGGACGCGGGTTTTTTCTCCGGCAAATTCGGTTTCCAGCGGTAAAAGGCCCATGCCCGAAATTTCTCCGCCATGTTCTACTCCCAACGGATCGCGAATCGCCCTGCCCAGCATTTGAAAGCCGCCGCAGACTCCCAGTATCGGTTTTCCCGCCGCTGCGTGCTTTTGCACCGCTGCCTCCAAACCATTCTGGCGCATCCACAACAAATCGTCCATGGTATTCTTGGTTCCGGGCAGGATGATCAAATCCGGTTTGCCCAGCTGTCCCGGCGCGGCGACATAGCGCACCGAAACCTGATCGATATATTCCAGCGGGTTAAAATCTGTAAAGTTGGAAATGCGCGGCAGGCGGATCACCGCAATGTCTATGTCCGCAGCCTTATCCCGGCGGGAGAAACGCTCGCTCAAGCTATCCTCGTCGTCCACGTCCAAATGCAGATACGGCACCACCCCCAAAGTTGGGATATGGATAATATCCTCCAGCATTTTAAGCCCCGGCTCCAAAATCTTGACATCACCGCGAAACTTGTTGATGATTGTCCCCTTAATCATCCTTTTTTCTTCTTCCTCCAGCAGCAGCATGGTGCCAGCCAGTGCGGCGAACACGCCTCCCCGGTCAATGTCTCCCACCAACAGCACTGGTGATCGGGACATTTTCGCCATGCCCATGTTGACAATATCGTTCTCCCGAAGGTTAATTTCTGCCGGGCTGCCGGCCCCCTCTATGACGATGATATCGTTTTCTTGGTCCAGCCGACCATAAGCGGCCATAATATCGGGAATCAGCTGCGGTTTATATTGGTAATAGTCCGCCGCCCGCATAACGCCGCGCACTTCGCCGTTAACGATCACCTGAGAGCCTTGATCGCTGGTGGGCTTGAGCAGGATTGGATTCATATCCACTACCGGTTCCAGTCCGGCAGCCTCCGCTTGCATTACCTGAGCGCGCCCCATTTCCAATCCATCCCGGGTAATGTAGGAATTCAACGCCATATTCTGAGATTTAAACGGCGCGACCCGATAGCCATCCTGACGAAAAATCCGGCATAATCCCGCCGCGATTAAACTTTTCCCGGCATTGGACGTTGTGCCTTGAATCATAATTGCCTTTGCCATTTTGATCCGCTCCCCTCTTTTTTCGTCTGCAAAATCTGTCGAATGCCATCCAGCAGCCTAATATTGTCTTTCCGGCTTTTGACTGCAATACGGCAATAACTGCCGTCCAGCCCCCGATAATTGCCACAGCAGCGGATGAGAATCCCCAGCCGTTCCAAACGCTGGGGCAAATCTGCCAGCGGCGCCCGAAAAAACAGATAATTGGCTTTTCCGTCATACACCAATAATCCCAGAGCAGCAAGCTCTTCCTGCAAAAATATCCGTTCTTCGGCCACAAACCGTTTGGTCTTTTCCACAAAGTCCCGCTGAGACAGCGCTGCAACGCCGCAGCGGGACGCAGGGGTGGATACGCTCCAGGCCTGGCCCGTCCCGCTGATCTGCCGGATGCGGTTTTCATCCGCGCACAGTGCATATCCCAGCCGAATTCCCGCCATCGCATACATTTTTGTAAACGCTTTGAGGATGATTGTTCCAGGGAAATCCCGTAAAAAGGGTAAAGCGGTATAGCACTGTTCTTCTTCCAAAAAATCAGTAAAACATTCATCCAGCACCAATAAGGTTCCGGATTTTTGACAGCGTTTCATCAACTGGAAAATCCAATCAGATTCCATCGCCACGCCGGTGGGGTTGTTGGGATTGCAGAAAAAACAGATATCCACTCCCGGCTGAATCGCCTCTAAAAAGCGATCATCCGGTGCAAATCTTTTCTCCTTCGGCAAATCAAAATACGAAATCTCACAGTCCACACATTCCAGCGCCTCGGCATATTCTGAAAAAGTTGGCGCGGGCAAAACAGCGCGTTTCGGCTTTTGGCTCAGCACCATCCGCCAGATAATATCCGCCGCACCGTTTCCGCATACAACCCAGCTTTCCGGAACGCCGTATTCCTCTCCAATCGCCCGGCGCAGTGCCCGGCACTGGGGATCCGGATAGCTTTGATATGCGTCCGGATCCTGGCACAAGGCATCTTTTACCGCCTGGGGCATTCCCAGCGGATTGAGATTTGCCGAAAAATCAACCAGCTCCACCCCGTCCGGAAAATCCCGCTCGGTATAAATATCACCGCCGTGTTCTTTTTTTACCATAAAAGCACCCCCACCAAACGCACCGCCAAAAACAGGCATAAACTCAATACTGAGGTCAGCGTCATCAGACGGCAGGATAACGGGATATCCTCTGCTGTTACCGGACGACCCGGATCGCCTATGGTCGGCTTATGAACCAGTTGGCCAAAATAAAACGCATCTCCTGCCAGCTGCACCCCCAGCGCCCCGGCGCAAACCGATTCTGTTCGGGCACTGTTGGGACTGGTATGATTTTTGCGATCCCTTTTATAGATGCGCTGGGTATTTTTCCCATCTAACCCCAGCAAATAAGAAGCGCCGATCATCAGCCAGGCCGACAGAATGGCGGGTATAAAATTCACCACATCATCCAGCTTTGCCGCAGCCCTGCCAAAATAGAGATAGGTTTCGTTTTTGTAGCCGATCATGGAATCCATGGTATTGATTGCTTTATACAAAAACCCCATCGGCGCACCGCCGATGGCTAAATAAAAAAGCGGAGCCACGATCCCGTCCGAAGTGTTTTCCGCCACGGTTTCTACCGCTGCTTTTGCCACATGCTCCCCATCCAAATTCTGCGTGTCACGCCCCACAATCCAGGAAAGGTAGTGCCGCGCCTGTGGCAAATCGCCCTTTTTCAGCGGAAAATACACTCGCATACTCTCTGTCCGCAAACTTTTGGTTGCCGGAATCTGGTAGCAAAAAAGCACTTCCAATCCAAACCGAACAGCCGGATGAATCAAACCTGCGGCATATAAAATCCCAAGCGGCACAAAAAAGCCCAGCAAAAACATACAGACTGCCAGCACCGATCCGGCCCACAATTCTGCTTTGGGCGTTTTGGGGAACACGCTGCGCAGCAGTTTTTCTCCTTTGCTGATACACCAGCCCATTAGCTGAACCGGGTGCGGCAACCAATGCGGATCCCCGAACAAAAGATCCAACAGGTAACCACATAGCACCGCCAGTAATATTTCCATCTCATTCCCTCCCGTCTGTCAGCGAGGCAATTTGCCAAGCCTGCCGCGCTGTCGGATCATACCAGAATCGGTAACCACCGCCGTTGGATGCCTGCCAATCGTAAAAATCCCGGTGCGGCATGGAAAAAGCTTCTAATACTGCCATTATTGTGCCGCCATGACAGACAACTGCCAGAGTCCCGTCCGGATGCCGTTCCGCCGCTTTTTGCGCAATGGCGGCAAATGCGCTCTTACTGCGCACGCGAAACGCCATCGGATCCTCACCGCTGGGAAACGGGATTGTCCCGCCGCTGTCCAGCCATTTTTGATAAGCCGCTTCATTCTTTAGCTGATCGTAGGTTTTCCCTTCATATTCACCAAAATCGCATTCCCGCAAATCTTCACAAACATTTGCTGAAATCCCCGGGTACAAAATCTCGGCCGTTTGCGCGCAACGGCGTAGGGGACTATGCCACACTTCATCCGGTAGAGGAAAACACCCTGCCAGCCTTTCCAGTTCGGCGCGTCCCTCAAGGCAAAGCGGCTGGTCGGTAACGCCGATATACGCCTTCTTCAAATTCCCCTCGGTTTTTCCATGCCGAATCAAATACACCAAAATTTTCATTTTTTCTTGATCTCCAATGCTACACCGCAAAACACCCGCTCCACCGACGGGGTGGATTTTGCGATCTCACACAAAATCCGCCCCACCTGTTCCCGCCAGTCCCGCTCAAACCGATCCATCGGAATCACGCCGCAGCCGATTTCATCGCAGACTACAACCCTAACTGCGCCTTCTTGCAATCCTTTTCGAACAACCTGCACAGGATCAGCCTCGCTTTTCATCAATCGACGCACCAGCATATGCAGCCCGTACAAAGCAGGAAGAGAAAAGGCTTTGTCCAAACTGCACACCGCGCCGTCAGAAATCTCCGAATCCAAAAAGCCCAGTTCTGACAATCGTTCTTTTTTTCCGCTGCGGGTCCCACCTACAATTAACTTTTCTACCATTCCAACATTCCTCCAAAGGTGCAGACCGCCAAAACTGCCAGCTCCGTCATCTGCAGAAAAAATCCCGCCAGATCGCCGGTAATCCCGCCGAACTGCTTTTTGCACAGGTGCCAAAAAACAATAAAAATAAGGCTTATGCCGATCAGCACCGCAACGCCTGCCCACCAAAAGCGCCAAATCAGCAAACCGCCTGCAAACGCCAGATAACATCCACAGCAAATTCGCACCGTTTTTTTGTCCGCATATCCAGAAAATAAATGCGCCAATCCGGAATTTTTTGCCGCCGGAAAACTCACCACCGCCATCGCCGAGCAGCAGCGGGAAAGGAAAAATCCAGCGCAGCAAGGTACCAGCAGGCGAGGCGAGGTATACAATTGCCCCCACAAAGCAAAGCTCGCCAGCAGATAACCGCCGCAAACGATCACTCCAAAAGCTCCCACGTGCGGATCTTTTAAAATTTCCAGCTTTTTCTCCGTCTCCCGCCGTGAGTACAGCGCGTCAGCTGTATCCACCATACCGTCCAGATGAATACCGCCGGACACAATCAGGGGCAGTAACGTCATTCCCCCCGCAAACAGCATCTCGCCTGCATGCCAGGCTCGGCATAACCACGCCCATCCCAAACAGAGTCCGCCGATCAGCAGCCCGACCCACGAAAAAAAGCAAAACAGATATCGCATTGTATCCGCATGCCAAGGCACCTGTGGCATTGGTACCGTCGAATACATGGAAAAGGCGGCGCAAAACCCACTAACCCATTTTTTCAAGCAAAGCCCTCCCCTGTCCATTCTGCCGGTGAATTACCGGTATGCCGCAGCAAAGCTCTGCTGTAAGATCGGCCTGCGCCGCAAGGTACTGGTTAACCACCGATAGGTTTTTTAGATATTCCTCGGTGTATGGCCCATAGTCCAACCCATCGCAAAATAAATCACCAGACACGACCACCAGATTGGAAACCGATGCCTGTAAAGCGTCCAGCCCCTTTTTGACCGAGTCAAGCGCCCTTTTTCCCGCGCCGGACGGACTATACATTTCGTTTGCCATCCAGTTGGTCATACATTCCAACAGCACAGTGTCACAGCAAAAGGAGTCTGCTTTGTCTGCCAGCGAAGTATAGATTTCCACCGTCTGAAATCCTTTTTCCCGCCGGAGAGCCCGGTGTTTTTGAATGCGCTCCTGCGCTTCTTTTCCGAAGGGCTCCATAGTGGCAAGATAACATTTCTTTCCTCCTAACGCCACAGCCAGCGCCTCCGCCCAAGCTGATTTGCCACTGGCGGCACCACCTGCTACAAACGCGAGCATTGCGCTTCCTCCTTTTTAAAGTCGGTATAGGGTTCCAATTCAATCTCTGAAAAAGAACTCATTTTTTCATATACCGCTAATCCCAAATCCAAGACCGGAAATAAGGTCACCGCACCGGTTCCCTCGCCCAAGCACATCCCTGCGTGAAGAATGGCCCTTTGTCCCAATGCATCCAGCAACATCTGCCCGGCAGGTTCAGCCGATACGTGAGAGGCCAACAGGTACTCGGCGCAAGCCGGACACAGCCGGACGGCAATCAGCGCCGCCGCCGCGGAGATCAATCCGTCAATCACCACCGGGACACCGGCAGATGCGCCTCCCAAAAATGCACCGGCAAGCCCAGCTAAATCCAATCCGCCAACCTTGGACAGTACATCCAGCGCGTCGTCCGGGTTTGGCCGGTTTACCGCAATACCTCGCCGGATGGTCTCTACCTTCCGGACAAGGCCCTCGGAGGAAAGGCCCGCGCCTACGCCGGTAACTTCGGCCGGATCACATCCTAACAGCACCGATACCACCGCCGCGGTGGTAGTGGTGTTGCCAATTCCCATTTCACCAGTGGCAATGGCACGGTATCCCTCATTTGCCAGCTGCCGCGCCAGGCGAATGCCGGTTTCCACCGCCCGGACCGCCTCCTCCCGGCGCATAGCAGGTCCCAGAGTGAAATCATCGGTTCCCAACCGGATTTTTTCCTGTAAAAGACCGGGAACCTCCATCGGCTTGGATACACCGATATCCACCGGTATCAAATCCACTCCGGCTTTTTCAGCCATGACACAGGAGCTTGTCTTTCCCTTGGTGAAATTTTCAGTCACAATGGCAGTCACGCTTTGATCGGTCTGCGTCACTCCTTGGGCAACCACACCGTTATCCGCACAAAAAACCAGCAATGCCCGGGGAGAAAAAGATACGCGCGATGTTCGCTGCATACCGGCGGCACGGATGATCGTCTCTTCTAAAAGGCCCAGACTGTGCAGCGGTTTGGCAATGTTGTCCCATCGGCGGGCAGCCTGTTCCATAGCCGTCTTGTCCAATGGCTGAATCGACCGGATTGTTTTTTGCAAATTCATACTTTTTGCTCCTTTTGATATGTGGCGCACTGCGCCAAAAAACGGGATGCTGCGTCCGGATTGCTCCAAAAATACAAATGGGGATATCCCGCGTACAACCGCGGCCCTGCCTGAACGCAAAAATACTCGTCTTTTCGTTTTCGGGCCAAAAAACTTTCGCCGTTCTTCGTCGTATCCGAATAATGAAAGGAATGGCCCCTGATTTGTCCGCCCGCTGGACAAATCATTTGCTCCCGGCGCGATAAAAGATCCACATAGCCAAACCGGACCAAGCGATCGGTCATCTGCCCTTTTCCCGGCAATGCACCTGCCATGGGAAAATCGTTGCCGGTTCGATCTGCCAACGACTGCTGTAAATACAAAAAGCCGCCGCACTCTGCAATCGTCGGCATTTCGTTTGTCACCGCCTGCCGCACCGATTGGCGCATCGTCTCATTTTCTGCCAACAACCGCGCATATAATTCCGGGTACCCGCCACCCAAATACAGCCCGTCCAGATCCGGCGGCAGGGATTTATCGTGCAGCGGCGAAAAGGGAACCAACTTGGCGCCCATCTCTTCCAACAGTTCCAAATTATCCGCATAATAAAAGCAGAAAGCCTCGTCCAGCGCCACGCCAATGCGCACGGATACCTGTTGCAGTGGCGGAAGGCTGGGCTTTTTGTACTCCAACGTAACGGTTGATTGAGCCAGCTGCAAAATACCGTCCAAATCCAGCGTTTTTTCAGCAGTCTCGGCCAAAAGCACCATTTTTTCCTTTAAATTCTCAATTTCCCCGGCAGTAACCAGTCCCAGATGCCGACTTTCTACCGACGCCTGCGGCACCACGGGAAAATAGCCCAGCGGCTGCAATCCCAAAGACTGTGCCATCTTCGCATAAGACGAATACATTCCGGCAGAGGACCCGTTGAAAATAACACCCGCAAGCTGATTGGGTGCAAATTGAGCATATCCCGACAGCAGGGCCGCCGCCGAAAGACTCATCCCTCTCGTGTTGACGACCAGAATTTCTGGCGTCTTGGTTACCATCGCCAAATGATTGGAAGAAGCCTCCTGCGTATCCGGGCCAATGCCGTCATACATGCCCATAACGCCTTCGATCACCGAAATCTCCGCGTCAGCTGCCGCTCGGCAGAACAGATAGCGTACCGTATCTTCTCCACAGAAAAACAAATCCAGATTGCGTGAAGGGGTGCCAATCACCTTTTGATGAAACATCGGGTCGATATAGTCCGGGCCGCATTTGAAAGAAGTCGCCTTCAACCCCCGATTGCAAAACGCTTGCAGCAGCGCGCAGACAACCGTTGTTTTACCGCAGCCGCTTCCAGTGCCGACCACTGCCACGCGAGGCGGATTTTTCTGCTGATTCATACGTCCTTCCCCACTTTCTTTCCTGTCCATTCCACCAAATACTCCTGTACCTGTGTCAAAGAAAGGCCGTCTTCTTCCGGTCGGCGAATCACAAGGACCTGTGCGCCTGCACGCCGAGCCGCTTCCATTTTTTCCGCAAAACCGCCGGCGCCGCCGGAATTTTTGGTCACTAGAAAACGGCACTCGAATTCCCGCAGGGTCGCGTCAGTAAAATCAGCGGAAAAAGGCCCCTGCATACACAAAAGATTCCTGCCTGAAACTCCTGCCCGCCGACAGGCTGCAATGGATTCTTCCGCCGGCAAAACACGGGCAAATACCCGCTTTTTCTCCCGATTCAGCGGTGCAAATACCTCGATTTCCCGACTGCCGGTCGTCAGCAGAATGTTTCCCTGTGTTTTCTCCAGATAGTCTGCCGCATCTTTAGCCGATGCAAACTCCAGCGCGCCACTCTGATCGCCCCGATCCCGCAAGAGCCGCAGATATGGGACATTTTGCGCTGTGCAGGCACGCTTTAAATTGGCCGTAACTTCTCGCGCGTAAGGATGCGTCGCATCTATGACCAGAGCAAAATCGCCGGTTTGCAGCCATCGCTCCATAGCTTCCTCATCCAGCCGCCCCACGTGAACGGATGCGTCCACACTTTCTCCCAGCGCCTGCATGCCATAATCGCTGGCCACTGAAAGAGAAACCGGGATGCTTTGAAATCGGCAAAAATCATAAAGTTTTCTTCCCTCGACAGTTCCACCAAATAACAATACTGTCTTACGTTTCTTCATCCCGCACCTCTTTTCGTCCTACAACTGTTCTGCCAATCGAGCCTGGTATTCTTTCGTCGATACGACCGGTTTTCCCGCACGGATCAGCCTTTGGATCAATAAGCGATTCTCTTCCAGCAAAGCTCCATCGGGCAAATCCGCCGCTACAATCAAATCATAACCCATCGCCATGGAAAAAGCCCGATCTGCCTGCGCCGGTTCTACCGGCAAATAGGGTTTCTGGCTTACCATCGGAATTCCCATGGCCCGGCCCAGTGCAAACAGCAGGTCATTTTGATGCAGAACTCCTGCGGCAAACCCCTTCTGCATCCGGTTCAACGCCCGGAACAGATGGATGGTATCCTCTTCTGCTCCGGCCAAAAACACATCCTTGCCTCCGGCGGCAGGGAATTCTGCCAATCCCAGCACCGGATCAAACTGTCGGCCCGAAAAGCCATAGAGTTCCTCCATCGCGCGGCTTTGCACGATTTGCCCCGTATCTCCGCAGGCCAAAATCCGGTCACCTTTGACTAGAACCAGCCGGTCGCAGCACTTAACCGCAAGATCCGGCTCGTGCAGCGTGCAGATTACCGTCTTTCCCTCTCGGACACATTGGGTGCGCAGTGTTTGCAGCACCTCCATTTTATAAAAAATGTCCAGATGGCTGGTGGGCTCATCCAACAGCAGCACCGGAGTGCTTTGACAAAGTCCGCGGGCGATTAGCACCTTTTGTTTCTGTCCATCGCTCAGCCGATGAAACAGCCGGTCCCGCAGCATCCAGGCGTCGCAGGCTTCCAAACTTTCCCGCACCCGTCGCCTGTCCTCCGCCGTAAGAGAACCGAAAAAGCCCGTGTGTGGGTTGCGACCCATGGCTACCACATCCCACGCCGTACAGTTGTCCAAACTGATCTGGTCGGTAAGCACTGCGGATACCTCTTTGGCGTACCGGGATCCATTCATCCGGCTAACATTCTCTCCGCTCAGACTGATTGCCCCGCCGATCGGCTTGATAATCCGGGCGATGGTCTTCAAAAGCGTCGTTTTGCCCGCTCCGTTGGAACCCAAAATGCAGGTCATTTTCCCCTGCAAAAAAGAAAGATCAATGTTTCGAATCAGCGGTTGTCCGCCATAACCGATATCCACTTGTTTCAGTTCCAGCTGTTCCATCACGGGCCTCCTTCCGACTGATATCATTCGTGCCGGTTTTTCTTCATTAAAAGATACAGTACAATCGGCACACCTACATAGGCCGTTACCGTACCAATTGCAAGTTCGTTGGGCGCAATGATCGTCCGGGAGATTAAATCACACCCTACGCCAAAAATACCGCCGCATAAAATACAAGACGGGATTAAAGCCCGGGAATCGTCTGTCCTTAAAATCATCCGGCAGATATGCGGTACGCTCATCCCGATAAAGGACACCGGGCCTGCAAAAGCGGTGACTACCGCAGTCAAAAGGCCTGATATCAAAATAATCGCAACCCTCAGCGCCTTGGTGTTTACGCCCATCGTCACGGCATAAGCCTCGCCCATGCGCAATGCGTTCAAATTTTTTCCCAGAAGAAAAGACAAGGCAAACAGCACCGAGCAAACCAGAACCAGCACATAAATTTTCGGCCAGGTCATCAGTCCGAAGCTTCCCATCGTCCAGCGGGTAAAGTCTGCAATGCTGCTGTCGTCCGAAAAAGCTACCAAAAGCCCGACTAAGGCCGAACAGAAATATCCTACCATCATTCCCACGATCAGCAGGGTAGTCACGCTGCGCACCCGGGCGGAAAACAGCAGCATCAGCGCCATTACCGCCAAAGCGCCGGACAATGCGCCCAAAAACAGAATCCAGGGGTTGGTCACATGAAAACCGACCATGACACCACCCAGCAGCATCATTCCCACCGCCAGCCTCGCTCCGGACGATATTCCTAAAATGTATGGGTCTGCAATGGGATTTTGAAACAAGATCTGTAAAAGCAGCCCGGATAAGGACAGCGCCGCCCCTCCGAACATGCTCGCAAGCACACGGGACAATCTCATATTCCAGACGATAATATAAGACGGATCAGATGAATCCACCCGCCCAAACAGAACCTGCAGCACCGTTTCCGGCGGCAAATATACCGACCCGATTCCGATTGCAAAAATTGCCAAAACTGCCAGTAACAGCAGCGAAATCGCTGCTGTTACTTTCGTTTTTCTCCTGATATTTCCGCTTTTCATATTCTATTCAACCCAAAAAGCGATGATTTTGTCTTTGTCCTCGGCCTTTTCATCGGCAAACAGATCCGGGTACAAACATGCAGCCATCGACCGGATAATTTCCGCCGCATTGGCGGTATCCTGCGCCCAATCGTAGCCCACTACATAGCAATCCCGATTCGCAAAAGCAGGCGCCTTAGAAAAATCCACCTGGCCCTCTTTGTTAAAATAAGTCATATCCTTGGCATCCCGATAGGAATTCAGCGAAACCCCCATCACGATTTTATCCGCTTCATTCATCAAAAGCAGAAAGTCTTCATTGGAAAGCTTTATTGAGTTGTCCTGGGCCGACTGCGGGAACAAAAGCCGCCCGCCGGCTGCGGAAACGATCGAGTTCACATAATCCGCATCGGTGCGCACGTTAAAATGAGGCGCGCTGGAGCTGTGAGTATACCATAAAACAGACGGGTGTTCTTCGGCCGACTGTACTTTCGCCAGTACTTCATCCACCTGCGCTTTGTTTTCCCGAATAAAATCCCGGGCCTGCTGATCCTTGTTTACAAAAGCGCCGATCAGTTCAATCCACTGAGCGCGCCCCATATAATCCTCTTCTGCAAAATCTCCGAAATAAACGCAAAGAAGACCGCTCTCCTCCAGCTTCTGTGCCACCTCTACATCGCTGGACATACCACCGACAAAAATTACCTGCGGTGCCAGTGAAGCGATCAGCTCTTGATCCAGGCTGGAACTGGTGCCTACATAAACAGCAGAGCCATTTTCCAGTGCGGTTTTTAGAGAATTCACATAGCAGCTCTCCGGTTTAATGGAGCAGCCCTTGACTACGTCTACCGCATCCAGATTGGCGAAGTGCCCTGCATGGGAGCTGGCCAGTGTGACTACCGATGTCACTTCCCCTTCAATCTTCCCGTCCCATTGGGCATCCAGCGGTTCTGTTGCACCAGCCGGCAGGAGAAGAATCCGCTGCGCCGCAGCGGCAGTACTGGCGGTTGCTTCAATGTGGGTGTCGATGATTTTCGCTCCGCCTTCGTAATACTCAATGGAAAATCCTTTGGCGTATTCCGGCACATAAGTCTCTATCAGTTCTCCTGGCTGCACCGCAGCGGAAGATACACTGTCTTCCGAAGCAGAGATTTCCTGTTGAGAGGAAACGACCGTATTCCCACAAGCGGACAACAGCAGGCACAGTGCCATCAATACAATCCATACTTTCAGCTTCATCATAAAAATTTGTCTCCTCTTTCTTTTCCGTATGCGGGCATAAAAAAAGCTGTATGCGCTTTGGCATACAGCGAACTGCTTTGGGAAAAAAGTATTGTCCTCGCCTGTCATTGGTTCGAACCTGCTTTTTCTTTTATCAAACATCCTCTGTTTCCGCGCAGAAATGTGATATCTAGCAAAGGCAGGTATTCTGGCTCATGGATCCAAATAAACTTTCCCCTTCCCAGCCGGTACGGCCAGTGGGATTTTGAAAGTTCATTCCCCATTTACAGCAGCGGGACTGCGCAGGATTTTCACCCGTCTTCCCTCTTTCGTTCCGACGATTAGGTCGAAAACCTTTACCGCTATTAGTGTAGCGGAATCATCAGAGTTTGTCAACTATTCCTGACGCTTCCAAAAAGGCATCGCCCAGAATAATCTGCCGTCCTTTCGTCTTCAGCAGACCATCTTCTTTCATTTTCCGCAGCTCCCTCATCATCGCGCTGCGGTCAGCACAAATATAATCCCCCAAAACGCTGTAGGAAAAAGGAAGATCAAAAATTCGGCTGCCGGCTTTCAGTGCCTGCAGCAAAAAAGACGCGGACAGCTTTTCTCGAATCGTCCGGCGGCTGAGCACCTCCACCCGTTCACTGAGCGCCATGGCTTTTTTTCGCATCAATCCAAACATATTCTCCACCAAACGGCTATGATGCTCGCAGGCTTTTTCACATCGTTTTGTAATTTGGTCGTAGCGGATAAATGCGGCAGTGCAGTCCCCATCACACTGTACCCAAATACGGTCCGTCCCCACGCAGGGAAAAGCCATCATTTCACCGAATACACTGCCCGGCTCCAAATGTTCCAGCACCGTTCGGCTCCCCTCCTGATCCATTCGCACCAGGCTAGCTTTCCCATTCTGCAAAATTCCCACCTGATCATTTCCGCTGCCATATTCAAATATGGTCTGTCCCGCACCAAACTGACGCAGCTGAACGCCAAAGCAGTCCATCATGGACTGGCATTCCTGTTCTCGAATCCCTTCAAACAGAGAAATCTTGGAAAAATTCATAAAAACTCCTATAAAAAGTTGCATTTGCAACATGTGTAATATTTTTTTTATGATATAATAAAAGTAAGAAAAAGTAAAGAATGTAAGGAGGCATTTTATGATTCCCGTACATGTGAGCGGCGGGGAACTTTCTGATAAGGAAAGAAAAGCTTATATCGACCGCGCCATAGAAAAATATCCAGACAAGCAGCTTTCCAGCATCGACATTACTGTGGACGGAGACTATGTCGACCTTCATTATCGTTTTGAGCCGATTCCATTTGAACGGATCCGACGGATCACTGGTTATCTGGTTGGTACCATGGATCGATGGAACAATGCAAAAAAAGCAGAAGAAGCCGATCGTGTGAAGCATGATATGGTCTCAAATATGGAACACTTATCTTAAAACTAAAAAAGGAGTTAAAAGCAATGAAAAAATTTGTTTGCAGCGTATGTGGTTACATCTATGATGAGGAGCAGGGCGCACCAGATAATGGTGTTGCACCCGGCACCAAATGGGAGGATGTTCCGGACGATTTTGTTTGCCCGCTGTGCGGCGTAGGCAAAGATATGTTTGAAGAAGAGGAATAGCAGCAAAAGAGCTTTTCGGCTCGGATGCCGCCGGCTTTCGGTTCCGCTGCCGTACGGACAGCCGGACAGGGCCTGTGGCATTTTTGTTTAGACCGGCAAATTACCGATGATAACATGAAGGAGGTTTTTCTATTGTCTGCCAGCAGTATCACCAAAGACATCCATGCAGTTGGGATTCTCAACCCCGCCATGCGCATTTTCGACGTGGTGATGAAAACCGAGTATGGTACCAGTTACAATTCTTATATCGTAAAAGGCGCTGAAAAAACAGCGTTGATTGAAACCTGCCATCTGACCTTCTTTGATCAGTATCTGGATAATATTCAGCAGGTATGCGATCCGGCTCAGATCCATTATATCATTCTGAATCACTGTGAGCCGGACCATTCCGGCGTGTTGGCGCGGTTGACTGCATTATGTCCCAAAGCACAAATTCTGGTCAGTCAAGCCGGATCTTTATATCTGAAAAACATTACCAATCAGCCATCTTTACCCATTACTGTGGCGAAAGACGGCGATCAAGTGGATTTAGGCGGAAAAACGCTGCAATTCATCTCCGCTCCGTTTTTACATTGGCCCGATTCCATGCTTACCTGGTGTCCGGAAGAAAAAGTGCTTTTTTCCTGTGACGTATTGGGCGCCCATTACTGTGAGCCCTATACTTTTGATACCAATATGGCCTATCCTGCAAAATATGAAGAAGCTTTCAAAGGCTACTACGATGCGATCTTTGGGCCGTTCCCGTCATATGTGCAGAATGGTCTGACCAAAATCAAAGCACTGGATGTCGAGACTGTCTGCAACAGCCACGGCCCTGTTTTGACCCGCGGCTGCCGTTTGGAATGGGCAATCGACCGCTATGATGAATGGAGCCGCCCCCAGAAGAATGAAGTACCGTTGATTCCGATTTTCTATTGCTCCGCCTACGGCAATACCGGACGGGTCGCTGATATGCTGCGCGCCGGCATTCTGGAAGAAATCCCTCACGCAGATTGTCAGATCTATGACATCAACGCCCACGACATGAATTTTCTGCAAGGACTTTTAAATCGGTCCGACGCATTCGGTATCGGCTCTCCCACCATCAATGCCGATGCAGTTGCTCCTGTGTGGAACCTGTTAAGCCATGTGGATGCCATCAATAACCGCAAGCGGCCGGCGCTGGTATTTGGCTCTTACGGCTGGAGCGGCGAGGCCGTTCCCAATCTGACAGCTCGACTCAAAGGGCTCAAATCCAACGTGTTTGAAGAAGGTTTCCGCACTATCTTTGTTCCGTCAGAGGAGGAACTGCAGAAAGCTAAGGAGTTTGGCAAGCGGTTCGCACAATCTTTGGCAAAATAAAAGAGTTTATCCCCACATCTGAATCTGCGGCAGTGGCTCCGATGCGCCGCTGCCGTATTTTTATTCTTTGTCGTTTTGGGAGCGTTCCCAAAAATCCCTGCCTTTTTCCCATCACAAAAGATTTCTCATTTTGTGGGAATGATAAAAAGATAAGCCACGTAGTAAAATTCTATTCTGTCTCGTTTTTTGGATAAAGCTTTTCCAGATAAAACCGCCATAAACGCTGTTATGTGGGGTGAAATGTGCTAAAATAAAAACTGTCTTATGGTACAAAACAAAAACTTTTATCAATCTGCTGTGTCTTCGGCAGATTGATTGCCTTGACATCAGCAGAAAAGAGGAAATAAAATGCCAACAACAAATCAGCGTCCCGTCTTTCCCTTTAACCAGTCTGAGGACACCATTCGGGCAAAAGAGCCGCTCAACCTTCTGGTCACTCTCAACGCCGCATATATTCCTCCTCTAACCGTAATGCTTTCCTCTTTACTTCATACCAATTCTGAACGGCAAATCGACTTATATCTGCTTCATTCTTCTTTGACCGAAAAAGATTTGGAACAAATCCGTTTAGTGCTGACAGACAGCCAATGCACGCTGCGGTCCATACGTGCGGACCGTTCTTTGCTAAAAGACGCCCCTATTACCGACCGCTATCCGCAGGAAATGTACTATCGTATTTTTGCGGCCAAGTACCTGCCTTCTCATTTAAGCCGGGTGCTCTATCTCGACCCTGATCTGGTAATCAACGGCCCGCTGGATCATTTATATCAAACGCCGCTGGACGGGTGCCTTTTTGCAGCAGCATCCCATCTGGGCCGTTTTTTCTCGGCAATAAACCGAAATAGACTAAATATGGAAAAAGAGAGTCTCTACATTAATTCGGGTGTCATGCTTTTCAACCTGGAACGACTGCGGCGGGAGCAGGATGAAACCGCTGTTTTTCAGTATATTCAAACGAATAGGGATAAGCTTTTACTACCGGATCAAGATGTGATCAGCGGCCTGTATGAGGGGAACATTCTGCCGCTGGACCCTTTTGTTTACAACATGACCGAAAAACTGTTTGCTTTGCGGCCCCGTTCAAAAGCCTGGCTGAATCTGGACTGGGTGCGTGAACATACCACAATCATCCATTACTGTGGCCGCAATAAACCCTGGAAAGAAAATTATATCGGTGCGTTGGGTGTCTTTTACCGTGAGGCAGCGGCATTATTAGAAAGTAAAAAACACGCCAAAATCCCCTCATTTTAAAAAAGGAATTTCGGCGTTATCATTCAAATAAATCGAAAATCAGCAATAAAAAACAGCTCTTTGCTTTTTGATAAACAAAATCTACCCTCAAAAGGCCAAATCCACGATAAGTTTATGAAAGAATTTTTCCATCCACAGATACAGTGATAACCTGCCAAGGGATAAATTTACCGCTGTTTTGCAGCGCTTTCTTGGCTGCAAATTCGAGCCCACCGCAGCAAGGCACCTCCATTCGTACAATCGTCACGCTTTGAATGTCATTATTCGCAATGATCTGGGTTAATTTTTCACTGTAATCCTCAGCATCCAGCTTAGGGCAGCCAATCAAAGTGATCTTTCCTTTCATAAAATCCTCATGCAGCCGGGCATAAGCATAGGCTGTGCAGTCAGCAGCGATGAGAAGTTTTGCACCGTCAAAATAAGGGGCGTTGACTGGAACCAGCTTGATCTGGCACGGCCATTGCCGCAGCTGTGAAACACCAGCGGCCGAAATGGGTTCAGCAGATAACCCCTGATCCCGATTAAACTGGTGCATTTGGTGCCCGGGGCAGCCTGCGTGATGTGTTTGTTCTCTCTTTTTATTTTGAAGGACCGCAGCCTCATCATACGCGGCAGCCTCCCGCTCTACAAAGGTAATGGCTCCAGTAGGACAGGCAGGAAGACAATCTCCCAATCCATCGCAGTAATCATCGCGCAGCAGCTTCGCCTTTCCGTTTACCATACCAATTGCTCCTTCGTGACAAGCATCGGCGCAAGCCCCACAACCGTTACATTTTTCTTCCTCTATCTGGATAATTTTTCGAATCATATTTTTCCTCCTGCAATAATCATTTTGCTGCGCCGCAGCGACAGCTGATATTGTGGCCTTATCATATCATAATTGCGGCAAATAATCTGTTTGAATTCAAACAGATAAAATTTTTGTATCCTGTGCAGTTCCTTTTTTCCATCTCCAATTATTCAAAACCATTCATGAGACAAGGAGTTTTTTGATGAAACCATATCCGGCTTCTTTTCCAAGTACTGCTATTTTTTCCGGAATGTCCAGGGAGGAAATAGAATCCATTCTGCACTGTTTAGGCGCCAGTCAAGAGGTTTTTCCAAAGGGCTGCGCCATTTTCCGGGCGGGTGACGAAACCGAATCTATGGGGCTTGTGCTAAGTGGAAATGTGCTGGTAATCCAAGAAGATCTCTGGGGGCACCGAAGCATTATGGATATGATAGTGCCGGGAGATTCCTTCGGCGAAATTTTCGCTGCCTCACCGGGCAGTATTCTCAATGTCAGCGTTATAGCGGACAGCGACTGTCAAATTCTTATGATGAACCTGAAACGCATTCTCTCTGTTTGTCCTTCTTCCTGTTCCCATCATAGAAAGCTGATTCAAAACCTTGTTTCCTCATTGGCGAAAAAAGCGCTGCGCTTTAATCATAAAATCACCCATATGAGCAAGCGATCTACGCGTGAAAAACTGCTTTCCTTTCTATCGGCCGAGTCCATTCAACATGGAAGTCTCTGTTTTCCCATTTCCTATAATCGTCAGCAACTGGCTGATTATCTATGCGTAGACCGGGCAGCTATGTGCGTTGCCTTGTCAGCGCTACAAGAAGAAGGACTCATCTCTTACGAGAAAAACCGCTTTACCCTTCACATCAATGCCGCGGAAGGCCAATAGAAAACCACTGGGAAGCCTTCTGACCAGAAAAGGCCTTGCGAAAAGTACAAATCCAAACAGCTATTAGATAACAAATGAATCTGACAGATCTCGCAAAGCTGTTCAGAATATAGAAAAGAGTCAAAACACGAATTGCGTTCAGACTCTTTTTGAAAGTTACCGTCAAACTTGATATTCTCTGGCTTCAAAAAATGCCTCCCCAAAGAGTACCCTGCGGAAAAGTGGCAGCAACGGAAAACCGTTCTGAGGATCTTGCAGCCGGGCAGATACACAAAGTGTGCCTTTTGGGGAAAGTAAGAAGCAACAGAGATCGTATGCGATGCGTTTTGCTGTAAAACGAAAAACTCTCCGCAAGTATTGTATCGCTTGCGGAGAGCTGGAGCTAGTGACGTGACTCGAACACGCGACCTGCTGATTACGAATCAGCTGCACTACCGGCTGTGCTACACTAGCATAAAATATTGCTATTTTTTCTATTTAGCTTGCCTCAGCCTTTTTCAGCATGAAAGCAAAAACCCCGAGCATAAAAAATCCCAATTCGCCTACAATAAAATTCCGGCGTCTTTTTCTTTTTTCAAACGATGATATAAAACAAGGAAAAAGAAGGTTCTTTTTTTGCTACAGCCAAATCATTATTAATTATATATGTTCTGCCCCACTTCGTCAAGTCGAACTGTGAAAAAAACGGCAAAAATAGAAAGCTATTTTTATCAAAAGGAAAAAAGGCGTGCATTTCTATGTGGTTTGTAGTAAAATAGGAAAAGAAAAAAAAGGAGAAGGGAAATCATGGCTTACCAAAAAATCAATCGGCGCCGGAAGTATACAAAAAAGAAACAGTATCCTTTGGCGACCGCTTTTATCACGATTATATTTTGCATCGGTCTTTCGCTGGGGCTGGCGGCCCTTTGGCAAAATCACAGCAAAAATTTGACCGAATCTTCTGAAAGCAAATCCTCTATGGCAGAACCACTCTCCTCTTCACAACCACAAAGTCAAAGCGAGTCTTCTGCTTCTGCTTCCGATTCCTCTTCGAGCGAGTCCAAAGCGGCAGAATATGACTATTCCCAGCCGGTTCCGGAAAGCGAAAGAGTCACTTCTGCTTATTTTGATGATGCCCTGTTCGTGGGAGATTCGATTACTGCTGGAATTCAGTCCTACGCGCTGATGAAAAACGCTTCTGTCGTGGCGTTTACCGGTATTAATACCGACACCATTATGACAAGGGAAGTCATCCGCAATGATGCAGGAGAACTGGAAACCATGCCCCAAGCTATCAGCCGTTATCCGGATGCCAAAAAAATATATGTCATGCTAGGCGCCAATGGGATTGCTTGGATCGGCAAAGATAGCTTTGTAGAAAATTATGGCATTTTTCTCGATACGATTCGTCAACAGCATCCGAATGCAGATATCTATGTGCAATCCATTCTTCCTGTAACTGCCAGCAAAGAGCAGAGCGATCCTCAATTTGCCAACAGCAAAATTCAGGAATATAATGCTGCATTGTTGAACATGGCGCAGGAAAAGAAATATTATTATCTCAACGTGGCAGAAGCTTTTGCCGATGAAAACGGTTGCCTGCCGGAAGAGGCAAGCCCAACAGACGGCATGCATTTTGGTCCTAAATATTATGAGGTCTGGTTTGAATATCTAAAAAAACACGTAGCCAATTCGGACAGCATCACAAATGATGATGCGGCGGAAAAGGGGAGCTCCTCTTTCCCAGCCGCTTGATGCAACCAAATGATAAAACAAATCAATCATGGAGGAATAAAAATGAAAACAAAAGTATTGTCTATTGTATGTGCGTTTGTCTTTTTGTTGACCCTGACCGCCTGCGGCGGCTCCAGCAGTGAAGTGCAGAAATCTGCATCTGAAATTGCCGATGCGATTTATAACACCCAAACTTTTCAAGATACGCTCAATGCGATTGATGCCGACATGCTTGGCGACTATTACCGTATCGACGCGGCAGATCTCTCAGATTCCAAAGTTTATGTCAGTGGTTCTTTTTCCACCGCTGAAGAAATCGCCGTATTCCAAGCATCGTCTTCCGACGCAGTAGAAAATATCAAAAAGGCCATTGATACCCGCCTGGAAGATTTAAAACTGGCATTTGAAAATTATGTTCCCGGCGAGATGACAAAAATCAATAACCCTGTGCTGGTTACCAAAGGTACGACGGTGGTTCTTGTTCTGGCCGACGACACGGCCTCTGTCTCTGATCAGATAAACGAATTGCTGAAATAAAAAAGAAAGGGGATTTTTATGTCCGTTGAATGCTGGGTCATTATCGTTCTGATTCTTGCAATGGCAGTTATTATCATGCGGCGCGGCACACCAAGACAAGGAGTCTCGATTTTGCCCCTGGCGCTGGTCCCCTTTGGATATTTAATCGCAGGTCCCATTTCCCGCTGGTTGGACGGATTTTTCCCTTCGATCAGTTCCGATTTGTTCCGTGTGTCTTTTACCCTAATTGCCTTGGTCTTTGCCTGTGTTTTGTTTGGCATGCTTGCAGGGAACATGGGTGGAAAGGCAACTCGCCGGGTCTATATGTTTCTTTGCGGCGGTTTCAGCGTGATTTTATCCATCGTACTGATTCATTCGATTCGTCCATTTTAATCAGCCGTCAGGCGGGGAATGGTTTTTATGAAATTCGATATGACAAAAAACAGAACAACGATGACCGGCGCTTTATTGTTGGCATCGGTAATTTGGGGATCCGGCGCAGTTTTCATGCAAGTATGTATTGACGGCGGAATCGAAACCGGACTGCAAATGTTTTTCCGTTTCTGGATCGGAGCTCTATGTCTGGGAGGCCTGGTACATAAAAAACTGCGCCAGATCAATCGTCGACTTCTTTTATGCGGAGCCCTTTGCGGGACTTTACTGTTTTTTTCCTTTTTTATTTTAACCCTTGGCCTGGAATTTACGACGCCAGCCAACAGCGCTTTTCTCTCCGCCAGTTCCGTTATGCTGGTTCCGTTTATCAGCTGGATTATGCTGAAAATACGGCCGGAACGAAAGGTTTTTATCGGTTGCTTTTTGTGCCTTTTGGGCGTGGCCGTTCTCTCCTTACAGTTGGGTAGCGGCATTTATTTTACAATGGGAGACAGTCTTACCCTTTTGAGCGCTGTTTTTTTCTCTTTTTACACCTGCACTGTGGCAAAGGTTTCCGGCGGACTGGATGCTTCTCTTTTTACCTTTGTTCAATTGCTGGCAACGGCGATCTGGTCAACCATTACTTTGCCCATCAGCGGGGCTGATTTTTCGGTAATCGGGCAAAATTGGCTTTCTTTCGGCGCCGTTGTCTTTTTGGGATTGTTCAATACAGGGTTATGCTACCTGATTCAGATGGTTGCGCAGAAAAGTCTGCCGCCAACCCGTGTTTCACTGATCCTCAGTTCAGAGTCGCTGTTTGGAGCCGTATTTTCCGTTCTCGCCGGATACGATCCTTTTTCAATCCGATTGGTGGTAGGCGGCGGTATCATGGTGTTTTCGATCCTCCTGGTCGAAACCAATTTGTTTGGCTCCCACAGCAAAAAACAAATTGCTGCACATGTTGAATAATCTCACCCTAAAACCGTTCCGATGAATAATCCTCTTTTTAGCTTTCCTTATCCAAACGATTTGGTGCGATGGGCAAACCTGTGTTGTCTGTGGGTGAGTATCTGCCGCTGATGTTATATGATTTCACTCTCCCTCCTTTTAAACTTCGGGAATTCCAATTGGAATTCTAAAAAAGCAATCGGTTTTGAAAAGCAAACGTCTATAAGAACCAATATGAAAAATCTCGCCTGTTAGTTTCCGAGGCGGGATTTTTCATATTCTGCTTTTTGTTGGTGGAATCTTTACTTTAGCGTGTCGTGATCTTCTATAACTGCATCGGAGCCTTTGAGGTGCCGGATTGCCGGCCCCCCCCGAGTGGGACATCCTGATAGAAACGAGAAAAGGCGTAGCATTAAGCTACGCCCCGGCACAAATCGCTGTATGAACTTTGAAAAAATAAAAATGCGGAGTGTCTGTTACAGGATACTCAAATCCTATAAGGACACTCCGCATGGTCGGAGTGGCGGGACTTGAACCCGCGGCCTCTTGGTCCCGAACCAAGCACGCTACCAAACTGCGCTACACCCCGAAGACGAAAATATCCAGCCAAGGCCGGATATTTTCTCTATGGCTGCCCGACTAGGATTCGAACCCAGACAAACAGAGTCAGAGTCTGTCGTGCTACCTTTACACAATCGGGCAATGTGACCTTTATTATTATACCTTTTTTCACCCGTTTGTCAATAGCATTTCAAAAGTTTTTCTTCTCTTTCCACTATTCCCTTTTGTAATATTTTGTTGTATAATGAAAAAAATAAGTCTAAGATTTTTTATCAAAGGAGGATTTTCAATGGCAACTGTTCATTTTAACAAAGAAAGCTTTCAGAATGAAGTTTTGAATAAAAAGGGACTGGCTCTTGTTGACTTTTGGGCTACTTGGTGTGGTCCCTGCCGTATGCTCAGCCCGGTCATCGACGAATTGGCCGGTGAACTGGAGGGCTCTGTTCTGGTTGGAAAGGTAAATGTCGATGAAGAAGAGGAGTTGGCTCGTCAATACCGCGTTATGAGCATTCCGACTATTTATATTTTCAAAGATGGAGAACCTGTTAACCGTATTGTTGGCGCTGTTCCGAAAGAAAAAATTCTGGAGGCGCTGAACGCAGCGAAATAGCCGTTTGGGAAGAGCCCGCCATAGCGGGCTCTTTTTTAGTCATTTGATTTTCCGACTAAAACAACACATCGGATCGACCGATTTTAAGGAGAAAAATATGAGTTCATTTGCCTTAAAAATAACAGCCCTCATTTTGATGCTGCTAGACCATATTTACCAATTTCTGAACTTTACCAGCGTCATTCCCATTTGGTTTACCTGGTTGGGCCGTCTTTCCGCGCCGATTTTTTATTTTTGCATGGCGCAGGGACTTACTTATACGCACAGCCGTAAAGCTTATCTGCTACGAATGTATTTATTTTCTATTGCTATGTCCATCGGCAATCTGACATTGACAACTTTGCTGCCCAATGCGCCGTCCGGCGGAATCCCAAACAATATTTTTGCCTCCCTTTTACTGGGTGCGGCAATTATTGTTTGCATGGAAGAAATAGCAAAAGACCGGCAAAAAGGCCAGCTGATTTGGATGTACTTCATCGGTATTGAACTGGCAGGCTTTTTTATCGGCGATATGCTAACGCGTACCGGACAAACTGCAGCCGCCCAAATCCTGCAAATTTTCGTTCCCACTCCTCTGACCGTAGAAGGCGGCATCTTTTTTGTTATATTGGGTCCTCTTTTTTACTATTTCCGTCTTTCCAAAAAGAAAATGGCGGCTATGTACCTGGTTTTCTCTCTCGGATTGTGCTTATCTTCTTCTATCGCGTGGTATGCCTTAGGCATGTCTGCCTGGGATGCTTTCTTTGGTATTCAATATCAGTGGATGATGGTTTTCGCTCTGCCAATTTTATGGTCTTACAACGGTAAAAAGGGGAAATTTTCCTTTAAATATCTATTTTATCTGTTTTATCCTCTGCACATTTGGGCCTTGTATATGCTCAGCACACAATTACCACAATAACATCAAAAACAGGCGAATTTTGTAAAATCTCCGCCTGCTTTTGATGTTATTCATCTGATTACAGTTTAAAAAATACTGAGGTATAATCTTTTGCTTAAAATTTCTAACGCCCGGATTCCCGCAATACTGTTTCCCTTTTCATCCAGAGCCGGTGAAAATATTCCTATGCCCATACGGGTTGGAACCACGGCCATAATTCCGCCTCCAACGCCGCTTTTGGCTGGTACACCAACCTTTACCGCAAAATCTCCTGACCCATCATACATCCCGCAGGTCATCAAAATTGCATTGACGTAACTGGCATATTCCGACGGAAAAATTCGTTCACCGGTCATTGGCTGCCGACCATGATTTGCCAATACAAAACCGATGTGTGCAAGGTCGGCGCAATCGACACGAATGGAACAAGCCCGAAAATAGCAGTCCAGTACTTCCTCCACATCGTCTTGTATCATTCCGTAAGTTTTTAACAAATAGGCCAGCGCCCGATTTTTATTGCCGCTCTTTTTTTCAGACAGGTAAACATCTTCGGCCAGGCAAATTTCGTCATTTCCTGCCAATAGACGCGTTAGATTCAGCAGACGCTCAAACTTTTCGGCATAGCTGCCGCCGCGGATCATGGTACACATGGCGATCGCCCCCATGTTCACCATCGGATTAATATGTTCACTAAGCAGAGTTTGCTCTGTGTAATTGATGGCATCAAAAGGCTTTCCTGTCGCCTCTACCCCTACCCGGGAACGAACATAATCAACACCGTTATCCAGTAGCGCCTGCAAAAGCAAAATTGGCTTTACAATACTTTGAATCGTAAAATATTGATGATAATCACCTGCACGGCTGATCCTTCCATCGCTGGATACCATGTAGATACCCAAGCTGCGTGGATCGGCTTTTGCCAGTTCCGGAATATAGTCCGCAAGGGTTCCCTGAGCCGTAAACGGCGCGCATTCTCTTAGAATTTCTTCCAAAAGTTCGTCCATTGTCCATCACCTTTTCTCTGTTTACGGCTAGAATAACAATCTCTGAGAAAAATGTCAAGGCGTCGCTTTTCACCAGAAATTCTGCAAAACGAATGGCTATAACAGCAATTCCCGCAGGTGCAACAAAATCTTTTTTTCTCTGCGTGATACCTGCACCTGCGTCATACCCAAAACCGCTGCCGTTTCCACCTGCGTCTTCCCTTTAAAATAACGCAACCGAATCAGCATCTGATCCTTTTCCTCCAAAAGTGCTAATACCTGTCGCAGGGAAATACTGTCTGCCAATTCTTCTTCCGGCGATTCTACCGGCAGGTCAATTTGAGGAGCTCCCTCTTCATCGCTGCCGGTTAACGACAGGGCTGGTGCTGCTGCGGAAAGAGCTTCTACAACAGACGAGACTTCCAGCCCCAGCGAATCTGCCAGCTCACTGATGGTAGGCTCCCGGCCCAATTCTACCGAAAGCCGTTCTTTGGTCCGCATCGTTTTCAGCGATAGTTCCTTGAGTGTCCGCGATACTTTAATCGTTCCTCCATCTCGAAACAAACGGCGCATTTCTCCTAGAATCACTGGCACCGCATAAGTGGAAAACCGAACGCCCCGTTCCCGGTCAAAAGCATCTGTTGCTTTGATCAGCCCCATGCATCCCGCCTGAAACAGATCCTCATACTCAATACCCCGTCCCTTAAATTTATGCGCACAGGCATGGACCAGCCCCATATTCTGTTGGATGATCTCATCTCGATCGGCAGTGATCGGCATTTTATTCGGCTCCTTTGGACAGGATCGTTTTTTCCAGCGTAACCGATGTGCCGTGCTCCGGACGGGATCGAACCTTCACTTTATCCATAAACGCCTCCATAACGGCAAACCCCAGTCCGGACCGCTCGCCGGTTGTGCAGGTGGTATACAAAGGCTCCATCGCCTGTTTTACGTCTTGAATCCCACAGCCTGTATCACGGATACGAATCACGATTCTGTTTTTTTCTAAAATTTTTGCATGTATGTAGACCGTGCCGATTTCTTCCCGATATCCGTGTACGATTGCGTTGGTCACAGCCTCGCTTACCGCTGTTTTGATATCTGCCAATTCCTCAATTGTCGGGTCCATCGCCGCTGTAAAAGCAGACAACGCCGTTCTGGCAAATGCTTCATTGGCCGAACGACTGGGAAAAGACAACTTCATTTCATTTAATACTTTCATATCTTTGCCTCCGTTTTTGTGCTGTTTGTCCCGCTTTTAGGCGGCGAAGAATGAATCGACGCAATTCTGTCCAGTCCCGCCAGTCTCATTACTTTTTTGATGGATGGAGCCGGGTTGTGGATTTCCACCGACCCATTCCATTCCCGAATCAGGCGATAACGCCCCATAACCAGTCCGATACCGGAACTGTCCATAAAGGTCACCTCCCGAAAATCCAGGATCAATGTATCCGGATGGTTCCTTTCCAGCATTGTGTCTATTTCTTCCCGTAGCTTGCCCGCTCCATGATGGTCGATTTCTCCGATCAGACAAGCGGTAACCATTTTCCCCTCGGCACACAGCTTGAGTGGCATTGCCGTTCCTCCTTTATCCTTCTATATTTTCTGCCCGGTTGGGACCTCATTGCATTTTTCCAGATAAAAAGGACAAGCCTTTATTCCGGTTCACTTACCAGAATAAAGGCTTGTCCTTAAAAAATTTGTCACATTGATGCAGTTTGTCTGTTTTTTTATTTTCCAGCAAACTGCGTCATCAAAATCGGCCGTGCCTGTGATGCCAAATACAGGGATCCACAGCAAAACAATGCCGCATCCTCCTCGAGCAAAGGCAGTGCCGCATCAACTGCAGATTCTATTGTTGAAAAAGCTTTCACCTTGCCAGCTATTCCTTCTACCGCTGCTGCCAGCTCTCCGGCGGGTAAAGCCCGGGGATTTTCAGGCGAAACGGCAAAAAACATTTCCGCTTCCTGCGCAATCCGGGCCGCAGCATGAAGCCAGTCTTTGTCCCGCAGCATGCCCATGATCACAACTTTCTTCTTCGGTGTTAAGGGCATCGCCTTTGCAAGTGCTTCACATCCTTGCAGGTTATGGGCTCCATCCAGTATGACCAACGGTTCAACAGAAATTTGCTCCATTCGGGCTGGAAAGACAACTTTTGCAATACCATCAGTAATATTTTTATCCGATATTGCAAATCCTTGGAGTTTTACTGCTTCTATTGCCGAAAAAGCAGTTAAAAAGTTATAGATTTGATGCCGCCCCGCCAATGGAAGCTCAAAGGTAAGACCATGATAGTAGAACCGAGATCCTAAAATACTTTCCGTACAAATTTCGACTGATTTTGCATTTGGTATGATTAAGCGGTTTTCTTTTTGGGCGCATTGCGCCATAATCTCAGCCAGTGCCTCTGGATCTTGCTGCGGATAGGATACACAAATCCCACCGGGCTTTAAGATACCGCATTTTTCAAAAGCAATTTTCTGCAATGTATCCCCTAAAATCTGGGTGTGATCATATCCAATGGCACAGATCACAGATACCAGGCTTTGATCAATCACATTGGTGGCATCCAACCGGCCCCCCAGCCCAACCTCCAGACAGACCACATCGCAGTTCTGTTTGGCAAACCAGAGCATACCCAACGCAGTAACCACCTCAAACTCTGCCGGAGCGATTCCGCTTTGAGTCATCTTTTCTACCGCAAGCTGTATTTTCTCGCACAGCTTTGCTATCTCTTCTTCCGGAATCATCTGCCCATCCACCTGAATCCGCTCCCGGAAAGTCAGTACATAAGGCGAAACAAACATCCCTGTACGATATCCCGCTTCCCGTAAAACGGAGGCGCACATGACGGTAGTAGAACCTTTTCCATTGGTGCCGGCAATATGAATAAAACGCAGCTTTTTCTGCGGTTCGCCTAAAAGGGACAGCAGCGTTCGGATTCCGTTCAATCCAGGTTCTTTTGTAAATCGGTGAAAGGAGTGGATAAACGCTTCGCTTTCCTGATAATTCATTGTCATACCTCCAAGGAAAGACAGGCGGATCCCTCAAAGGGTCCGCCTGTCCTCGGTTTGCTATTTCGAGAAAGCGGCAATGCTTTCTACAATCTTTTCCATCCGTTCTTTGTGCTTTTCCAGTTTTGCCCGCTCTGCTTCAACCACGTTCTGCGGCGCTTTTTCAATAAAGCCCTGGCTGGACAGCTTTTGTTCCACCATGGCAATATCCTTTTCGCAGGTTTTGCGCTCCTTTTCCAAACGAGCCAACTCTTTTTCCTTATCAACCAGCTCATCCAGTGGAATAAAGATCCGGGCACTGTCGGTAATCACCTGCACCGCATCGGAGAAATCCTCCCCTTGCTGCGGCGCAACGCCGGATACTTTTACTTCAGAGGCCGACGCCAATCTCTCGATGAACATTGCGCCGGACTCAAACACGCCGGTATTAAGCGTTTTGACAAATACTCTTGCTTTTTTGGATGGCGGTACATTCATTTCCGCACGGCGGTTTCGAATGGCCTTGATTGCACTCATGACCTTCTCAAAATCCTCTTCCTCCTGCTGGAAGCACAGATCCTCCCGGTACTGCGGCCAAGGAGCAACCATAATGCTTTCACAGTCATTGGGAATCGCCTGCCAAATTTCTTCGGTGATAAACGGCATAATCGGATGCAGAAGCTTTAAGCACTGGTTCATGACATAAATCAGCACCTGCTGGGCGCTTTTTGCTGATTCGCCGCCTGCCTGAATCCGGGATTTTGTCAATTCGATATACCAGTCGCACAGCACATCCCAAATAAAATCGTACAGTTTCTGCACCGCAATACCCAATTCAAACCGCTCCAGATTCTCGGTAACCTCTTTGATCAGAGTGTTGAGTTTACTCAAAATCCACTTATCTTCGGTTTGCAGTCGCTGCGGCAGTTCCGGTTTGTCAATTTCATCGGACAAATTCATGAGGATGAAACGGGTAGCATTCCAGATTTTATTTGCAAAATTCCGGCTGGCCTTCACCTTTTCTTCCACAAAACGCATGTCGTTGCCCGGGCTGTTGCCGGTGGCTAAAGTAAAGCGCAGCGCATCGGCACCGTACTCATCGATTACTTTCAACGGGTCGATGCCGTTGCCCAAAGACTTGGACATTTTCCGTCCCTGCGCATCACGCACGATGCCATGGATAAACACCGTTTCAAACGGAGATTTGCCCATATTCTCCACGCCGGAGAAGATCATACGCGCCACCCAGAAGAAGATGATGTCATATCCGGTGACCAACGTACTAGTAGGATAGAAATATTTCAATTCCTCGGTCTGATTGGGCCAGCCCAGCGTAGAGAAAGGCCAAAGAGCAGAGGAGAACCAGGTATCCAGCGTATCCGGGTCTTGCTGCAGGTTTTTGCTGCCGCATTTTGGGCAGGTATGGGGCTCTTCTTTGGCTACAATCACCTCGCCGCAGTCCTGACAATACCAAGCTGGTATCCGGTGCCCCCACCATAACTGCCGGGAAATGCACCAGTCTTTGATATTTTCCATCCAGTGATAGTAAATTTTGCTGAACCGGTCCGGAACAAATTTCGTTTCCCCGCTGCGTACCGCTTCAATGGCGGGACCGGCCAGCGGTTCCATTTTCACAAACCACTGCTTGGACACCCGCGGTTCCACTGTGGTAGAACACCGATAGCAGGAACCCACATTATGCTTGTGATCCTCTACTTTAACTAAGAAGCCTTCCGCTTCCAGATCCGCTACAATCTGCTTACGACATTCATAGCGACCCATTCCCCGGTATTTTCCGCCGTTTTCGTTAATGGTCGCATCGTCGTTCATCACGTTGATTACCGGCAGATTATGCCGTAGCCCTACCTCAAAGTCATTGGGGTCATGGGCGGGGGTGATTTTAACCACACCGGTGCCAAAATCCATTTCTACATAGCTGTCTGCCACAATGGGAATCTCACGGCCCACCAGCGGCAGGATTACCGTTTTACCAACCAGCGCTTGATACCGCTCGTCATCCGGGTGAACCGCCAGCGCCGTATCGCCCAACAGCGTCTCTGGGCGGGTGGTGGCGATTTCCAGATAGCCGCTACCATCAGACAAGGGATAACGAATGTGCCAAAAATGGCCGTCGTGTTCTTCATATTCTACCTCCGCATCAGAGATAGAGGTCAAGCAATGGGGGCACCAGTTGATGATGCGCTCGCCGCGATAAATTAATCCTTTTTCATACAAGCGGATAAAAACTTCTTTTACCGCCTCAGAGCAGCCCTCGTCCAGCGTAAAACGTTCCCGCTCCCAATCGCAGGACGAACCCATTTTCTTTAACTGCTCAACAATTTTTCCGCCATAGGTCTTTTTCCATTCCCAGGCGCGCTCCAGAAAGCCCTCCCGGCCCAGATCGTCCTTGGTCACACCTTCTTTGCGCATTGCTTCTACAATTTTTGCCTCGGTCGCGATAGATGCGTGATCGGTGCCCGGCAGCCACAGCGCCTCATACCCCTGCATCCGTTTAAAGCGGATAATGCTGTCCTGCAGCGTACAGTCCAGCGCATGACCCAAATGCAGCTGCCCGGTAATGTTGGGTGGCGGGATCACAATGGTATAGGGTTTTTTCTTAGGGTTCGGTTCTGCATGAAAATAGCGTTTTTCCAACCAAAACCGATAGGTCTTGTCCTCAACCTGTTTCGGGTCGTAGACCTTTTCCAGTTCTTTTTTCATTTTCTCCTCCTTCTGCTCTGTTTCAGCCATGTAGGGGCTTAGTCCAGTGCTTCTCATTCCCCATGTATTTGGGCTTAATGGTTATTATAGTAGAAAATATAAAGAAAAGCAACGAAAAACATTTCTTATTGACAGCCGTATATATCTGTATATAATATTTATATACAGTATAAACACACAAAGAAAGGAGGCAGCCTGATTGGAGTTCTATATCAGCAATTCCAGCGACAAGCCAATCTATGAGCAAATCATGATGCAAATCAAAAGCCAAATCCTGTCTGGAGCGCTCAAAGAGGGCGATGCGCTGCCTTCCATCCGCGTACTCGCCCGGGAATTGCGTATCAGCGTTATTACAACAAAGCGAGCCTACGACGAACTGGAACATGCAGGGCTGCTTCATTCGGTAGCAGGAAAGGGTACTTTTGTGGCTGCCGCTGATCCGCAGCTTCTACGGGAAGAAAAAATGCGGCAATTGGAGGATTTGCTTCAAAAAGCTGTAAATTTGTCCCAAGAACATGGTATCTCTCTGGAAGAGCTGACCCAAATTCTAACACTTATCTATCAGGAGGAACGGTAAATGGATACCATTTTACAAGTCAAAGGCCTGTGCAAAAAATACGAAGACTTTGCGCTGGACCATGTTTCCTTTACACTGCCCCGAGGCTGTATTATGGGTTTTATTGGGGAAAACGGTGCCGGAAAATCCACTACGATGAAAGCGATTTTAAACCTGATCCGCCGCGATGAAGGAGATATTCAGATTTTTGGGAAAGACAACATCCAAAACGAGCTGGAAGTGAAAGAGAAAATCGGAGTGGTTTTTGACACAATGAACCTGCCGGAAATGCTCTGGGCACAGGATGTGGGAAAAATGATGCGTTCTCTGTACCGGCAGTGGGACCCGGCAAAATATGCACAGTATCTGGAACAGTTTGAATTGCCGGCCAAAAAAACAATCAAGGATTTTTCCCGCGGTATGAAAATGAAACTCGCCATCGCGGTAGCGCTTTCTCACAATGCTCAGCTGCTGTTGCTCGACGAAGCAACCAGCGGATTAGACCCCATCGTCCGGGACGAGATATTGGACATTCTGCTGGACTTTATCCAGAACGATTCCCGCGGCGTGCTGTTTTCTTCCCATATTACCAGCGACTTGGAAAAAATCGCCGACTATGTGACATTTATTCATAAAGGAAGAATTTTCTTTTCCGACCCCAAGGACCAGTTGTTGGAACAATACGGTATTCTCAAATGTACCGAGAAAGAACTCGCCGCACTAGATCGTAAGGTAATCAAAGGCGTTCGCCGGCATCAGTTCGGTGTGGAAGCTTTGGTAGAAAAGCAACGGATATCCAGCGGATATCCCGTCGACAAAGCAAGTATCGAAGACATTATGCTGTTTATTGCAAGGGGGGAGCGCCAATGAAAGGTTTACTGCTGAAAGATTTCTGCCTTTTAAAAAAGCAGATGAAACTGATGGTCGTCTTTGTGATCTTCTATGCTATCTGTGCCGTCGCCGCAAAAATACCTTCTATGATGGGTACCATGGTAATTCTTTTGAGTATTATGATGCCGATTACTTCTATGTCCTACGATGAAGCCGGGCAGTGGTACCGCTATGCTTTTTCTCTGCCGATCCCTCGCCGGACACTGGTATTAAGTAAATATGTTCTGGGGTTTTTGGTTGCATTGGGAGGTCTCGTGGTCTCCGCAATCGGCAATCTCGTCGTTTTATCCCTGACCAACTGGGAAAATTCACTGGAATCCTGGCTGATCATCGTTGGCTTTTTGGAAATCGGCATGATTTTTCTTTCGATCATTATCCCGGTACTATTCCAATTCGGTGTAGAGAAAGGCCGTTTTTTAGTCGTTGTGATAGCGGTCGTTCCCTCTCTATTAATTGCCATGCTGGGCAGCCTGTTGAAGACCTCCGGTGTCCCCATGCCCAGTGCAGAGGTTTTGCAGGCAATTCTATACTCTTCCCCGCTGTTTACTTTCGCCGTCTTCCTGATTTCTTTCCGTATATCGGTGAGAATCTGCCAGAAAAAAGAATATTAAAATATAGTATTTTCTTTTGTATTTTTCTCTGAGGCAAAACTTCATGGGTTTGGAGCACACCGCGGTGATACGCAACATTGATACCGCATAAAATTTTTCGCATATAGTCCGACCCATATGCTAAAATTTTATGGCAGTATGTCTTTGGCGTACAGCGCTGTCTTTTGAAAAAATCCTTTATATCAATTCGGGATAACAAATCCGAAGAATCCCTCGATGAAAAAATCCGCTGGCAACATTTCAGCGGATTTTTTTCATACATTTTTATTTTTTCGTCTTGGTTTTTCTTCCCCTTTGGGGGAACCTTCCTGCCGGGAATCATTGTCTGCCGCCTCTTCCATCTTTTCTTTCGGCGCCGGCAGATTTCTTTTCTTTAACCGATCCCGCACCAACTGGCGGAATAACGAATAAATCACGGAACAAATCGGCACGCTCAGCAAAATTCCCATCACACCCCAAAGGCTGCCGCCGATGGTCACCGCCACCAGCACCCACAAGCCGGGAAGCCCTACGGATTTTCCAACCACACGTGGGTATATTAGATTTCCTTCTAACTGCTGGAGCACTACAATATAAATTAAAAACCAAACTGCCTGCATTGGGTCGGCCATCAAAATTAAAAACGCGCCGATTCCCGCCCCGATAAATGCCCCAAACATGGGGATTAGGGCCGTCACACCAATAACGACTGAAATCATCATTGCATACGGCATGGAGAAAATCGACATGCCAATAAAGCACAAAAGGCCGAGAATTACCGCTTCCGTACACTGGCCTGAAACAAATTTGGAAAAAATGCGGTTGGACAACTGCCCGACTGATAAGAGTTTTTCCACCCAATAAGAAGGCAAAAAAGCTAACATTGCATTTTTCAGCTGCATCCCCAACTGTTCTTTCTGCAGCAACAGATAAATGGAGAATACCGTAGCCAGTACCAGGTTCATCACACCGCCTACAATGGACGAAGTAATCCCCACTGTTGTATTAAACACAGCCGAGCCGCCGTTTTTAATGGAATCTGTCACAATATTGACGACTTTGTTCCAATCAATATTGATGTTCCGGAAAACATCCACGGGTATCTGCAACGAAGCCAGCCAACTCTGTGCCCATGCAAAGAACTGTTCCAGCTGACCCGGAAGCTGTGCCGCGATCATCCTGCCAGTGCGGGCAATTTCCGGCACAATCATAAATAACAGAATAAAAATAAGCCCTATCAGCAGCCCAATGGTCAAAATCACACAGACCACTCTTCGGCTGCGGTTCCACCATGCATAATTTTTTCGGTTCAGCGGCGCAAACAGCTTTTCCTCTACCATACGCAACAGAACATTCATAATAAAAGCCATCGCCCCACCCATGATAAACGGTTTAAGGAGTGCTAGACCTTTTTGCAGCACACCAAACACAATGTCCAGGTGCATGGCACCTACCAACAGCAGAACAGCAAACGTAATAATCCAAAGGATTTTTTTCACATTGCTTTTGTTTAATTCCATTCTGTCCTCCTTCGAGCGTTTCAGGATAAAACTACACAGGGAAAGACACTGCGTGCCTTTCCCTGCCCTTGATGACTATATCTTTGTGATATCCACGACTTCGATATCATCCACTTTTTCTCCCAGGCTCAGACAGTCTGCCAACACCCGAGCCGTATCAATCGCCGTAATGCAGGGAATAGAACGCTCCACTACCTTACGGCGAATTTTTACGCTGTCCCGGTGAGGATCGCGCCCTTTCTGAGAAATAGAAATCACATAATCCACCTTGCCGCTTTCAATCAAATCCTCAATATTGGGATGCGGTTCGTGCATTTTGCGCACCGCGTTGGTTGAAATCATATTCTTGTTTAAACGCAGCGCAGTGCCTCCGGTAGCATACAACGTAAAGCCCATAGACGCAAATTTGTCTGCAATCGGCACAATATCGTGCTTGTCCGCGTCGCGTACCGTCAACAGAACGCCGCCTTCCCGCTTCATTTTGTATCCAGCTGCGACCAACCCTTTATAAATAGCTTCCGGCAGCGTTTTCGCCACGCCCAGCACTTCGCCGGTAGATTTCATTTCCGGGCCCAGCTGGGTATCCACATCCCGCAGTTTCTGGAAGCTGAATACCGGCACCTTAACACAGACATAATCGCTTTCCGGATAAAGTCCGGTTCCATAGCCCATATCCCGCAGTTTTTCACCCAGCATGCAGTGAGTCGCCAAATCTACCATTGGCACACCGGTCACCTTGCTGATATAAGGCACCGTTCGGGAAGAACGGGGATTTACCTCGATGATATAGACCTCATCATTATAAATCACATACTGAATATTCATCAGCCCAACGATCTTCAACTCTTTTGCCAGACGGGCGGTATAGTCTACAATCGTGTCCTTAATCCGTTTGGAAAGATTCTGGGGCGGATACACCGAGATAGAATCGCCGGAATGAATACCGGCCCGCTCAATATGTTCCATAATCCCGGGGATCAGATAATCTTCACCGTCGCAGATGGCATCCACCTCTGTCTCGATACCCATCATGTATTTGTCGATCAGCACTGGATTCTCCAATTCGTGAGAAGTGATGATCGTCATATATTCCTGTACGTCTTTTTCCCCATAGGCAATGATCATATTCTGGCCGCCTAATACATAAGAAGGACGCAATAGTACCGGATAGCCAATCCTGGCCGCTGCTTCCAGCGCCTCTTCGGTAGTAAATACCGTTTCTCCCACCGGCCGCGGAATACCGCAGCGCTCCAGCAGCGCGTCGAACCGCTCTCGATCCTCCGCCTCGTCAATGGCGTCGGCCGAAGTACCCAGAATCCGGACATCCATATCCTTGAGGAATTTGGTCAGCTTAATGGCCGTCTGGCCGCCGAACTGAACCACAACGCCCCAGGGCTTTTCGGTCTCAATCAAAGCCTGAACATATTCCGGATTCAGAGGGTCGAAATACAACCGGTCACCAGTGTCAAAGTCGGTGGAAACGGTTTCCGGGTTGTTGTTGGCAATCACCGCTTCCATACCCTTTTCCTTCAAAGCCCAAGCGCAGTGAACACAACAGTAGTCGAATTCAATACCCTGTCCGATCCGGATAGGGCCTGATCCGAATACGATCACTTTCTTTTTGCCGCTGTCCCGGCTGGCGATGTATTCCGCCGCCTCGTTGTCCCCGCCGAAATTGGCGTAAAAATACGGGGTTTCCGCCGTAAATTCCGCCGCGCAGGTATCAACCATTGAATAACCCGCCAGCATCGGTTTTTGAATTTCTTTTCCGGTCAGGCGGCGGATGGTCTTATCCAAAAATCCCATCTTCTTCGCCACGGCATAGGTTTCTTCCGTGTCGTCCCCGCCGGCCAGACGCAGTTCCATATCCGCCAGCTTTTGAAATTTCGCCAAAAACCACTTGTCGATCTTGGTGATATCAAAAATTACATCCCAAGAAACCTGACGTTTCAGCGCCTCATATACCACGAAAATTCGGTGGTCGTCCGCATGATGCAGCAAATTCACAATCTCTTCGTCGGATTTTGCTTCCAACTCGGGCAGAGTCAGTGTTTCCAACCCCAGTTCGATGGAGATGGCGGCTTTCATCATGGCCAGCTCAAAGCTCTGACCAATCGCCATAACCTCGCCGGTCGCTTTCATCTGAGTACCCAGCGCTTTGTCTGCGTATACAAATTTATCAAACGGCCAGCGCGGGAACTTGACTACGCAGTAATCCAGTGCCGGCTCGAAGCAGGCGCAGGTTTTTCCAGTCACCGCGTTGGGAATCTCGTCCAAACAGTAACCGATGGCGATTTTTGCCGCTACTTTGGCGATGGGGTAACCGGTGGCCTTGGATGCCAACGCCGAAGAACGGGACACCCGGGGATTTACTTCGATCACCGCATACTCAAAGCTGTTCGGATACAACGCAAACTGTACGTTGCAGCCGCCTTCGATCTTCAATTCTGTGATAATATTCAGTGCCGCGGAACGCAGCATCTGGTATTCCCGATCAGTCAGCGTCTGGGATGGGGCGACTACTACCGAGTCGCCGGTATGGATTCCCACCGGATCCACATTTTCCATATTGCAGACGGTGATTACATTGCCTTTGCTGTCCCGCACTACTTCGTATTCGATTTCTTTCCACCCGGCAATACACTTTTCAATTAACACCTGAGTGATTGGGGACAGGCGCAGACCATTAGATCCGATCTCCTGTAACTCGGCCTTGCTGTAAGCAATACCGCCGCCAGTACCGCCCAGCGTAAAAGCTGGACGAACAATAACCGGATAACCGATTTCTTCGGCAAATGCCAGCGCATCATCAATATGCTCCACTACTTTAGACGGAATACAGGGTTCGCCGATGGCCAGCATAGTGTCCTTAAATGCCTGCCGGTCCTCTGCCTTTTTGATTGTCTCCGGATTCGCACCTAAAAGCTTGACTCCATGCTTCTCCAAAAAACCCTCTTCTGCCAATTCCATGGCCAGGTTGAGTCCAGTTTGTCCGCCTAAAGTAGGCAAAATGGAATCCGGCTTTTCCTGGAGAATGATTTTTTTCACAATTTCCGGCACCAGCGGTTCAATATAAATTTTATCCGCCATAGCCTTGTCCGTCATAATGGTGGCCGGGTTGGAGTTGATCAGAACAACCTCCAGCCCCTCTTCCTTTAAGGCGCGGCAAGCCTGGGTACCCGCATAGTCAAACTCTGCCGCCTGTCCGATCACGATGGGGCCGGAACCGATCACCAAGACTTTTTTGATATCGCTGCGTTTTGGCATCTTATTTGGCCTCCTTTTTCATCATGGCAATAAACTCGTCAAACAGATAAGACGTATCCTGCGGACCTGCGCTGGCCTCTGGGTGGAACTGAACGGTAAAACAAGACTTATTTTTGTACCGCACGCCTTCTACCGTGTTATCGTTGGCATTTACATGGCTGACTTCTCCCACCGCCGGATCTACTGTATCTCCCTGTACGGCATAGCCATGATTCTGTGAGGTGATACAGGTTTTGTCATGGGCCAGATCCCGTACCGGCTGATTAACACCCCGATGCCCATATTTGAGCTTTACCGTCTTAGCTCCCGTGGCCAAAGCGGTCAGCTGATGCCCCAGACAGATACCGAACATCGGAATACCTGCGTCAAATAGTTTTTTAATCTGTGCGATAACCTCCACATTTTCCTGTGGATCTCCAGGTCCGTTGGAAAGCATGACCCCGTCCGGATTCATGGCCAGAATTGTTTCCGCCGAAGTCTCAGAAGGGACGATCGTTACGTCGCAACCACGGCTTTTTAGCGAACGAACAATATTTCTTTTGTAACCAAAATCCATCAGAACGACCTGATAAAGGCCTTGCTCGCTTTTTTCTTTCTGAATTGTTTTGCAGCTGACCGACTTGACCGCATCCACAATGGTAAAAGAACGGATATCCGCCAGCAGCTTTTCCCGGTCAACTGTCTCGTACTCGGTCGTCACCGCCCCATTCATCACGCCATACTCCCGCAATTTTTTGGTCAGATGCCGGGTATCAATACCGCTGATGGCAATTACATTTTGCTGTTTTAAATACTGGTCGATATTCATTGCCACTCGAAAATTGGACGGCTGATCGCACCATTCCCGTACAACATAGCCACGCACATGGGAGGCGGCAGATTCCATGTCATCCAGATTGATGCCGTAGTTTCCGATCAAAGGATAAGTTTGGGTAACGATCTGACCGTAATAGGACGGATCCGTCAACACCTCCTGATAACCGGTCATACCGGTAGTAAATACGATTTCTCCAATGGCGGTTCCCTGTGCACCGAAGGATATTCCCTCTAAAACAGTACCGTCAGCCAGAACCAGCCACGCTTTTTTTCCCTGTTCCATTGCAATCTCCATTCCGCCGCTGCGCGCCGGCGTGCTCCGATGGTTTCCCCTGTTCTGCGCAGCAAAAGACAGGGGGATCTGCGGTTTTTCATAAACGAAAATGGACGGTTTCTCCTGCCCTGCCCGATGGCCGTGCAAGGCAGAAATTGAAAGAATATTATTTATCAAATTTGCGGCTGCCGGGTTTGACCAACGGAATACCCGCTTTGCACAAAGGGCACTCATCCGCTTCGTAGGTAGCAATTTCCAGCTGCATTGCGGAATAAACCGGACAGAAAATCTCATTCACCCGACGGTCTACAATGCAGGCAATACCGACAACCTCGCCGCCCAGTTCTTCGATTACCTTGGCGGTTTCCATAGAGGACTTACCGGTGGTTACTACGTCCTCCGTAATCAGTACTTTTTCGCCTTTCTGAATTTCAAAGCCCCGGCGCAGGGTCATCACATTGTTTTCCCGCTCGGTAAAGATGGCGCGCTTGCCCAGCTGACGGCCCAGCTCATACGCTACGATAATGCCACCCATCGCCGGACCGCACACAACGTCGATATCCAAATCTTTCACTTTTTCGGCTACAACCGACAGTACCTCGGCAGCTTTGTCCGGGTACTGAAGCAACTTAGCGTTTTGCGCATAGCGGTCGGAATGTCGGCCGGAAGACAGCAGGAAGTGGCCTTCCAGCAAAGCGCCGGTTTCTTTCAAAATTTCAATAGACATAAGCGTTACTCTCCTTTTTCTTTCATGCAGATCCATTGTTTCTTACCAATCTATACCCGGGCTGCGCCGATGATTTCGTCAACCGATCGGCAGCCCTGATCTTTCAAAAATTGTTCCAACCCATTGATGATATCCAAGCAGATATCCGGTTTTACAAAATTGGCGGTTCCCACCTGTACAGCAGTAGCGCCGGCCATCAAAAAGGCTGCCGCATCCTGCCAGCTGGAAATGCCGCCCAATCCCACTACCGGGATTTGAACCGCGCCGCAAACCTGGTAAACCATCCGCAGGGCAATGGGCAGAATCGCCGGGCCGGAAAGTCCCGCGAACACATTGTTAAACACGGGTTTTCTTTTGTAGATATCAATGGCCATGGCCTGGAACGTGTTGACCAGTGACAGAGAATCCGCCCCCGCTTCTTCGCACCGCAAAGCCATTTCCATAATATTTTCCGCGTTGGGAGAAAGCTTGACCATCAAAGGCTTTTTGCAGACCGCCCGCACCTGCTTGACCGCTTCGTAAGCGATATCGCATTTAATCCCCAGCGCCATACCCCCATGTTTGACGTTGGGACAGGAAATGTTCAGCTCAATCATATCCACGTCGGTCTCGTTTAATTTTTCCACACCCTCCAGATAGGACTCGATGGTGCTGCCGCCTAAGTTGGCAATCACCGCCGTATCTTTCTGGCGCAAAAAGGGAAGATCCTCCCGGATAAACGCGTCCACCCCAGGATTCTGCAGGCCAATGCTGTTAATCAGTCCGCTGGGTGTCTCGTACACCCGTTCTCCCTCGTTGCCAAACCGTTCTTCCAGCGTCAAACCCTTGGAGCTGATACCACCTAGACGGGAAATATCAAAAAATTGATCGTATTCCTGGCCGAATCCAAAGGTACCTGAGGCTGTAATCACCGGATTTTTCAAGGTTACGCCATTTAAAACCGTCTTAAGCATAGATTTCCTCCCCCTCAAACACCGGACCGTCCTTGCAAATGCATTTCGCCCCGTGGGCGGTGTGATGGGTGCAGCCCAGGCAGGCACCCACGCCGCAGGCCATGTGCCGCTCCATGGATACATAACAGGGGACTTTTTTGGCAATGCAGCTCTTGGCCAGTTTTTCCATCATGATCTCCGGCCCGCAGGTGACGACCATATCAAAGTCCGCAGGGTCAAACAGATCGGTAACAAAGCCCTTGTGTCCCTCTTTACCGCTGTCAGTCGCCACACGGATCTCCTGGACATACGGCCTGAAAGAATCCAGCGCGTAGCTTTGATCCCGGAATCCGCAGCAGAGGGTCACTTCACAGCCGGACAGGCTCTTAACCGCCAGCAAAAGCGGCGCAATGCCGATTCCGCCGGACACCACTGCAACCTTTCCCTTGATTTTTTCAACCGGGAACCCATTTCCCACCGGGCCGGAAAGTTCCACCGACTCTCCTGCCTTTTTCTCGCTTAAAAGGCGGGTTCCCTCGCCCCGGACTTCATATAAAAAGGTAACTCTTTCCCCGTCGGCGTCATGCACCGAAATGGGGCGGGATAAAAGCGGGAACTTGTCCCAGCCGCGGACCATGAAAAACTGGCCCGCATCGGCTGGATAAGGCCACCAGACGATCATTTTAAAAATACCGTTTCCCAGCGGTTTATTTTCCACAACAACGGCTGATTCGCAGTGCTTCACAGGCATTTTGGATCTCCTCTCTCATACGCAGCACTTCATTTCTGGCTTCCTTTGCAAAATCCGTATCCGGTGCGCCGGCTTTGCGATACGCAAGCAGCACCGCGCGGGAGGAATTGACCACGCCGCCGTTGCCCCGCACCAGATATTTGGCAATATCCTCGGCCTTGCCTCCCTGAGCGCCGTAGCCGGGAATCAGGAAGAAGGTCGTATCCAGCAGAGAACGGATGCTTTCCGCTTCTTCGCCGGTGGTGCCGCCGATCACCGCGCCCACCGAGCTGAATCCGCATTCTCCCAGGAACTCCTTACCGACCTGCTGCACCGAGGTGCCAACTACATCATATAAGGGCATCTCTTTTTCGGTCTGCAGATACTGAAAATCCCGGGAGCCTGGATTGGAGGTTCTCACCAGAATGAACAGGCCCTTTTCTTTCTCTTTCACATAAGGCAGATAAGGGGTAACGCTATCCATTCCCATATACGGAGCCAGTGTCACAAAGTCTGCCTCAAAGTCCCCTTCAAAGTGACCCTTCGCATACATTTCGGCGGTTTTGGCAATGTCGCCCCGTTTAATATCCGCGATGGAAATGAGCTTTTTGTCTCTGAGATAAGCCAGCGTTTTGCGGTAAGCTTCCATTCCTTCTAGGCCCAGCGACTCATAATAAGCGATCTGCACCTTGTAGCATCCGGCTACATCCTCAGTGGCATCGATGATCGCTTTGTTAAATAAAAACACCGCTTCCCCGGCGCTGCCCGCCTCTTTCTGCAGGTATTCCGGCACGTAAGAAATATCGGTATCCAGTCCAACACAAACCACGCCTTTTTTTGCAACCGATTCATACAGCTTGTCCACAATCATGTTCTGTTCCTCCATCGTTGTATTCTAAGCGGACGCCCACTTAACTTTTATTCCTGCCAGGTGGTTTTGCCCGCCTTGATGGTGCGCACCACTTTTCCCTGTAAGCGCACGCCGTCAAAGGGAGAGTTTTTGCCTTTCGAGGCAAACTGCGCTGCATCAACAACCCATTCCCGATTTTCGTCTACCAGCGCAAAATCCGCGTCATAGCCGGGCAGAAGCCGACCCTTTTGAACGCCCAGTATTTTCGCGGGACCTGCCGACATCAGCCGGGACAGCAAAGTCAGCGGCAGGCGGCGTTCTTTCACAAGTATAGTGTAACATACGCCGAATGCAGTTTCCAGTCCTACCATGCCCGGCGCGCCATTTTTCTTATCTTCCGCCGTGTGTGGGGCATGATCGGTGGCAATCGCGTCCACATATCCGTTCTCAATGGCCCAGATCAGAAAATCCCGGTCCTCTTTGGTACGGATCGGCGGGTTGACCCGATAGTCACTGTCGGTGAACCACAAATGATGGGGCGCTACCTCACAGGTCACCGGCGCCTTGGCAATCTTGGCGCGGATCACCTCGCCCATTGCTTCCTCGGTGGAAACATGGCACATATGAAGCCGTGCACCCAGATATTTTGCCAGGTGAATATGCTGTGCGGTGGCGATGTTCTCCGCCAGCCGGTAATCGTAAGGGGAAATCTCCATATCCTCCGCATGGGAAAGGACCGTCATCCCCTTTTCTTTGGCGATTTTCATGGCCTGGGCCATCACATGATTGGACATGACCCCTTTGCCGTCCTCTGAGAGGAGTTTCACCGTGCCGTCCAGTTCTTTTAAATGGTCCACGGTCTGTCCGTCAAAATTCTTCGTCACCGATACGCACTGGTGTACATCAACCAAGCCCATCGCTTCCGCTTTTCTGCGTATATAACGGACTGTTTCCATATCGCTGCACACCGGATTGGTATTGGCCATCAGGTTCACCGCGGTATAGCCGCCTTTGACCGCCGCCCGGCATCCGGTTTCCATATCCTCTTTTTGGGTAAAGCCCGGATCGCGGAAATGGCAGTGCAGATCCACGAAAGCGGGCATCAGCGTCAAGCCGGCAGCGTCGATCACCTCGCCGGCGCAATCCAGGCCCTGTCCCACAGCGGCGATTTTTCCATTCCGCACCAGTATATCGGCATCCAATTCAGATGCTTCATCCACCAATTTTGCATTTTTGATTAAAAGTTCCATGGATTCTCCTATTCTGATTCATCGTTTTACGATACAAAAACATACCGCTTTATATTTCAATGGTGGCATCACAGTATTCGCAGACCTTCCCGCCGTCTTTCACACGGATCGGCAGTGTCAAATCCAGATTGGACACACACTTGGGGTTTTTACAGTGCACCGTCCCGTTGGGCCGGGGGTTTACACAGGTCTTTTCAAACATTTTCGCACCGCACACGGAAGGATATCCCTCCTCACCGCCCAAAAGGCTTAAAATCAGCGCCATGCGTACATACATTCCATACTGGGCCTGCACAAAATAACAGGCTCTGGGATCTTCGTCCACCGCGCCGGTAATCTCGTTGACAATCGGCATGGGATGCAGGACAATCATATCTTCTCTGGCGTTTTCCATCTTCTGCACGTCCAGAATATAGCTGTCTTTTAGCCGTAGATACTCCTCTTGCGAGGCAAAGCGTTCCCGCTGAATGCGGGTCATATAAAGGATATCTACCTGCCGGATCGCATCGTCCAAATCTGGGTTCAGCGTATAAGAGCAGCCCTGCGCCGCCTCAATCTCCCGGATAACATAATCCGGCACTCTCAATTCTTCCGGTGAAATCAGCACAAAATGAATATTTTCATACCGGCACATCGCGTGGATCAGAGAATGGACCGTACGCCCATATTTTAAATCGCCGCACAATCCGATGGTCAAATCATGGAAGCGGCCTTTTTTAGTACGGATGGTGTAAAGATCCGTCAAAGTCTGGGTGGGATGCTGATGTCCGCCGTCTCCGGCGTTGATGACCGGAATAAAGGAGTGCAGCGCCGCCACATGAGCCGCTCCCTCTGCCGGATGCCGGATCACCGCAATATCCGCATAACATCCAATCATCCGGATGGTATCGGCAATGCTTTCTCCCTTTGAGGCAGAGCTGGATGCCGGATCCGCAAATCCCAGCACCTTGCCGCCCAGCCGTTCCATTGCGGCTTCAAAACTTAGGCGGGTTCGGGTGGAAGGTTCAAAAAACATGGTAGCCAGAATTTTCCCAACACAGCTGCGCGCATATTTTTCCGGCTTGGCGATGATATCATCGGTAAGCTGGAACAGTTTTTCCAGCTGTTCCACTGTAAAATCGGTGGGGTAAATCAAATTTTTTCCTATCAACATGCAAACGCTCCCTTTCTCCGGCTTTTTATTTTAACTTTGTGACCAATCGCAGTACGCCACTATCATTTCGTCCTTTAAAGTGTCTTTCCATAAAAAAAGCTTTCCTATTTCAAAATAGGAAAGCCAATCTACCTAAAGGAAAACCCATCTCATAGCTACCGAACGAAAAAGCGAAAAGAAGAAACACCGCTGCCATAGACCGCTCTTTCTTCATGCCATTCGCTCGCGTCATCATCTAAGAACCTCCTTGTTTCGCCGTGAATCCAAAATTTTTTCAATTATATCATTCTCAAACCAATTCGTCAATGCTCTTTTTTACAAAATTTTTACGTCTTTGCCTTTCCGTTTTTCCATGCCGTTCTCAAGAATTACCTTTTGCTTCTGAGTGAAAACCTGCTTCTAAACGTATTTTTGAAAAAAAGAAAGCGCAGGGAATATCCTGCGCTTTCCTTTTTTATTTGATCTCTTCCATGCCGCCCATATACATTCTGAGTGCTTCCGGAATCTTGACAGAGCCATCAGCACACAGATTGTTTTCCAAAAAGGCGATGAGCATTCTCGGCGGAGCCACCACCGTGTTATTGAGCGTATGTGCAAAATAATTGCCTTTTTCCCCTTTAATCCGAATACCCAAACGGCGCGCCTGCGCATCGCCCAGATTGGAGCAGCTTCCCACTTCAAAGTATTTTTTCTGGCGGGGACTCCAAGCCTCTACATCAATGCTTTTGACCTTCAGATCGGCCAAGTCGCCGGAGCAGCACTCCAACGTGCGCACCGGAATGTCCAGTGTGCGGAAAAACTCCACTGTATAGCTATACAGCTTTTTAAACCACTCCATGCTTTCTTCCGGCTCACAGATGACGATCATCTCCTGCTTTTCGAACTGATGCACCCGGTACAGTCCTCTTTCTTCAATACCGTGGGCGCCAACCTCTTTGCGGAAGCAAGCGGAATAGCTGGTCAGTGTCTGCGGGAGCTGTTCTTTCTTCAGAGTGGTATCAATGAATTTACCGATCATGGAATGTTCGCTGGTGCCGATCAGATACAGATCCTCACCCTCGATCTTATACATCATGTTTTCCATTTCCGCAAAACTCATTACGCCGGTAACCACGTTGCTACGGATCATGAAAGGCGGTACACAATAGATAAAGCCTTTGCCTATCATAAAATCTCTGGCGTAGGACAAAATCGCCGAATGCAGCCGGGCGATATTTCCCATCAGATAGTAAAAGCCGTTGCCGCTTGTTTTTCTGGCGCTATCCAGATCCAACCCGCTGAGCCGCTCCATAATATCCACATGATATGGAACTTCAAAATCCGGAACCACAGGTTCGCCAAAACGTTCCACCTCAACATTTTCGCTGTCGTCCCTGCCGATCGGCACCGAATCGTCAATGATGTTTGGGATAACCAGCATTCTTTTGCGGATCTCACTCTGCAGATGGGTTTCTCTTGCCTGCAGCTCCTCCAGTTTCGGACCAATGCTGGCAACCATCCGTTTTGCTTCTTCCGCTTCCTCTTTTTTGCCCTGTGCCATCAACGCGCCAATCTGCTTGCTGGACACATTGCGCTGATTGCGCAGCGTATCCGCTTCGGTTGCCGCCGTGCGCAGCTGTGCGTCCAATTCGATTACCTCGTCCACCAAAACCAGTTTTTCATCCTGGAATTTCTTTTTGATGTTTTCTTTGACCAATTCCGGATTGGTTCGGATCAAGCGAATGTCGATCATGTTATAAATCCTCCTTCAAAACAAAAAAGGAATCTCCCCTCCCTTTTCATGGGACGAAAAATTCCGCGTTGCCACCCAAATTGCCAAACAAAAATGTCCGGCCTCTTGCTGGTACGATACAGGGTACCGGCCCCCGGCTCCTCACCGGCCGCTCGGAAAGTGGACCGGACAGCCTCGCTGCCGGACTTACACCAACCGCCGACTCTCTTACAAACTGCGCTGACCTTTATTTTCCTCAAATGCGTCTGATTTGAAATTTGTTTGGATTATAGCATATTTTCCCCTGGAATGCAAGAAAAACCCTCCATATTTCATAAAAAGGGGAAAACATCAAAAAGATCGTATAAAATATGTTTTTAATATGAAAAAAATGTAAATATTGGCACTCTATACTTGACAGTGCTAATATTCTGCATTATACTAAATTCGTACCAAAGGAAAGGTCCTGAAGAGGCCTTATCCCATAGGCATTCAAAGGTAATAAGAAATGGAGGAATGACTTATGATGCCTAGTATTTTTGGTGAAAACATGTTTGACGATTGGTTCGACTTTCCGTTTGAGCACAGCCTGTTGAACGGCCGCAGCGCACTGTATGGCAAGCACGAAAAAAATCTAATGAAAACTGATATCCGGGACACCGGATCCGGCTATGAGCTAGATATTGATCTGCCCGGTTTCAAAAAAGAGGAGATCAAAGCAAAGGTAGAAAACGGCTATCTGACCATTAGCGCCGAAAAGGGGTTGGATAAAGACGAAAAGGACGAAAAAGGCGCCTATATTCGCCGGGAACGTTATGTTGGCCAGTGCAGCAGAAGCTTTTACATCGGAGAAGGCGTAGAGCAAAAAGATATTCGTGCAAAATTTGAGGATGGCATCTTAAAACTTTCCGTTCCCAAAAAAGAACAGCCGAAGCTGGACACAAACAAATATATTTCCATTGAAGGTTAAGAAAAGGCCCGATTCATCGGGCCTTTTCTTTTTTTATTTCAGATTGTAAGAGATGATAAAAAGCGGTATACTGTTTTTGTAAAGGAGTTGTGTCTATGCAAAACGCTGTTCCGATGCAGGTCATCGCCCATATCCGCAGCGATTTTCCTAGCAAATTCGGTATTCCCCGCCAAAGCGGGTTGGTCGATGCGCTGAAAGCCGAAATTATCTTTGAGCCGCCATACCGCAATCCAGACGCTTTTCGCGGACTGGAGGGATACTCCCACATCTGGTTGATCTGGCAGTTTTCCCAAGCGATACGGGATCATTGGTCGCCAACCGTCCGTCCGCCCCGGTTAGGGGGCAACACCCGGATGGGGGTATTTGCCACTCGGTCTCCTTTTCGCCCCAACCATATCGGGCTATCTTGTGTCCGGTTGGAAAAAGTAGAACTGCACGGCACGCAAGGGCCGATATTACATGTTGCCGGCGCCGATTTAATGGACGGTACTCCTATTTACGATATTAAGCCGTACCTCCCATATACCGATGCCTATCCTGACGCTAAAGGGGGTTTTTCCTTTCAGCAAAAAAATGGCGCATTGGAAGTTTCTTTCCCCCCACAGCTGCTGGACCAGATTCCCGCCACCCAGCAAAAAGCGCTTCTTGCCGTGTTGGCACAGGATCCCCGCCCCGCGTATCAGCATCAGCCAAACCGGATATATGGCATGCCGTATGCTGATTTTGAAGTGCGTTTTACCGTAGACGGCAACCGTTTGACCGTGTGTGGCCTTACCCATCGGCATTCATAAAAATATCCTCCCGCCCCAAAAGGATCTTTCATTCTCCTCGCTACACAAAACTTCAGCGCAGCGCCAGCGAATCTCAGTAAAATTAGAGGAAATGCGCTCGTTTTGGCACATAGCATTTTTTGCTATCTTTAAAGAAATCGGTTTTGTCTTTATCGTCCGTTTTTGGCAAACCACAATATCAAAATTCTGAAATTTTTAGCACCATTTTTTCTATTATAGTATTGGCATTTTGTCTCGTATTTGTGATACCTTTGACAGGTTGCAGGAAGACATCTGAGAAGAGTAAAGTCGCAAAGTCTAATGCTACCGTCAAATGGTTTGATTGTCTGAATGTGGATGAAATGGTTTGGGACGGTATTAAAGAATATAATTTGGACGAATTTTCCGGAGTTACTTTTCGTTGGCATTCCGAACAATTGGAGGCTGTGACAGATAAGGGAATTGTTCCGTTGTATAACGGAATGCCAATTTGGAGCGTTTATTTCTATGATTTAACTGGCGAATCCTATCCGGATATCACTTTTTTGCCGGCATTAGCCAATATATTTGAAACAAGTATCGATTTACTTATTGGCATGGATACAATACGCGCTGAAGAAACGCGATTTAGTATCCATAAAAAAGCTGTTGCATATCAGCAATGTGGAGATTATGATTTAGCCGAAAAAACATACAGAGATGCATTGCTAATATATCCGAATAAACCTGGTATGATTTTTGGACTGGCAAGCACACTGGCATTAAAAGGAAATACCGATGAAGCTATTGAACTGATGGAAAGAGGATTACCTTTGTCAATCAATGAGAAACAAAAAGCAACTATACGAACAACATTATGCTTCTTATATCTAAAAGTAGGGATGGAAGATAAAGCAAAACAGCAGCATAGACCGCCTTCAGATCGGCCATAAGGGCTTTCAGATCCTTGTAGGATACATACTTGCTGGAATTGCGTAGCTGGTGGATGATGCAGTTCTGGGTCTCGGTCTGGAGGAAGGTGGCGTGGATTGCTGCGTCAAAGCCCGTCAAATGTCGGTGCAGGCGATAAAAATGTCCTCTACGCCCCGGTTTTTCAGGTCGTTGAGCACGGTCACCCAGAACTTGGTGCTCTCGTTTTCACCGGCCCACATACCCAGGACATCTTTCCAGCCATCCAGGTCGATACCAATAGCAATGCACACCGCTTTCTTCACGATCTGCCCTTCGCTACGGACATGGTAGTGGATGGCATCCAGAAAAATCACGGTGCAGATGGATTCCAGAGGCCGCTGCTGCCAGTCTTTGACGATGGGCAAAATCTTGTCGGTGATCTGGCTGACCGTGCTGTCTGAGACGGAAATGCCGTAGATGTCCTGGATATGGGCCTCGATATCGCCAGTGGTCATGCTCTTGGCGTACATGGAAAGGATTTTTTCCTCAATGTCCTGGATGATACTGGTCTGGTTCTTTTTCAGCACCTGAGGCTCAAAGTCCCCCTTCCGGTCTCGAGGGACCGATACCTCCACATCTCCAAAGCTGGTGCGCAGCCTCTTGCTGCTGTGGCCGTTGCGGCTGTTATCTGTGTCCTTGTTCTTGTAGTCGTATTTACCGTAGCCCAGCTCGTCATCCAACTCCGCTTCCAGGCCATTCTCCATGAGCTCGGCAATGGTCTTCTTTGAACAGATTCTGGATGTCGTCCATGCTGCCGATGTTAGCCATCTGCAACAGCTCACGGATCTTTTCTCGACGAGCATTTCCTTCTGGGGTGCGATTCTTTCTGGTCATATGTAAAACCTCCTGTACGGTGCCTCTATTCCACACCACACAGGAGGTTTACACAAAGTTTCGGATGGCCTCTAACTATTATCTTTTTCCCTTTCATCTTTTTCCTCCTTATTCAAAATGGGGTATTCCCATATGTTCTGATACGTCGATGCAGTGATCTAATTTGTATGAAAAAGACGAATACCCTGAACAAATATAACCGTTTAAAATTCATTCCACCAAATAGAATCATCTGAAATATATTCTGGCTGAATCGCTAAAACATAAAAATATGAATAACGATTTAAACCATTATCTTGTTTATAATCGGGAAACTCAATACAAAAACGATAAAACGGCATAATTAATGTATCTGATTCTTGGAAAGGCCAATAAGTTATGATCACATCTTTTATCACTTCTTCTTTTATAGAAACCGGTTTTTCAAATTTATGTAAAGAAGTGATGGAAAAATATTTCCCATTCATAAGCATAGTTTAAGCTTGTTCAGATGAAATGATAGGATATTGTCCAATATATTCTAAACATTCTGGACTACGCTTGCTAATAGATACAAGTTGATTCTCTGAATCTGGATAAAACGTTGATTTATTGAATTGGAAATTGATTAATTGTTCCAGATTACTAACCCTTTTTCGAAAAACTCAAAAAGAGTTCCTCTAACTCCATCTTGTCTATACCAAATATAATAATTTTCTTCTGGCGTGGTTTGTCTTATTGTGGCAGCATACATTTCTTTCAAATAAGGAAATGTTTTTTTGCTTTTTTAATCAATATTCCATCTGGAAAATATAAAGTTAGTCGGAATCAAAACGGGGGATCGAATTGAATGTCCAAACATCCATCATCATAAATGCATATTTTGTTCGAATCATATTTTAATACAGTTTTCAATTCATCATTATATATGATTTTTACTTTTTCTGTAGAAAAGCCGAGAGCTTCAGCATAGCTTTGCGCCTTAGTGGCTCTTTCATTTTTCTCAAAGCATCCACTTTAGTATTTCTTATTGAAAAAAACTGGTAAAGCCGTCCACTTTTGTTTACTAAAACTATAGTTTTCATAATTAAGATCTTTATAATCGTATGCACAAATAACTTCATTATTTGAATCATAAACAACAAATTTTTCAAAAGACAAAATTGGTAAATAGATTGCAGTGTCTCCCGGAAAGCTTAACAAGACAAATATAACCATGACCATTTTAAAAAAAGACCATTTTTTAGCAAACATCATATTACTCCATGAATTTATCAATTTGGAAATTGCGTCAAGCTACTTAGATCTATTTTTGTATTAGGTTCCAATCGAAATATTTCTGATGCGTCCTTGAGAAGAAAATCAATATCTGTCACATTATATTTAAACATTTCATCTTCATATGCTTGCTACGGAACTTTAAATAAAGGAATAAATAATATAAACGGATTGCATTTCCCTTTTAGATATTGCACAGTTAAATGACATTTTTAAGGGAAAAGGTATAAAAAACCTTGTCATACCAGTTTAGTGCCTGTAAAGCCTTTGCTTGCAAGGCTTACCGAACCTCTAAAGCGTAAAAATGGTATAAAAAAACAAGGCAGTCCTAAACTGCCTTTGTGGGCGTGATAATGCGCCCTGTACCTATGCATATCGTCTTATTTGTGGTGCTAAAATGGTGTCTAACTCTACAAAACCGGCTTATACAGAGATATAAAACGATAAACAGAAATATGCGAAAAAGCCTTGATTTAAGGTGCTTTTAAGCATTTTCGTTAAACACTTACAAAAGCTTATAAGACGATTTTTATCTATACAATCAATAAAAAATCCCCTGAACCTAAATTCAAGGGATTTTGGAGCTGCTAACCAGATTTGAACTGGTGACCTCGTCCTTACCAAGGACGCGCTCTACCGACTGAGCCATAGCAGCATATGGCGACCTGGATGGGGTTCGAACCCACGACCTCTAGCGTGACAGGCTAGCGTTCTAACCAACTGAACTACCAGGCCATATAATTCACAAAGGAGCATCCCGTCTGCAACGTTGTTTATTATAACAGGAGTTCCCCCAAATGTCAATACTTATCTAAAAAAGTTCTTTTGTCCCATTTTACCGGCCTTGTTCGCTGCATATCTATTGATTCATTTATATTGATATCTTATAATGCCTTTATCGAAAGGGCTGCCTTCCCTTTTCAACAAACGCCCTTTCCTTAATATCATTCTCAAGTGTTATTATCTTTGTGGAATTGCAACCAAAAGGAGGTTGTGTGGAAATGCAGGAATTAAAAGATATTTTGCTGTCCCAAGCTCAAGATCACGGTGCAAACCTTTGCGGGGTTGCCGATTTAACTACTGACTCGCAATGGATTCGGGAAAATTACGGCGATTTTTGTGCGTCTTTTCCCCGTGCAGTTTCCATCGCTATTTTCTTTCCGAGAGAAATCATTCAGGAGCAAGCCGTGGGGCCAACTCGCTCTTATAGCTACTTTTATGCCGCAATCAACCGCCAGCTGGATTCCATTGGATTTCGTCTTTCTAATTTTCTGCAGCAAAAGGGATTCCGCTCCTATCCTATACCCACCTCTGATTATCGACAAACTCATCTTGTTCCTGGATTACAGGAGCAGGTCACTGGCAAAGGGACCGAAGGATTTGAAAAAATGCAAACCGAATTGATGGGCATGTTCAGCCACCGTTTTGCCGCCAGCCACGCTGGGCTTGGGTGGATTGGAAAAAGCTGCCATCTGATCAATCCTCAGGTGGGTCCACGTCTTCGCTTGACCACCATTCTTACCGCCGCACCTCTTCCGCCGGATCAGCCAATTTCCAACCGCTGCGGCGGTTGTACCCGCTGCCGGGATGCCTGCCCTACCCATGCAATCGTAGGTATTCCTTTCCGGCCGGAAACGCCGCCTGCTGAACGCTTCCATAAAGAAATCTGTTACAATTTTTTGGAAGATCTTTCCGTTGTATTTGGACAGCACACCTGTGCAAAATGTTTGGCCGCCTGCCCTTGGGGCAGCAAATAAAAATACTCGTTTCTAAGAATTAGACGTCCGGAAAAAAGTTTTCCGGACGTTTTGCAATTTAAAATTAAAATTCTTGCAATCATTTGTTCCTTCGAATCGAACAATTACCGCTTACCGTATCAACGATCAGCAAATTTCCACCGTCTCTATAAATCCCTTTTCCATTATCCAGTGTCATCGAAAAATCAGAATAAAACGCACCGGAAACCTTGTCAAAGGACAAGGGAAACCCATTGTTTTCTGGTATGAAAAGGGTCACGCCTCCAGATACCGATGAAGCTTTAAAAGACGTCGGACAAATGGAACTATTTACCTTTCACGCACCGGATGTGCTACTGGAAGAAATTTTTTGAAACGCTCCTTCCAAATCCATTTCTCCAGACACCGTCGAGATTTCTATTTCCTCCGCTTGGACAGAAGAAACTGTAATATCACCAGATACCGTCTCTGTCTCGATTCTGCCTGCCTGCAGTCCCGTAAGTGCAACCGCACCAGAAGTTGCAGTACATGTTATTTTTTCCGCCTCTAATTTTTCTATGCGAATATTTGCAGAAACGGCATCTGCCTGAACCTCGCGCAGATCCGGAAGCCAAACTCCGCGGAATCATAACCTGCAGTTTTTTGTCGGGCTGTCTGCCAAACAGACTCCCCTTTTCCTGGAAACGGATCACCAAAACGCTGTCACTCACTCCATATCGCAGGGAATTTTTTTCATTCAAAGGAGTATCGGAGATCTCGGTAAAATATACATCCTCTCCCTCATAGGGAATCAATGTTATTTCCCCGCTTGTCCAACTAATATCCAGCTGTTTTATCCCCTCTGTCGAAACATAGTAGTTTCCCGATCCATTCCCCAATGTTGCACGAGAATCTGCTTTCCAAGAAAAATCCTCCCAAGCATTCAGGGAAACACCACAAAATGGAATTCCCGTCAGCCCACAAATTAAAATTCCTGTCAACAAAAGAAAAATGACTCCCCAACAGACAATGCGAATCTATACAGAAATTCTCAAACTTACATCCCTTTCCCTGTTGATAAACGCTACTTCTATTTTTTCAAATCAAAACAGGCCTTTAAAAGCTGTTCCGCAGCAGTGGCAATCAAAAAAATCACCCAAGTGATATGCCATGCATGTGTAGAAAAACTAAGGATAAAATAAACAGCCAATGTCAGTGTCCACAAAGCGCTGGAAAGGGATTTCATCAAATTTTTTCTTTCTCCTTGATCCGCTTGCCACGCTTTAAAATCTTCTACTATCGTGTCTTCTTTTTCCAGATATTGCGGTTTTGTTTTCGCCGTATAGATAAGCAGGCCTACACCCAGGGCGACCATCCCTATCATCAAGCAAATTCCAATGTTCTCTAAATGAAGAGCTTCAAACAGTAAGACAGGGATGACCGAAAGAATAATGATAATTACTCCAACTGCTGTCAATATTGCAGAACGGTTGTGGTTACGATAGTCCGCTTCATAAAATGGTTCATCTAAGCTGCGAATTAGATCATTGATATCCCCGATTCCTGCCACTGCAATGTTATATGCAGCCTCTTCCGGCATTCCCTCAGCCAGCAGATCTCGGTACTTTTCGATTAGATTCTGAAACATTTCTTCCTTCAACTCATAAACCTTTTTCGTTTGTGGTGCATCCGCAAACAAATCTTCTAAATAATCTCGAATTTTATTCTCCATCTTTCTCCTCCTCAATCAATAGGTCAATCAGCACCTTTGCTGCGTTCCATTCATCTACCAGCCGGAAGAAAGTTTCTGTCCCCCAATCTGTAATAGTATAATATCGTCGTCTAGCGCCGGTATTTTCATCTCCCCAATAGGAGGAGATACATCCGGCCTGCTCCAGCCGACGAAATGCGGTATATAATGTTGCTTCTTTTAATTCATACATTCCCTTGCTCTTGTGTTGAATAACCTTATTAATCTCATATCCGTAGCTGTCTTTTTTGATCAACTGGGCCAAAATAATGACATCTGTATGCCCTCGAATTAAATCCGATGCGATCGACATTTCTCTCCTCCTTTCTTTTCAAACATATAATATATCAACATACCTCATCTGTCAATGTATATTGTCGGATGATTCTTCTTTAAAAAATAAAATCCGTACGGGATTTTTTGAAATATCAATCTCTCAAAGTCCGTAAAACCATAGCTTATTTATAACAAAACGCTGCATTTCTCAGTCATATACCATTCTAACAGCCAATATAAGGCCGAATTTTCAAAAAATATATAGTTCTCACTTTTCTCTGCCTGCAAAGCCAAAAATCATTGCAAGGTTTTTCTTTTTTCAACAAAAAAAGCTCCGTGCAATTTTGCACGGAGCTTTTAAGTACATGATAAGGAAAAGAAAGATTAAGCGTTAGCTTCCAAGAACTCAGTTCTCTGCTTGTTCCACTCTTCCATGTATTTGTCCAGACCGCCGTCTTTCAGCTTCTGAACAAAGTTTTCCCACTCAGCCGCGGTATTGTCGCCATAACCGCCGAGGTCAAAGGTAGTCTGATTTTCAGTTACCAGAGCGGAGATAACGGCCCACTCAGCGGAAACAGGAGCATAGTCGAAGGTGAAGCCCCAGTAAGGCCACTCTTCGTCTTTTACCTGAGTTTCGCTCAGATGTTTGTTGGCAGCGTTGATTCTCTCGTCATCAGTCTTAGGCCACGGGAAGTCTTTATGACGGATACCCCAAGCCCAACCGTCGAAGTTGTAGTCGGCAGCTTCCGGACCATTGGAAATGGTGTTGGTCGCTTCGTCGTAGATATAATGTCTGCCTTCGAAACCGCCAGCCAGCAGCATGTAGGTCTCGTAGTCATTTTTGATGAAGTCCAGAGCAACAGCCGCTCTCTCAGGAATCTTAGAGAAGGTCGGGATTGCCATACCGTCACCTATGAAAGAGTCACGCAGTGCGCGGTAGCCTTCCGGATAGATGTCGAACAGTTCCGCTTTAATGCCTTTTTCACGAGTTGCTTCGATCCAGGTGATACCGTTGTAGTAGTTATTGTAAGAAACAGCAGACTGTTTATTCTGGAACAGAGTAGAGATAGAGTTGGTGTTGGAGATCGCATCAGAAGGCCATACGCCAGCTTTCGCGTATTCTGCCATTCCCAGAGCATACTCTTTGTACAGATCAGAGGTGTACAGGAAGAAAGGATTCTCAAACTTCGGATCAGACAGCTGGCAGTAGAATACATAGTCAGAAGCCTGGTTGTTGATCAGGTTGTTCTTAGACATCAATGCGATCTCCCGCAGGGAGCTAGCCTGAGAAGCATAGAACGCATACATACCGTTGGAAACTTCGTTGGTACCGATTGCCAGCAGCAAGCCTTTCAGATCATCATAGGTGTTGATCTTATCAGCAGTGTAGCCATATTTCTCTGCAACTTCCATGTTAACAACAGGACCTTGGTCCGGGAAGATTGCAGCGGTAGAACGGGGAACCATGTAAATTTTGCCACCAATATAAGTCTCTTTCCAAGCAGATTCCGGCAGAGTCGCCATGGTCTGAGGCATGTAAGTATTCAGGAAGTCTTCGGTCAGTTCCAGGAAGCCAGCCTTCTCAACCTGCTCTTTGTAGTAGCAAAAGTTTGCAGTGAAGATCAGGTCAACGGTGTCGCCGCCCGCCATGACCAGCGGATATTTGGTGGAGCGCTCAGAAGAAGGAATGAAGTACAGATCAATGGTAGTATTGATCGCCGCTTTGATTTTCTCATTCGCAGCTTCCATTACTTCTTTGATTGCGTTGGGCTCGGATGCCGTTACGTACATAACAACGGTCTCTTCTTTGCTCAGGTCGATGTTCGCATAAGGATCATCACCATCTGCAGGAGTACTCTTAGCGCCGCTGTTGTCAGCAGACTTGCTCTCTGGTGCGCTGGAGGTTGTGGTGTTGTTACAGCCAGCCAGAAGCAGGGTGAACATCATCATAACCGCCATCAGAAATGCGAGTTTCTTCATATGTATCCTCCTCGATAATATGATTCCGGTTTTACCGGTGTGTTCCGCTTTCCGTTCGCGAAGCACTTATCATAAAGTACAAATTCCTCAGGCAACCTAGAAAGATATGGGAGACAGGTTGTGAATCTGTCCAAAGCTGTCCAATTCCAACCAGCAGAACAGACCTGAAAGGCAGTAAAAAGACTGTTGCCTGAGAACATTTGGTACTTTTATGGCAAAATTATAATATTATTGTAAATAACATTTTGTTATTCTGTGGTATATACTCATTATAATAGCTTTTTGCGTCATTGTCTCTATATTATATTGTTATTTATATCATTATTTTGTTTTATTTATCTATATTTACTATTATTTTTCATTATTTTTATTATTTTATATTATTTTTGCTCATAAGCCTTTGTTTAATAGATATGCAAAAAAGGCTCCGGTTAACCGGAGCCTTTTTATTCTTTCATTCTTTTTGTCTATTTGTTGGCTAAAAATTCGTCTCTCTGGCGGTTCCACTCTTCCATATATTTCTCCAACCCGCCTTCTTTCAATTTCGCGACAAATTCCTCGTAATTTTTTTCCGTTTCGGCGCCGAACATACCCAGATTAAAGGACGTGCCATACTCCGTTACCAACGCGGAAATCACAGCCCATTCTGCGCTGACCGGGTTGTAGTCAAAGTTAAAGCCCCAATAAGGCCACTCTTCATCCTTGATCTGATTGGCTTTCAGCTTTTCGTTGGTCGCGTTGATATATTCGTCATCCGTCTTAGGCCACGGGAAGTCTTTATGACGGATACCCCAAGCCCAACCATCAAACTGGTAGTCAGTCGCTTCCGGACCGGGTTCAACTGTATTAGCTGCCTTGTCATAAACGTAGTGTCTGCCTTCAATACCGCCAGCCAGCAGCATATAGGTCTCAAAATCATTTTTGATGAAGTCCAGCAGAACTGCCGCTCTTTCCGGTTTGGAGCAGAAAGAGGGGATCGCCATCCCGTCGCCGATGTAGGAGTCACGCAGCGCACGGTAGCCCTCGGGGAAGATATCTACCATTTCTGCGTTAATGCCCTTCTCCTCGAATCCCTGAAGCGTGTTAATTCCATTATAGTAGTTGTTGTAGCCGGTAACGGTCTGACCATTCCGGAACATTGCGGTGATGCCGTTGGTATTGGAAATCGCATCAGAAGGCCAAATGCCTGCCTGCGCGTATTTTGCCATGTCCATCACGTAAGTTTTGTACTGCTCAGAAGTATGCAGGAAGAAAGGTTTTTCAAAAGTCGGATCATCCAGCTGGCTATAATACATGTAATCAGATGCCTGATTGTTAATCAGATTGAAACGGTAAATCAAACCGATATCATACATGTTAGCAACAGAAGAAGCATTAAATGCATACTTGCCGTTGGACACCTCATTGGTGCCAACCGCCATCAGGAATTTGTCAAAATCATCCCAGGTGTGAAAACTGTCGGCAGTGTAGCCATATTTCTCTGCAACATCCATATCAATAACCGGTCCACGATCTGGGAAAATAGAAGCGGTGTTGCGGGGAACCATGTAGATTTTGCCGTTGATATGGGTTTCCTCCCAAGCAGATTCCGGCAGAACCCCATAAGTCTGAGGCAGATAGGTCTGGATAAAGTCCATATCCAACTCGCGGAAACCGCCTTTGTCCACCTGCTCACGGTAATATGCATGATTTGCAGTATAAACCAAGTCGATTTCGTCGCCGCCCGCCATGACCAGCGGATACTTGGTGGTCAATTCAGAGTTGGGGATAAAGTACATCTCCATCGTGGTGTTGATCGCCGCCTTGGTTTTTTCGTTCACCTGCGCCATTACTTCCGCAATGGCGTTGGGCTCAGAGCCAACCACATAGGTGACGATATTTTCCGTTTTGGACAGATCAAGATTTGCATAAGGATTGTCCGGGTCCGCATTCGCGGCATCTCCGGTGGCCACGCTGCTGCCGCTGGATACCGCAGAGCTTGTGGAGTTGTCTCCACATCCGCTGAGCAGTACCGACAACAACATCATCGCAGCCAGAACCAGTGCGATTGTTCTTTTCATGTCGTCCTCTCCTAATAGAAAATTTGAGTCAGCTGAGCCGCCGGTCTAACCGTAACCGCCGGCCTGTCCCCCGGCTATCGGAGAACCGCCCCGAAACTTAAAATCACCGCTGTGAAAAAATGGAGAAATACTGTGCTGAAACTGCAGGATCACCCTGCATGCTGAAACAATAGTACGTGAGTAAAACATGCAGTTCGGTCTGTTTGGGGGCATCATCCTGCACCCATCCTAAGTCTTTGTTCCTTTTGATATAACCATCCCCTTCATCTGCGGAGAGTCATCACTTCTCCGCACTGATTTGGTCATATCTCACAGAACAAATTCTTAGTATTTGTGCATACATCCATTATAATTGTCAAGCATCAGAATAAATCTATATTATTTTGTGATTTGATATATTATTATGGTCTTTCCCTTTTTTATACAAATAAACACAAAAAGAGGACCTGTTTGACAGGTCCTCTTTGCAGCAAGGTTAAGGAAGGAAATTAAGCCGCTTTGTTGGCCAGGAACTCGTCTCTCTGACGGTTCCACTCTTCCATGTATTTTTCCAGGCCAGCATCCTGCAGCTGTTTTACGAATTCGTCGTAAGTTTCCATCGTCTTGTCGCCGAACATACCCAGATCGAAAGAGGGCTGATACTCGGTGATCAGAGCAGAGATAACTGCCCACTCAGCAGAAACGGGAGTCGGGCTGAACTGGAAGCCCCAGTAAGGCCACTCTTCGTCTTTGATCTGAGAATTTCTCAAATGCTCGTTGGCAGCGTTGATTCTTGCATCGTCGGTGGACGGGAACGGGAAGTCTTTATGACGGATACCCCAAGCCCAGCCATCAAACTCATACTCGCCGGCTTCCGGACCGGGAGATACGGTGCTGGTCGCCTCATCATAGATGTAATGACGGCCTTCTACACCACCAGCCAGCAGGAAGTTGGTCTCTTTATCACATTTGATGTAGTCCAGAACCTGAGCAGCTCTCTCGGGCTGGGTGCAGAATACCGGGATGGCATAGCCGTCGCCCAGGAAAGAGTCACGCAGAGGACGGTAACCCTCGGGGAAAATGTCGAACAGTTCAACATTCATGCCCTTGTCACGGTAGCCCCGGATCATGGTGATACCATTGTAATAGTTACCGCGGGAAGTAGCGGACTGGCCGTTCTCAAACAGAGTGACGATAGAGTTGGTGTTGGAGATGGAGTCAGACGGCCAGCAACCAGCAGCCGCGAACTCGGCCATATCCTGAATGTAGGTCTTCCAGTATTCAGAAGTATACAGGAAGAAAGGTTTCTCAAAGGTCGGATCATCCAGCTGGCAGTAGTACACATAGTCAGAAGCCTGGTTGTTAATCAGGTTAAAACGGTATCTCCATCCCAGTTCCTGGAAGTTGGAAGTAGAGGACTGATAGTACGCATACATGCCGTTGCCAGACTCTTTATTGCCGATGGCCAGCAGCAGTTTTTTAAAGTCATCATAAGTTTTGATGTCGTCTGCGGTAAAGCCATATTTCTCAGCAATGTCCATGTTGACGAACGGGCCGCGATCCGGGAAAATTTCCGCAGTATTACGGGGAACCATGTAGATTTTGCCGTCTACATGAGTCTCTTCCCAAGCGGATTCCGGCAGAGTTGCCCAAGTCTGAGGCATGTTGGTCTGCAGGAATTCGGGAGTCAGTTCCATAAAGGAAGCTTTCTCCACATAGTTGCGGTAGTCTCTGTAGTTACCGGTATAGATCAGATCCAGCTGATCGCCGCCAGCCAGAACCAACGGATATTTTACATTGAACTCAGCAGAGGGAATAAAGTACAATTCCAGAGTAGCGTTCAACGCAGTTTTAATCCGCTCATTGGCCATCTTCAGAATTTCCGCCATGTCCAGAGGTTCATCAGCAACAGAGTACATGATCAGATTTACTTCTTTGGAAGTATCCAAGTTTGCATAGGGATTATTGGGATCCACATTTGCAGTGTCCCCAGTGGTGGCGCCGGTGGAAACTTTCGAGCTTTCCGTGGAATCACCACAGCCGCTGAGCAACAATGTCATCAGCATCATTGCAGCCAGCACCAGAGCAATGGTTTTTTTCATAGTTCTCCTCCTAATAGATAATTCTAACCGAACGGTCCTTAACCACAGGCCGCCGGACCCGCCGCCGCCTTGCTATCAGCGGAAGGTATATCAATAAAGAACAAAACACAGTGCGGAAAAAGAAAAATCCAAATATTTGTACAGTGTTGGAAAGACTGCCCGCAAAAAACGGACAAAGTAAAACGTTGCGCAGTGATTTTCAAGAGTATAGAAAAACATCCGACGCGGTTTTGCCTTTATCTGCAAAATATGAAACCAAGGGGGCCAGAAAGGACTCGTCATTTTCTACAAATCAGCACTACCCTGCTTGGTCGATAGTCCTATTATACTGTTGTATACATAATTTTTATCTGCAAAATCTTGCTGTTATATCCATTATTTTGTGTCGATTTTTAAAGAAAAAATATTTTTAAGAAAGTAAACGTTTTCCTTGTTTCACGATTCTATGCGGTCAATATAATGAATCATAAATCCGCTTTAAATCCTCCAGCACCTGCAGATGTGCAAAATCCCGGTGATACACCATTCGGATTTCCCGTACCAGCGATACATTTTCAATGGGCACAATTGCCAGCCTGCCCTTTCTTGCGTCCTGAATCGAGGCACTGCGCGCCACTACCGAAACGCCCAAATCCAACGCCACTAAGTCTTTAATCATGGCGACATTGTCCACCTCCATAATCACGTTGAAATTGCGGATAGATTCCAAATGTCGTTCTAAACCGTTTTCAAACAGATTTCGGGTACCCGCTCCCGCTGGCCGCAGAATCATCCTCTCGCTTTTCAGTTCCTGCGGTTGAACACTTTGCCGCTCGGCAAAGGGATGCTGCGGCGAAACAATCAGGCAAAGATAATCCGTATCCAGCAGCACCGATTGATAGGAGACCCCCTCCGGCGGCGCCCCTTCCGTCACAGCAATGTCCACCTCAAAAAGTTCCAGATGCTTATAAAGATTATTTATTGTATCCGTAATTAACGTTATGTGCGTATCCGGATTTTCATTGCAGTATTGGGCGATAACCTGGGGGATTATATTTTCGCTGGCCGTCTGGGTAATACCGATTACCAGATGCCTTGCGTGGCGGCGTTCATCCTCAATGGCCTGTACCGCCTTTTGGGATATGGCCATCAGCCGATGTGCATAACGCAAAAGGATCTTCCCTTCGTGGGTTGGCAGAAGTTTTTTCGTTCCATGCTGAAAAATTTTGATTCCCAGCTCCTCTTCCAACAGCCGAATGTGTCGGGAAATGGCAGGCTGTGTCAAATGCAGTTCGTGGGCTGCCTTGGTATAGCTCCCGGCTTTTTCCAGTTTTAGTAGTGTAATGATTTTGGAGTCAAGCATAACAGCGCCTTCAATATAACAAAAATTTATAATATTAAATAAAATTATAATTTGATATTATCATTTTCTGCTATTATAATCAAGTCCTACGTTTTGCGGAGGTGCTTTATCATGTTCTCTTTTCTGAAATTCAGTACGAATCTGGCCCATTCCCCCAAGATTATTCTCATGCTCGCAGTCATGCTGTTCGCCGGATTTTTTATGACTCGTCTGACCAAACTTCTCCATCTGCCTCATGTCACTGGATATATTCTGGCCGGCGTTGCCATCGGCCCGCATATCCTAGGCCTGGTCGATACCGACGCCATCGCCCGCATGGATTTTGTAAATGACATTGCGCTGGCCTTTATTGCTTTTGGTGTCGGCCAGTATTTTAAGACTGTTACCCTGCGGCAAAGCGGACACAAGACCGTTGCCATCACTCTTTGGGAATCTCTGTCGGCTGCAGTTCTGGTCACTGCGTCCATGTACTTTCTGTTTCACTTTTCCCTGCCCTTTTCTCTTCTTCTAGGCGCCATCGGGTGTGCCACTGCACCTGCCTCCACCATTATGACCATTCAGCAGTACGACGCGAAAGGCCCTTTTGTAGACCTGATCTTACAAATCGTCGCATTGGACGATGCTGTTGCCCTGATTGCCTTCAGCATCTGCGCCGCCTATGTGCAGGCTTCCAACGCCGGGGGAGTCAGCGCCGGACTGATCTTAAAACCAGTTCTTTTTAATCTTTTGGCTCTGCTGTTAGGCTTTTTGTTCGGCTTTGTTCTGCACCGTGCAGTAGATACCGACCGTTCCGTTCAGCACCGTTTGGCGCTGACCATTGCAATCATCCTGATGTTGACCGGCATATGCGCAGCTATGGATATCTCGCCACTGCTTTCCTGTATGATATTGGGAGCCTGTTATATCAATATCGGCGGCAGTCAAAGCCTATTCGACCAGGCCAACCGTTTTATCTCTCCGATATTGCTGATCTTTTTTGTCCTGGCCGGAGCCCGTCTGAATCTCCCCTCACTGCTAACAGCCGGTGCGGTCGGCATCGCCTATTTCTTGATCCGAATCGGAGGAAAATATCTTGGGGCTTATGCGGGTTGCCTCATTACCAAAACAGAGAGAAAAGCCCGGAATTTTCTTGGCCTGGCCCTGATCCCCCAAGCCGGTAATGGTCAATCATGCTTACCGATAAAATTTTTCCATCTTTTTGGTTGACCAGCACCAACGCCGTGTCCCCTTCCTGAAACACCTTATCCTGCTCCAACGAGCCGTTGAGCATGTTGACCCCGCTGGTCACCTGCCCTTTGAAAGACCCGTCTAATAAACGAATGGTGCAGATCTGCTCTCCAGAACGAACCAGCCCGGTGTCAATAATGGCCTGATTGTCGCAGGCAATCACCCTGGCAGTGCAGTGGTCGGCCTCCGCAAAAATCACCGCGTCCTCATATCTGGTGGGCAGAAAAGCCAGCAGCACAACGCAGAGCACGCAGATCACCACCGGAAGATAATATAACTTTTTCTCTTTGGATATGGATGCAAACATGGTTCCCTCCAAACGCCGAAAGGCTACGGCGAAGCGGCGCTCCTCCGCAGCCTTTGGCCGCTTTTTTTATTATTGAGAAATCTGAAGCAGTCCGGCCAGCTTGTGATAAATCTGTGTATTGTCGTAATATCCTTCAAACATGCCGCTACCCTCTCCCTGGGCAAAAACCGCCACCGGCAAACCGGTATGAGCGTAGGAGGAAAAGTGAATGCCGGATTTATTGTTGAGCAGATGAGTGATGGTCACAGAAATGGGTTCATAGGAACCATAGAGGACATATTCTTCCTGTGTCGGCTCCGTATCGCTGGGACTCATGGTTTTCTGGTAAGCTGCTTCCAGCAGGCCGTATTCATAATCAGTCAGTACCAGCTTGGAATCCTCCGTCGCCTCCGGGTCATTGGGAGCCATCAGACCAAAAAGCGCCTTGACATGCTGCATCACGGTCTCGAAAGAGGTATTCTCTTCCACGTATTTGGTCACATAATCACTGTCATATTTGGCGTAAGAAATCTTCTGGTTTTCCAGGTTGTCCAGATACGTGTCGTAATCGGTACCGGCGTATCCAATGGTCAGGCCGCCGGTCTCGTGGTCTCCGGTTACAAGAATCAGCGTTTCATCGGGGTGCTGTTCGTAAAATTTCAACGTCTCATCCACTGCGTCAGCCAAAGCCACTGTGTCGGCAATGGTGGATCCGGCTACCGGGAACTGCATAAAGTTCAGCGCCTGAGAACCGTTCAGAATCCCCTCTCCGTCCTCGGCTAGCGCGCCCAGATAGTCTGCTGCAGCCTGAAACTGAGGGTAGTTCATACCGTCTCCGATGAACAGAAATACATATTTGAGCTGTTTTTCCACGGCAGGTTTCTGCTGCGTCTGAGAAACCGCATCTGTTGCAGCGGATGACACAACGGGCGTTTGCTGGCAGCCTGCGAACAATCCGTAGCACAGCATCAATGCCAGCACAAGTGCACACATTTTTTCATCTTCGTTCCTCCAAAATTTACTTTTCGTGTTTCCACGGCTTTCATTTTACCCGGCACATGTAAACTGCTCCATCACTTTCCTGTAAAACTCCCGTCAAAAGCTCGTCACAAAAGAAGTTTTTTAGTAGAAAAAAGAGGAAAAAGGCCCCCTTTTGCGCAGAAAAATCTTATTTTTTCTCGGTTTTTGTTCCCATTTTCCACCCTCTCCCCTGCGCAGCATTGGTTTTTTTCTCCTTGTACGTTATAATAAAAGTAAATTTACACCAGGGAGGACAATGTTTTGTATATTGCGGATCTGCATATCCATTCCAAATACTCCCGGGCCACCAGCCGAGATTGCGACACCGCCCATCTGGATTTTTGGGCACGGCGAAAAGGCATTCAGCTTTTGGGTACTGGGGACTTTACCCATTCCGCTTGGCGAGCCGAACTGGCAGAAAAGCTGATTCCTGCCGAAGACGGGCTGTATCGCCTGCGGGACGATGCACGTCTGCCGGATTCTTTCTGCCAGACAGCAGCCGCACCGCGGTTTGTTCTGTCCGGGGAAATCAGTTCCATCTACAAAAAAGGCGGCCGAACCCGCAAGGTTCACAATGTAATTCTGCTGCCCTCTCTGGAGGATGCCCAAGCCCTCGCCCACCGGCTGGAAGCCATCGGCAATATCCATTCGGATGGGCGTCCCATCCTTGGGCTGGACAGCCGGGATTTGCTGGAAATTACGCTGGATGCCTGCCCTCAGGCGGTATTTATCCCCGCCCATATCTGGACGCCGCATTTCTCTATGTTCGGGGCTTTTTCCGGCTTTGACACGGTGGAAGAATGTTTTGGCGACCTGTCCGGATACATCCACGCGGTGGAAACCGGCCTTTCCTCCGACCCTCCTATGAACTGGCGGGTGTCGGCTCTGGACCGCTTCACCCTGGTTTCCAACTCCGATGCGCATTCCCCCGCCAAGCTAGGGCGGGAAGCCAATCTGTTGGACACGGACCTCTCCTACCCAGCGCTGGCCAAAGCCCTTCAAACCGGCAAAGGCTTTGCCGGAACGGTAGAATTTTTTCCGGAGGAGGGGAAGTACCATTTAGATGGGCATCGTTCCTGCGGATGCCGCCTGACGCCGGCACAGACCGCCGCCTACGGCGGCCGCTGCCCAGTCTGCGGCAAAAAAATCACCATCGGCGTACAGCATCGGGTAGAAGAACTGGCCGACCGGCCGGGGGGCTCTCAGCCCCAGGGGGCTAAACCGTTTGAAAGTCTCGCCCCATTACCGGAAGTCATCGCCGCTTCCACCGGGCAGCCTGCCGCCGGAAAAAAAGTCGGTCAGCAGTATGAGTCCCTGCTGGCCGATCTAGGACCGGAATTTTACATTCTGCGCCAGGCACCACTGGAAGAAATACACCGGGCGGCAGGCCCCTGCGTAGCAGAAGGCATCCGCCGTCTCCGGAACGGACAGGTTCGGCGAATTCCCGGTTACGACGGAGAATACGGACAAATCCTGCTGCTAAGCCCTTCGGAAATTCAAGCGCTGGAGGGACAGACCTCTTTGTTCGGGGTTTCCGGTCCGACTGCTCCGGCGGACCCTTTCCCGCCGAAACCGCAGAAAATGCCGACCGCTGCGGCGCGAAAAGAAGAGGCTCGCCCTCAAAAAGAAAAGCTGAACCCGCAGCAGCAAGCAGCCGTATGCGCAGAGGAACCCATTGTGGCGGTAATCGCCGGACCGGGTACCGGAAAAACCAAAACGCTGGTTTCCCGCATTGCCTATCTGGTGGAAGAGCGGGGCATAAAGCCCTCCCAAATCACTGCTGTAACTTTTACCAACCAAGCTGCCGCCGAAATGCGCGGGCGGTTGGAGCAGCGGCTGGGAGGAAAACGGGCGGTACGCGGCATGACCATTGGTACCTTTCACTCCATCTGCCTGGCATTGCTGGGACAGGTCTCTCTTATCGGCGGGCCGGACGCGGTGCAGTTGGCTTCTCAAATCATACAAAGCCGGGGGTTGTCCCTGTCTCCCCTCCGTTTTTTGCAGGAGATTTCTCGGATCAAAAACGGTGGAGAGCCGGATACCTCTCTGCTGGAAGAAGGCGCGTTTTCAGACTATGAAGTGCTCTTAGAACAAAAAGGAGCTCTGGACTTCGACGACCTGCTTTTGTGCGCACTGGAAAGCGAGGTCGGCTACGGACGGCATTTTTCTCATCTGCTGGTGGACGAATTTCAGGATATCAACGACCTGCAGTACCGTCTGATCCGCCATTGGAACCGTGGCGGGCAGGGGCTATTTGTCATCGGGGATCCGGATCAGGCAATCTACGGCTTTCGAGGTGCCGGCTCCGACTGTTTTGCCCGACTGAAAAAAGATTTGCCTGACCTTCGGGAAATCCGGCTGGTACAAAATTACCGCAGTACTCCTCAGATTTTGTCCACGGCACTATGCGCCATCGCGCCTAACCCGGGGCCTGTCCGTACCCTGCTGCCCAACCGCCCTGCCGGGAAACCGGTTCGCTTGATGGAAGCAGCGGGAGATTTTGCCGAGGGCATTGCCATTGCACGGGAAATCGCCCAGATGACCGGCGGCCTTGGCATGCTGGAGGTACATCGCAACGACCGGCAGGATACGGTGCGTTCCTTTTCGGAGATTGCCGTTCTCTGCCGCACCCACCGACAGGCACAGCTGGTGGAAAAATGTCTGCGGCACGATAGCATCCCCTGCGTGGTCGCCGGGCGGGAGGATTATCTTGCCGACGATGAAGTACGCGGAACGCTGGGCTTTTTCGGATGGCTGCTGCATGAGCAGGACACATTGGCTTTAGAAAATGCGCTTCGTTTGATCTGGCACTGCCCCGCCGATGTCGTACAGCAGGCGATTCAAGCGGTTCGCCGGGCAAAAATAAGAGACATCGACATGCTGCGGGCCGATACGTCAGCCTATCCGCACCTTATTCCCTGCTGGGACACAGCGCAAGACTTTCTGCCTCTGGTGTCAAAGGAAAAACCTCGCCGCCTGTTGGAACGCTGGCAGGGAGAAAGTCCCATTTCATCCTCCATGGAAAAGTTGCAAAACGCCGCGGTATTTTGGGATGACATGGCTTCTTTCCATCAAGCTCTGCTGCTGGGACGGGAGGGAGATCTTCGCCGGGCGGCGGGAAAGACGTACGCTTCCGGCGCTGTGCGTGTGATGACACTGCACGCCGCCAAAGGACTGGAGTTTCCCGTTGTCTTTTTGTGCGGTGTCAAGGAAGGGAGCATTCCGTTGGAATCTTCCAAGGGAAAATCTGATTTGCAAGAGGAGCGCCGGCTGTTTTTCGTCGGGATTACCCGCGCCCGGGAAGAATTGATTCTGACTGTTCCCGGCAAGCCTTCTGTCTTTTTGTCTGATTTGCCTGCCGCCGAAATCTTGCGGGAAAAAGCCGCTGCTCGTCCGGTGCAGGCGGAACAGCTCAGCCTGTTTTGAAGGTTCATGCGGCGATCCAGATATTAAAACCGCCGTCCTACCAAACACCAAAAGAGCACAAAAGCAAGGATTTTTAAGAGAAAACATGATAAAAGCCCCGTCAAAACGACTGGGCTTTTAAGGATTCCTGAACACTTTAAAACCTGTTATCCAGCGGTCAGCCGAATGCCTTGGCCGCTTTTCCCATCGGGGGTAACAGAAGGTTTTCAGCGTGCAAGCGGAAAAACCAATGTCAAAAAAGGACAAAACTCTCTATAAAAAATCGCGGTATATAGGTCTCTGCTTGCAGAAACTTACATGCCGCGATTTTGGTACGCCTGATAGGAATCGAACCTACGCACCCGGCTCCGGAGGCCGGTGCTCTATCCACTGAGCTACAGGCGCATATGAAATGGTACAGTTTAGTATATCACATTTTTTCCAAAAAGCAAAGCACTTTTTTGAAAAAGTAAAAAAACTTTTTTCAAAAAAATCATTGACATTCCCTGTAATGGATGATATAATCGCATACGTTGACACAAACCGCCATTTAAAAATGTGATATGCGGGTATGGCGGAATTGGCAGACGCGTTAGATTCAGGTTCTAATGGTCGCAAGGCTGTGCAGGTTCAAGTCCTGTTACCCGCACCATATCGAGTGTTCATAACGGATTTGATGTTATGAACACTCGATTTTTTATGCTTCTTTTGGAGAGCAGGCATTTCGCCTGCTCTCCTTCGTTATGCGGGGATATATTCCACGGCCACGCCCTGCCTTGTTTCGGAGATATAATGGCTTGTCAGAGGCGCTGCCGGGATGTCGATGTACCCCACAAAGCGGTAGTGAATTGCGATTCGCTGTGTTCTACTTTTTCCGACGCCCTGCGTTTCGTACACTTCGATATGGTCAATAAGCTCCCGCAACAGCGGTGCGGTCAGCTCGTCCATCTGCATAAACTTTCGGATGGCAGCGATAAACTTGTCCTTAACACAGCACGGTAATCAAGTCATTGTTTCGGATATTTGATTGACGATTTGTGACGGCTTCACTCCGTCTTTTATGTTTTTCATTTTTTGTTATGGTTTCTATTTTTAACGCCCAAATAAAGCAATTGGAAATCGTATCACCTATGATCAGCTGTTTTCAAATCGATCGTCTGATTGGATGCCCGATTTTTATAAAATGGCTTTACCCCTTGATATGTAAATGATGAGATAGAAAAAATCAAACGTTTTTTGCATCATATCCGTCTCTGATACCCCCGCTGGCAATCGGCTCTTGTTCTTTTAAGCCATCCTTGCTATAATGGAAATGATATTCTTAATTCTTTCAGCCAAAGGAGTGTTTGGAATGGAACCGATGAAAAATCAGCTTTGGACCGATAAACCCCACAATTTTCTGGGACTTGCCATCAACTTTACAAGGTACATCATCACATCGGAGAAATTTATTACCCGCAAAGGCTTTTTGAATATTCACGAAGACGAGATTATGCTCTATCGAATCACTGACAAAAAGCTTGCTCTGCCCATTACGCAACGGATTTTTGGATGCGGCACCATTACGCTGCACGCCAAGGACAGTGACACTCCTACCAAGGAACTCAAGGCTATCCGGAATCCACGCGCCGTGCTGGAGCTTTTGGACAACACCATTGAACAAGCCCGTCAAGCCAATTATGTGCAGGGGCGCGACATGGTCGGCGCCCTTAACCGGGATCCCTGCGGTGATGAGAATGAATGCGATTTTGAATAATTCAATTACTCTACCCTGTGAAAGGAAGGGATCTGATTGAAAAAAAGTTCCCAGGCGGATTTTGGCACCGGGAGTATCGGTAAACTGCTGTTCACTATGGCAGTCCCGGCCATCACCGCCCAGATTATCAACCTTCTGTATAATATTGTGGACCGTATGTATATCGGTCATATTCCCGTTATTGGCGCCACCGCTTTAACCGGTGTGGGCGTGACCTTTCCAATTATCACGCTGATCACCGCTTTCAGTTCTCTGATCGGCATGGGCGGCGCGGCACGAGCCGCCATTTTTATGGGCCGCCAGGATAATAATATGGCGGAGGAAATTCTCGGCAACTGCTGTGCGGCGTTGGTCTGCATTTCAGTAGTGCTCACCACTGTCATCCTATTTTTTTGTGAGCCGCTGCTAATGGCTTTCGGCGCCAGCGCCGACACCATTGGCTATGCCACCGGTTATCTTCGTATTTACACAGCCGGTACCATTTTTGTGCAGATTGTTATGGGCCTTAATATGTTCATCACTTCTCAGGGATTTGCACAGGTGGGAATGAAAACTACCATCATCGGCGCTGTGTGCAATATCGTTTTAGATCCTGTTTTTATCTTTCTGTTTGATATGGGCGTACAGGGCGCCGCATTGGCGACCATCATTTCTCAAGCGGTCTCCGCCGTTTGGGTCTTGGTGTTTTTAACCGGTAAAAAAACGATTCTGCGCATCCGCCTTTCCCGGTTGCGCTTGAACCCCAAAATTATCGGTCCGGTGTTGGCGCTGGGAGTTTCCCCTTTTATCATGCAGTCCACGGAAAGCCTGCTGTCCATTTGCTTCAACACCCAGCTGCAGCGGTTTGGCGGCGATCTGGCAGTAGGCGCTATGGCCATTTTGACCAGCGTAATGCAATTCGGTATGTTGCCGTTAATGGGGCTTACCCAAGGTGCACAGCCTATTATCAGCTATAACTTCGGCGCTCGCACTGCCGACCGGGTGAAAAAAGCTTTTCAGCTTCTGTTGGTCTGCTGCATGATTTTTACCTTTGTCCTTTGGGCCGGCTGTATGTTGGTTCCCAAAGCCTTTATCCTGATTTTCAGCTCTGATTCGGCGCTAACGGAAATCTCAGTCTGGGCAATGCGCATCTATATGGGTACTTTTCTGTTTTTTGGCGCGCAAATCGCCTGTCAGCAAACCTTTATTGCACTGGGGCAAGCAGCCGTTTCCCTGTTTTTGGCATTGCTTCGTAAAGTAATTCTGCTGATTCCGCTTATTTTTATCCTGCCGCTGTTCTTCTCAGATCAGGTGTTCGCCGTCTTTTTGGCAGAGCCGATAGCCGATTTTCTGGCGGTTTTGGTCACGGTGCTGATGTTCACCTTCCGTTTCCGCAAAATTCTAGCCGGTCTACGGCTGAACTCTGCCGCAGCCAATCCGGCGGAGAAAGCATAGCCATTCTTTTCAAGCGGCGCCGCGGCGCCGCTTTCTTAATGCTTTCTTAATGCCCTTTCGCATTGTTTTTCTATGCTGAGGCGTGTATAATAATGTTGCCGGTCAAAAAGACAAGTCTGCCCTGTTTCGCCGTTACTTTTCAAAAAGCTAATCCGGGCAAAACTGGGATACCGCCATCAGCTGCGGCAGTCTTTTTTATTTTATCGGCTCGGAGGATACTATGAATATTTTGATTGTTGGCTGTGGCAAAGTCGGATCTATGCTGGCATCTGAGCTGGATCGGATGGGGCACGATGTGGCGGTACTGGATCGGGAGGAAGCCCATTTCACATTGCTGGATTCGGATTTTTCAGGCTATACCATCAGCGGTGTACCCATCGACCAGGATGTGCTCAAGCGCGCCGGCATTGAGGGTTGCGACGCCATTCTGGCCATGACCGAGGATGACAACGTCAATATTATGGTCTGCCAAATGGCTAAGGATATTTTTCACACCAAGACGGTGCTGGCCCGTATTTTTGACCCAAAACGGGAAAAGATTTTCTCCACCTTTAATATCCGTACCATCAGCCCTACCAACCTTACGGTAGACATGGTGCTGTCGGCCCTATCCGGAACCTACGAGGCGCGGCATACAGTAATCGGCAATGCCGTTCTTTCTTATTACACCGTCTATCCGCAGAAAGAATGGATTGGCCGGTATTTAAAGGATCTGCGCGTGACTGACACCCATTTGCTGGGGACTTTGCATCTCAACGGAGATTTTACCCTGATTCAAAACGATCAGGAAACACTCCGCCCCGGTGATCTGCTGGTTGCCGCCCGTATCATTGATTAAACTTGAAAAATGGAGTTACTGCTATGAAAGTGATTGTAGTCGGCGGCGGAAAAATCGGATTTTATCTGACCCAAACGCTGCTGGAGCACGGACATGAGCCGGTGCTCATCGAAAAGGATCCCGATGTCTGCCTGCGGGTTGCCAACAGCCTTGATCTGCCGGTAATCCAGGGGGACGGAACGGTATTGGACACATTGGAAAATGCCGGCATCCGAGACTGCGACGCTCTGATTGGTGTATCCGGTCAGGACGAAAGCAATCTGGTGGCCTGCCAGCTGGCCAAACGCTATTTCGGTGTGGAACGCACTGTGGCCCGGGTGAACAACCCCAAAAACCTGTCGGTCATGAAACAGCTGGGAGTGGATATCCCCATCAGCAGTACCGATAGTATCGCCCGTTTGCTGGAACATGAAGTGGATACTGCCGTTATCAAGGAACTCATGAGCTTAAACCGCGGAGAAGCCTCTTTAAGCGAGTTGGAGCTGCCCAAAAATTACAAATTCCATGGCAGAACCTTAAGCCAGATGCAGCTGCCGGTGGAATCGATTATTGTCTCTATTTTCCGGGACGGCAGCCTGATCATCCCCCGCGGCAACACCCAGCTGCTCAGCGGAGACCGAATGGTAGTCATGTGTAAAAGCCAAGCCATGCACGAACTGTGTCGGCTGCTGGAATTGCAGTAAGGAGGAGCTATGGGAGAAGAGTTTTGCTGGGAAGAGCTGTCCCCTTCTCTGTTTATCTGTGTGAGCAGCGCTCACAAATTTGGAACCGATGCGTTTTTGCTCTCTGATTTTGCCGCTCCCAGGCGGAAAGATCTTTGCTGTGATTTGGGAACCGGCTGCGGTATCATTCCGCTGTTGTGGTTCCGAGACGATCCGCCCCGCCTGTGCTACGGGGCGGATATCCAAAAGCAGGCAATTGAGCAACTGGAACAATCCATTCAAAAAAACGGGTTAAAAAACCGCTTCATCCCACTTCTGACCGATCTGAAAGAACTTTCTTCCCTTCCCTGCGGGCCGCTGGATCTGGTGACCTGCAACCCGCCTTATAAAGCGCAGGGCAGCGGCATTTTAAGCGAGACCGACGCGGAAAGAATTGCCCGGCACGAGGTATTATGTACCATTGAGGATGTTTGCCAAGCCGCATCCCGGCTTTTGCGTTTCGGCGGAAGGCTATGCCTTTGTCAAAGACCGGAACGGTTGTGCGATACACTATGCGCTATGCGTAGCGCCGGAATAGAGCCTAAACGAGTGCGCTTTGTCCAGCAGCGTCCGGCCTCTGCCCCTTGGCTTTTTTTAGTAGAGGGCAAAAAAGGCTCCAAACCCTACATGACGATAGAGCCTCCCCTTTTGGTAGAGGGGGAAGGCGGTTTCTCGCAGGAGATTTTGCGTATCTATCATAAAAAAGAGAATCTGTAAAACAGGAGGGTACCTTTTATGTCCGGAACTTTATACGTGGTAGGAACACCGATTGGAAATTTATCGGATTTTTCCCCACGAGCGGTCCAAACGCTGCGCGAGGTGGATTTTATTGCAGCCGAGGACACCCGGGTTACCCAAAAACTGCTCAGTCATTTCCAGATCAAAAAGCCCATGATCAGCTATTATCAGCATAATCTGCGGGAAAGGGGAGAAGAAATTCTGGCGCGGATCGAAGCGGGAGAAAACTGTGCCATCGCCACCGACGCCGGTATGCCCTGCATCTCCGATCCCGGGGAGGATCTGGTAGGGCTGTGTGCGGCCAGAGATATTCCTACGGTCGTCATTCCCGGTCCATCAGCTGCCATCTCCGCCCTGGCGGTTTCAGGACTTCCCACCTCCCGCTTTTGCTTTGAAGGCTTTTTGAGTACCAACCGAAAAAACCGGATGGAACATCTGCATCAGATTTCCGGCGATCAGCATACGCTGATTTTTTATGAAGCGCCCCATAAGCTGATTTACACCCTTCAGGATATGCTGGAGGTACTGGGAGATCGGCGCATTGCCCTGTGCCGGGAACTGACCAAATTGCACGAGGAAATTATTCGCACCACCTTCTCCGGCGCATTGGAGCGGTACAGGGAAAAATCCCCCAGAGGAGAATATGTGCTGATTATTGAAGGAGCGCCAGAGCCGGAAAAAACCTCCCTGACCCTGGAGGAAGCGGCAGCGCAGGTTAAAGCATTGCGGGAATCCGGGATCTCAGTTTCTGACGCTGCAAAACAGGTGGCAAAACAAACCGGATACAAAAAAGGAGAGCTGTACCGGCTTGCGTTGGAAGATGAAAATTCCACTCTTTAACACAGAACCGTGCAGCCTGGAACAAAGGTATCATCAGCCGTCGGGTTCTTCACTGGAAGGGCCGGTTCCAACACCTTCTTTTCCGTTTCTTTTCTGCATATTCTTTTAGCAGAAAGGAGGCGGATTTTTTGCGTTTTTTACTCTTTTTTTCCGTTTTGGCGCTGATTTTTGTCAACGGCTGGACCGACGCCCCCAATGCCATCGCCGGCGTTGTAGCTACCGGCAGCATGCCTTACCGTGCTGCCGCCTGGATGGCTGCCGCCTGTAATTTGGCAGGAGCGTTGTTTTTCTGCCTGATGGGTGGTCAGGTAGCTAAAACCATTCTGAATCTGACCGATTTTTCCCAATCGGGAGAGGCCGGTTTTTGCGCACTGGCAGGATGCTTTTTATCGGTAGTCTTGTTTGCCGCTGCCGCTTGGTATTGGGGGATCCCCACCAGCGAAAGTCATGGACTGATGGCCGGAATGCTGGGCAGCGGCCTGGCACTAGGCACAGGCGGCGCCGTCCATTGGCAGGATTGGCAGCCAGTGCTGGCAGGGCTCTTTCTTTCGCTGGGGCTGGGTTTTTTGCTGGGATGGATTTTATACCGTCTTGCAGGACCTATACTTTACCAATTGGGAGAAAAGCGCCTGTCCATATGGCAAAAAACTGGCGCTGCTGCTTGCGCAGTGATGCACGGAGGACAGGACGGGCAAAAATTCGCTGCCATGCTGGGATTGGCCTGGCAAATGGCGGCGAATCTTCCATCACTTGGCAAGCAGCCAATCTCCATAGCTGCCGTATTGTGTGCCGCAGCCATGGGAATCGGAACTTTGTGCGGCGGACGGCGGATTATTCAGAAAACCGCAGTCGAGATGGTCAAAATTGATAAATCCCAAGGGGCAGCAGCAGATCTCGCCTCCGCTGCTGCTCTGCTTGTCCTTTCTCTGCTGGGACTTCCGGTAAGCACTACCCACACCAAGACTGCCTCATTAGCCGGATGTTCCGCCGCACGCTGCCGCAAATCCGTACAGCTTTCGGTTGCCGGACAGATGTTGTCCGCCTGGCTGCTGACCTTTCCACTATGCGGACTTCTCGCCTGGCTGTTGACCCATCTTCTTCTGGCTCTTTCGCAATGAAAAAGCAAGGTTCTCTCACACCGGATGAACCACTGCCCCCAAAACAGCCTTACACTACGGCTTTTTCGCCTGTCCCGTTATTTTCCTGGGCTGCGCGTGTGAAATTTAGAAAAAGCTATAAAAAGGCGGGAAAACCCGCCTTTTTATAGCTTTGATATCTTTTAAAGCGTTTCATCCCGCCGCGGCATGCCATTTTGCTCAAACAAACCGGCCTCCATCATCGGATCGTCCCGCCAAGCCCGACGATCAGCTGAAAGCTCCGGGTGCGCACGCAGCAAATCCTGAAGCTGTTTTCTAAGCTGCCGGATTTGGACGTCTGCCCCCACTGCCGGAACAGCAGAATCCGCTTGCCCTTCATAAGGAACCGAAGTGCCGGATGACACAGAATCGTTCCATGCCATAACGAACGGTTGAGCCTGCTGCGAAGCCGCCTGGACTCTCAGATCATTATAAACCTGGACAATCCGGTTCCAGGTTTGCTGACCGATAATACTGTCTGCGGTCAGGCCAAACTGCCGTTGGAAAGCTACCACCGCGCTGCGAGTGGCATTTCCAAAAATTCCGTCGGTTGCTACGCGAGGGATATTGGTATAGGTATTGGCAATGTAATTGAGATACCGCTGCATCTTCAGCACATTGGCGCCGCTGGAGCCAACCCGTAACGGTGTGCCAGGATATTGATCCGAGGCAGTTCCAGTGGCAATCTGCGTTGAAGCTTCGCACAGCCGGTTCCATGTGGCCTGCCCTACGATGCCGTCTGCGGTCAGGCCATAATTCCGCTGGAAGGCCACTACTGCATTCCGCGTTCCCGCACCGAAAATTCCGTCGGAGGCAACCTTCGGAATACCGGGATCGTAGTCTGCAATATAGCTCAACCAAGCCTGCAGCGTGCTGACATCCCGACCGAAATCGCCCTGCCGCAGCGGTGTACCGGGATAAGACGGGCAGCTGGTCGTGGAGCCGGGCAGCTGCACCACCAGTTCCAAATATATTTTATACAATTTGTCCCAAGTGGCTTTTCCCACAATGCCGTCCTGCGTAAGATTAAACTGACGCTGAAAGGTTCTAACCGCGTTGGCGGTTTCTGGTCCGTATATACCGTCGATGTCCACCGCGGGCACCGTTTGATAAAACATATTAACTGTACTCAAATAAAACTGTATAATAGAAACGCCCAGACCGGTGGACCCCTCTTTCAGTACATTGCCGGGATAAGAGCCCGCGTTGGACGGGAGGTTTTCATTTTCCGCCCCCAATTCCGCCAATTTGGTCACGGCGACATAGATATATGAAATTTTATACCAGGTGGCTTTTCCTACGATGCCGTCCTGTGCGAGATTAAATATGCTTTGGAACGTTTTAACCGCATTTTCGGTAGCAGTGCCAAATACTCCATCCTCTGTAATACTGCCGATAAGGGGATAGTTACGCCGGATACGGTTGAGCTTCGCCTGAAGGATCTGCACATAGGTCCCTTGGGAACCCAGCCGCAAAGGTGTACCGGGATAGGATTGCGGAATATCCTGAATATTGTTGGTTTCCAGCAGTTCAATATTGTCGCCATAATAGTATTTTAAAATTCCCAGCGGCGTATAGCCTTGATTGGCCAAATCTACCGTTCCCCATTGCTTTAGTCCGGAGCAGCTTACCTGCCGCCCATCGCAATATTCGGTGAAGAATGGCCCTCTGGAGCCAATGCGGCTGACGTAGACATTAAAAATATCGTCCACAATGCGGCTGATATTCTCAAAAATATTTCGTCCTTTGACATATTTCTGGTCATATTGGGTAGAATTCGTAATTTGGAAATTATATCCTTGGCTGGGGTACCATTCCGTATAGACCCGGTTGAGCGCCAGGGAAATCTGCGCGTAAATATTGGCGCGGATAGCATTTTCCGGCCAGGTAGGGTAAATTTCGCTGGAGCAAACATTTTTTATATAATCCGGAAACGAAACATAGACATTTTCAGCATTGGAGCGGGGTGTTCCCAAATGCACGACAATTTGACTGGGAACAATCACGCTTTGCAGTACCTGTGGGCGCACTTCTCGCTCTATGGGATTCTCCGGCAGCCGTGGCTGATCTAATTGTTGCTGTGGTGAACAATCCGGCTCGCAGTCGGCCTGTGCCAAACTGTGAGCAGGCGTTTCGAAAATAAAGTCTGTATTATTGGTATAAGCTTCCCGGTCAAAGGGGATCAATTCAACTTGCTGCAGCGTTGTCTGAGCCTCAAACACCTGCACCCGTCGGATCAACTGGTTGGCAAAATTAAATGCCCGGATGGTAATATCATAAGTAGTATATGGAACTCCTTCATATGTTTCGTCCAAAGAAAGTGATTTGGGAAGCGTATCGACTTCGATCGGTTCCGTTTTTCCTTCCCGATCCACCTCCACCGTACGAATGACGCTTTCCCCTCCGGCGCCCGGGCGGGAAATGATAACGGTGGCGTTCGTGATGGGACGGGCCTGCCGCGCTGTAAAAAGCTGTGCGACAATATAGCCTTTGCTCATAAAAGCCCTCCTTTATATAAATCAAACCGTTTCAACGGTTCTTACCTTATTTTGCTATGCAAAAGTGTAGAAAAATCCGGTGCCGCTCTGGAGGCGGCACACACATAAAATTTCAGTGCACGGGGCCGGAAGGCCTATATGCGTGAAACTTCATGCATCATCCGCCTTGCACGTCATCGTGGCATGCTTCGGATACATGATGTTTTGTGCCAAAGCGCTCAAAAATATTACTGCTGAATATTCGTTCTAGCTAGGCTTTCCTGAATTTGGCTTACTTGGGGAGAGCCTAGGCCGGTACACAAATCCCAGCCTTTCCGGGCCTGATATAAACGGCTTTCCCCTTGTATGATATCATAAAAATACGGCTGAGGTTCCAGATACCGGATTCCGCCGGCCAGCTGGTACAGATTCTGCGGTAATGCCGTACCTCCCCGCTGCCGAATTCCAGCCAGTACTGCCGCCCATGCGGGCGCGGCGAAACTGGTGCCGCCAGCTTTGCCCCATCCAGCAGAGCCGGAAATCTCAATACTGTGGTAAATGGCAACGCCATAATCCGGATCCGCACAGAAACTGACGTCCGGCGTGCCGCGCATCCCGTTTGTCTGTTCCTGGATACCCTCCATTCGGGTCTGGGCCGGTGTGATGGAAAAAAATTGACTAGGCCCCCCTCCGCCGCTATACCAGGCTATTTCGCTGATCCGCTCTCCCGTATCAGACAAAACCAGACTGGTGCCGCCTGCGGAAAGAACCAACCCTGAAGTGGAGGGAAAAAATGGAACGGCAGACTGATCTCCAGCAGAGCCTACAAATGCTGTCGATGGATATAGGCGAAAAACACGTTCCAGCTCCGATTGGCCGGGGCGCTCCTGCTCTCCCCAACTCATGGATATCACATCCGCGCCCAAGCCCGCCGCCAGATCTGCCGCCTGCATCAGATCCCCAATTCGGTCCGAAGCGGCGTAGACCAATAGCAGATCCGCCTCTGGCGCCAGTGCATGGGCCCATTCTACGTCCAATGTCGTTTCCAACGCCCAATCCGAATCTAAAACCTCTGGGACAGCACCGATCCGCCGAATTGTCAAACGAGCTGCAGGCAAAGAAAAAAAGCTGCTGAAAAAGGAAAGATCCGATTCTATATTGGGCTGAAGTCCAGTAGTAATCAGCGCAATAGTCTGACCAAGGCCGGTGGAATTTGCCGGGAAATCATAAGCAGAACGGATCTGCTGTGGCGTATAACCGCCCTGGAAATTTTCATCCAGCCTGGTAGCGAGCCGGACAAACGGTCTTGCCTTGCGCGGTGCAAAAACATGCTGGTTGCAGCAGCACTGCAAGGGACATTCCTCCTTTTCTTCTGATCCGGTTTCCATGGTTTTTCCGCCTGTCTCTCCCGAAAGGCGAAAACGCCAAAAGAACAGTCGGCAAAAACGGCCGGCGAAAGCTTTTGCGGATAGCATATACTTTTCGTCGGCCGTCCTTTTTTACCGGAATACCGGCAATGCGTTCACAACAGCAGATAGAGGATGCCAAGCATCAGCTTCGGATCCGCCTTGTTTACATATAAGGCGATCAGAACGCCTAACAGCAGCAATCCATCTCTCTGCGGCAGGTGCAGCAGCATGAGGGGACTCCCTCCGTCTATTTTTTTTTAGGATTTTCCCCTCTCCAAAAGCTTCTGCGCCGAAATGGCGGCTTCTGCGGCGGTGCCGGCGGGATATAGCGTTCCTCTTTTGCCGCCACCGCGTCCGGATGAAAAACCGGGACCCTACCTGGCCGGTCCGGTATAAAACCGTCCGGATGATAGGGAGACCGGGACGGCGGCGAATCCGGTTTCGGCGATCTTGGCTGCCGCGGATCGGAATCCAAAGGCGGTGCCGGTGGCGCTGGTGGAACAGGATGGGACGGCGCTGGCATAACAGGCTGTAATTCTGACACGGAAAGACGCAATGTCTCCCGCGGCGGTGCAGCCTCTTCCTTTGCCGGCTGTTCCGGCAGAGGGAACAGATCATCCGGCGCAAAAGCCGGCAAAACCTGTTCTTTTTGAATATCCGTCAAAAAATCCGCCTGAGGCACATTAGATTCGGGCAGATTCGGGGAAAAAACGTCTTCCCGGCTTTGGCCAGCATTCGCCGACGCTGCGGCCGGACCATTCTGAAACCCGCTTTCGCTGGAAAATCCTATGTTCTCAATGGTATGCGATATGTTGGAAAGGCTCTGCAGTAAATCTGCCTCAGGTTCCGAGGGCAACGGCGGATGAAGGTATCCTCCTGGCGGCAAATGGGAGGGGATCGCGGGTGTAAATTCTAAAAGCCTTTCCCCGGTTTCCCGCTCGACCGGCATAGCAATCGGCCGCTGCGGTATTTCCGGCGGTTCCTGCAAAGGCTGCCGTTCATTTTGCCAGACAGGTTTTGGGCTTCCATATAAAAAATCTCCGGCATCCAACCGATCGGGACGATCCGGCAGAATGGGCGGCGTTTGCAAATCGGCTTCCTTCGGCTGGGCAACGGCGGCATCCTGCATCTTCTCAGGAGCCGTTTGTTGCAGCTTCTCCTCCGGACGCGCGGATAACACTTTTTCGGATGAATTTTTCATAACATTCGAATTCTGTGCAGGTGCCTTGTCAACGTTTGCAAACGCCTGCTGCTTTTTGGCTAATTCCTGCAGTTGGCGCAGGGCATTTTCCCGCATACGGAGAAATTCTTCCCGGGAAAGCCCTCCTTTGTTCCAATGATCCATAGTCATCTCTCCTCTTCGTCTGCTGTTTTTGCTTCCGGGCCGCTGGAAAAACGAAGCAGCGGCAGCAGGTTTGCCAGCCGCATTATCTTGATGACATCTTCTGTCCGGGCAGCCCGCTCCGGGGTAAGGTGCGGCTGAAGCGCCCGCAGCAGCCGGATATTCTTATCATCATCCTGCAGCTTGGAAACAATGCGCAGGATCTGCTCAAAATCCGCCGTATCCGGAGCTTTCGCACCCGGCGGTTCCTCCGGTGACGGTTCTTTCTTCTGCGATGGAGCGGACTGCATCAGCCCGCCCAGCAGATCGAATAAACCGTCCATTCCTCCCGAATCTTTCCCCGCCTCACTTCCCAAAAGGCCGTCCAACAGGTCGGAAAGTTCACTCATGACTCTTTCTGCCTCCCGAGTTCTTTCAAAAGCCTGCCGACAATGCCGGAATTCAGCAGCATTTCTAGCTTTTTCGGGTCGGAAAGCAGGCCGTATATCTGCTCATTTACCACAATCTTGCCATCCTGCATGACGCCGGAGAGTTTTTCCTGCAGCTCCCGCTTGGAAATTCCCGTTTTTTCGCTCGCCAGCTGCAGCAATCCTTCCAGCTTTTCTTCCTCAATGAAAAATTCATGCATTCTGCTCACCACCTATTCCAATTATTTTATTTCTATGATACATTTAAATTATCTATTCCTGTCCGGACAAACCAAAAATGTGTTGGGACAGGCTTTCGACCAAAGCCAGAGGACGGAGGTTTTTTTCATGCGAATTATCGTCATGTCGGACAGCCATCGAAATTTCCGAAACGTACAGCGGGTAATGGAAAAGCACCCGGATGCAGATCTCTATATCCACTTGGGCGATGGGGAACGGGAGTTTGAGGACGTGCAGAATCTTTATCCCGACCGCCGCTATCTGTGGGTAGCCGGAAACTGCGATTTTGGCTCTGAGACCAAAAACAGCGATCTGGTAAAGTTATCCGGCAAAAATGTTCTGATTACCCATGGGCACACTTATTATGTCAAGCACTCCCTGTCGGAACTAAAAACTGCGGCTCGGGTTTGCCGGGCCAACGTAGTACTGTACGGGCACACCCATGTGGCCCATACCGAATACGACGGCGGTCTTTATATCATGAACCCCGGCAGCCTTTCGATTCCCCGGCAGGGCGGACCTACCTACGGGATTCTGGATATTACCAGCCAAGGGATTATGACCAACATCGTGGAGGTATGACAATGGAGGAAATGCCTGTTTTACACACAAAATGGTGTGGAAAGCACTGGATTCATCTGGATGAGGTCGCCTCTACCAACGATTATCTCAAACAGGGGGATTTTGCCGACGGCACCGCTGTCATCGCCGACCGGCAAACCGCCGGGAAAGGGCGCCAGGGCAAAAGCTGGTCAGAAGCGCCTGTCGGGCAAGCGATGTATCTTTCGGTGCTTTTTCATTCTATGAAAATCAGTGATATGGGGTTACTGCCCCTTTTATGCGGTCTGGCCACCGCCCGCAGTCTGGGGGCCGCTGCCCGCATTAAATGGCCCAATGACGTACTGCTGGGCGAAAAAAAAGTCTGCGGCATTCTCTGCGAAAGCAAAATTCAGGGCGGAAAAGTGTCAGCCGTCTGTGGAATGGGCATTAATCTTTGCCAGGACGAGGATTTTTTTATCCAAAACAATCTGCCTCATGCCACTTCCCTGCTGGCATTTGATGGTCAAAGGCGAACGGCGCAAGAAGCGGCGGTTCTTCTTTTAGAGGAATTGGAACCTATTTTAGAGCAGTACCGCCAGGAAGGGTTTTCTCCTTTCGCAGCATCCTACTGCGACCGCTGTGTAACCCTAGGCCGGCAGGTCCGGGTTATCCGCGGCCAGCAGGAAGTAACGGCGCAGGCCATTTCCATTGCACCAGACGGCGGATTGATCTGTCAAAAAGCCGGAGAAAATTTTGTAATCCGGGCAGGAGAAGCTTCGGTACGGGGACTTTACGGATATGTCTGACTGCCGACGGCAACGGTCTTGACAATTCGCCCACAAAAAAGAATGCCGATGGAACCGGATTGTCAAGCAAACAAAAATACAGTATAATATGATTAAAAACAAGATGATAAAAACGGCAAATCGCCGCTGTGGAGGGGTGCAATGAAAAACCATCAGGAGCCGGATTGGGAAAAATTAATCAGCGATACGATCGAAAGTGCACTGCATTCCGGTGATTTTACCCAGCTGAAGCAAACGTTGGGCACGACCTTTGAAACCGTAAAAAAACAAACCGCAGAAGGTCTAAAGCGTATTGACGTACAGACCGGAAAAATTTTCACACAAGCGCAAGGCAGGCAGCAAACCAACCCGCAGCAGGTGCGGCAGTCTCCGCCCCAACCAGCGATGCAGCGGGTTCCATCGCGTTATGCCACCGACTGGCAAAGGCCGTCCAACCGGGTTCAGCCCAAGCAAAAAGCCATGAAGCTGCCCAACAAAAAGGCTGCTGTTATCGGCGTTTTTGCAGGGTTGTTTTTTGGAGTTTGCTTTTTACAGGGTGCATATCAGTCTGTAACAGATCTTTTTTCTCTGCCTTTTAAATTTTCAATGATCACCAGTCTTTTGATGCTACTGCTTATGACCGCGGCGAGCTTTTGGCTGGCCGCCCACTGCATTGGGAAATTCCGCAAACGCAGATATCTGCAATATCTGCTGGCTATCGGCACACGGCAGGTTTGCGCGATCGACGTGCTGGCAAAAGCAGTGAATAAATCTCCTAAATTCGTCATACGGGATTTAAAAAGCATGATAAAAACCGGTTTGTTCCCCCAAGGGCATCTGGACGACGAAAACACCTGCCTGATTCTGACCGACGAGGCCTATGGGCAATATCGGGTTGGCCAGGCCAACCGGAAACAGCGGGAGCTTGAAGAGGCCAAAATCCAGGAGAATCCCAACGGGCTGGAAGCCGTAATCGCCGAAGGACGGGGCTGGGTCCGCAAGATCCGGGAAGCCAACGATGCCCTACCTGGTCAGGAAATTTCCGAAAAACTCCTCCAGCTGGAAACGGTCACCGGGAAAATCTTTGCCTGTGTGGAAAGGCATCCGGAAAAACTGCCGGAAATCCGCCGGTTTATGAACTATTATCTACCCACCACCGTAAAGCTGGTGATATCCTACCGGGAATTCGAAAATCAGCCGGTACAGGGAGAAAATATCCGCAATACCAAACAGGAAATTCTTGATATTTTGGATACGGTAAACAACGCGTTTGCTTCTCTTTTGGACAGTCTGTTCCAAAACGATGCCATTGACATCTCCGCCGATATCAGCGTACTGAAAACCATGCTTGCCCAAGAGGGATTGACCAATCAGGAATTTGAAGGCCGGTCCCGTTAACGGATTTTATACAGGAGGGTATTACAATGGAAGAAAAGAAAATGGACACTGCCCCGCAGCTTTCTCTGGATACGCAGGAAGTTCCAACCCTGACACTGGATCTGGAAACTGCTGTGGAGCAGCCTTTGGCCCCCAAGCCCGAGCAGCCCCAAGCCGCCGTTTTTGACGAAAGCTCCCTGTCTGATGCAGAGCGGAAAATGGTCAACGATTTTGCCGAGAAAATTCAGATTAGCAATTCCAACCTGGTTCTTCAATACGGTTCCGGCGCGCAGAAAAAAATCGCCGATTTTTCTGAAACGGCCCTCAACAATGTTCGCACCAAGGACATGAGTGAGGTTGGCGAAATGCTGACCAACGTAGTGGTTGAACTGAAAAAATTCAATGTAGACGAAGAAGAAAAGGGCCTGTTCAGCTTTTTTAAGCGTTCCGGCAATAAAATTTCTACTTATAAAGCCAAATATTCCAGCGCGGAGGCCAATGTCAACCGCATTTGCAATGTGTTGGAGGATCATCAGGTTCAGCTGATGAAGGACATCGCCATGCTGGACAAAATGTATGAGCTGAACAAGGTTTATTTCAAAGAGCTTTCCATGTATATTCTGGCCGGCAAAAAAAAGCTGGCCGAGGTGGAGTCCACCGAACTGCCCGCTGCTCAAGAGAAAGCCCGGCGGACCGGCCTGCCGGAGGATGCCCAGGCAGCTAATGATCTTTCCGCCATGTGCAATCGTTTTGAGAAAAAGCTGCATGACCTGGAATTAACCCGTACTATTTCCATTCAGATGGCGCCACAGATCCGCCTGATTCAGAATAATGATACGCTGATGACCGAAAAAATCCAGTCTACTCTGGTCAACACCATTCCGTTGTGGAAAAGCCAAATGGTGCTGGCTTTGGGTGTTGCCCATTCCCAACAGGCGGCAGACGCCCAAAAAGCGGTAACTGACATGACGAATGAGCTACTGCGCAAAAACGCTGAGACGCTCAAGATGTCTTCCATCGAAACGGCCAAGCAGTCAGAGCGGGGTATTGTGGACATCGAAACACTCAAAACCACGAATGAATCGCTGATCTCCACTCTGGACGAAGTTATGCGTATCCAACAGGAGGGGCGGCAAAAACGGCAGGAAGCGGAAACCGAACTGCGCCGCATTGAAAATGATCTGAAGAACAAGCTCTTGGAAATGCGGTAGCTTTTTGGAAAAAGGAGTTCATCCCATGGAAATCCAAAACATCGATCTTGTCATCCGTGGCATGATTGCACATGATGCCGGTCACCCTCATTTCATCCAGCATTTTCTGAAGGTCCACGAATTTGCCCGCCTGATCGGGATTGGCGAGAATCTGGGAAAATCGCAGCGTTTACGTTGGAGACTGCTGCGGTTGTCCATGACATCGGGATTTTAACAGCCGAACGAAAGTATGACAGCAACGCTGGCAAATATCAGGAGTTGGAAGGCCCCGCTGAAGCAAAGGATCTTTTATCCGGTCTTGGCTGGCCGCAGGAAGTGATCGACCGGGTCTGCTATCTGGTGAGACACCATCACACCTACGCCAATATAGACAAGCCTGATGATCAAATTCTGGTAGAAGCGGATTTTCTGATAAATCTGCTGGAAAATCATTTGACAGAGGATGCCCAGAAAAGTGCCTATGATAAAATCTTTCGGACGCAAAGCGGCAAAAACCTTTTCCGGTTGCTTTATCCCTGTATGCAGCAAAAAACAGTATAATTTTGTAAAAACAAAAAAGGCGTTCGGATTTTTCCGAACGCCTTTTTGCAAGCATTGTTACTGATTACTGATGAATCACATCAATGATATGTTTCGCCCAATTTTTGATATCGGAAATGCTTTCATCAGTGACTTTAGAGCCGAACAGGCCGGATTTTACCGGTACCAGATGGGGCTCATCAACAACGTTGATATTGTTGGAGCGGATAATGTTAGCCAGTTCTTTGGCCGCCTCTACGCCGCCTTTGGTAGTAGCGCCGAACGCAACGTTCTGGCATCTGGTGTTATCCAGGTTCCGGCAGAAGTCCACCAAGGCCTTTTTCGGCTTCGAAGCACCGTCATCGATGCAGACCAGGATCAGCTTTTCATTTTCAACCGGGTATGCAGGCGGGATCTGATCCGCTTTTACGCGGTACTCGCGAGAAAGCTGTTCCATCAGTTCTTCTGCGACACCCTCTGTTTTAAAGAAGAATACGCGCATTTTAAAGTTCATCTTTTGCAACCTCCAATAATTTCCGTACTCGCCGCAATACTTTGTCCCATACTCAACAATACAGGGAAAACGGCGCATAAGTTTATTTTACAACAGATAGAAACCCAATTTCAAGTGGCATTTCCTACGATAAGCGTAAATAATTTATGAACACCAAAAACAAATCGCAGATAAATGGAAAAATTTTAAGGATCTTTGGCCAAATCCGTTCTTCTCCTATACAGAAAGGGAGGAATCTGCTATAATAAAAAATATTGACCCCGTACAAATTTGTGCAATGATACGAATTTCAAGCGGATAAGCTGCCGCTGATCTTATTGATGGGAAAGGAAAAAAGCAATGGCAAATGCAAGGAACTTAACCACTCTAGCCGTTAAACTGGGGATGCGGTATTACGAAGAACAAAACCTTGTGTTCGGCAAGCTGGCTGGATATGAGTGCGCCGTCCGGGAGCAGCCGGACAAAAAAATGATGATGGTTCATATGGTGGCTAAGCCTGACAAATCAGAGGATGCCAGTATGGAACGGCTGCTGGGGCAACTTCAGCAGGAAAACCCGGCGGTGACCGCGGCTGTCTACGAAAATTTCACTGCCAGCCTGCGGTTAAATACGGTAAAAGAAGAAGAGCCGCTTCAGCAGGCGGAAAACCTGCTGCGCCAAATTGCAGATTTTGCCCAAAAAGAAAATTACCATCCCTGTTGCAGCGGGTGCGGAAAAACAAAGGATGTACGGCGCTTTTTGCTCGACGGAGACGCCAGAATGCTCTGCCCTGCCTGCCGCGCCAAGGCGGAAGCCGGTCTGACCGATCAGTGGCAGAGAAAGAAATTTCAGCATCACAGCGCACTGAAAGGTTTTATCGTCGTTTTGGTGATCCTGCTCATCGGCGCTACTGCCTGGGTAGGTGTTTACACCAGCGGTCACTCTGCTGTGCTGATTGGCGTGGCAATGACAGTCTTAAGCTTTTGGGGGTACCAGCATATGGCCGGACGTATGAAAAAAGGCAGCGTGATTGGCATACTGCTGGGACTTTTGGCCACTGTGTTTTTCTGCCATAATCTCTGTGTGGCTTTTGAGCTGGTTGTCGCCATCGGTCAGCAGCAGGAAATTACCATTACCAGCGCGCTGATGTTTATTCCCACTTTCTTAAAGGACCCGATCAATCGGGAGGTCTATTTTTTGCAGCTGGGGCTTTCCGTATTGGCAGTGGCACTGGCAGCAGCACCTATGCTGTGGTTTGTCCACTATTCCTGGCACCATAAAGAGCGGTTGGAATCTCTGGAGGAGCCGACTGCATAGGATCATAACATTACAAAGGAGGTTATTTTCATGAAACTCATTGGAATCGATCATTTTGCAAATTTCGCTTTTTTAAACCACCTGAAGGTCAGCGATGGCGGGAAAGCGGCCTTTTTGATCAAAAGGGCAAATCTGGAGGAAAACGGCTATGATTCGGACCTGTACCTCTGGCGAGACGGTCAGCCGGTCCAGCTGACCGATACCGGGAAGGTTTCGGACTTTTACTGGGTAGGGGAGGAAATTTATTTCCCGGCTATCCGGAAGAAAGCCGACCAGGAATATATCAAAAAAAGGCTGCCTCTAACGGTATTCTATCGCCTCCCTTTAACCGGAGGTGAAGCGGTAGAGGCTTTCCGCGTTAAGGAAAAAATCAAATCGGTGAAATTTATTTCGCCGGATGAGTTCTACTTTGTGGCCGATTATGACCCCAAAGCAGAATGGGCTCTGGAAACAGCCGGTGGCAATACAGACGAGGCGGCTGCGCTGCTAAAAGAGGAAGCGGATTATACTGTTTTCGATCAACTGCCGTTCTGGTCAAACGGAGTGGGCATAACCAATGGCCATCGGGACCGGCTGTATTATTATCGGAATGGAGAAGTGACCGCCATTACCGACCGCTATACCAATGTAAAGGACTGGAAACTTCTAGAAAATGGCAACCGGGTACTATTCATCTCCAATCGCTTTGAACAGAAAAAAGAAACGCCTACTCAGCTTAAATTATACGAAAAATCCACCGGTTCCATTACTGATGTGTCGATGGAAACGCCATTCTCCCACAGCATGATTACCCTGTTAAGCGGCGACGAAATTCTTCTGCTGGGCTCTGACCAAAAGCTATATGGACTGAACCAGGACCCGAATTTTTATCGCTACAATATCCGAACCGGAGAACGAAAGGTGCTGGACGAAAGCCACATGCACGCTACCGGCTGTTCGGTGGGTAGCGATGTAAAAATGAGCAATATTTCCTCGCCTTGGTATTACGACGGGAAAGACACTGTCTATTTTACCGAAACGGTGGATGACAGCTGCCAGCTGGCTGCCATTGACCTGAAAAAAGGAGAGATCCGCCATATCACCCGGGGAAAAGGTATGGTTGTTGAATTTGCACCGTATGAAAAAGGGTTTCTGACCCTCTGTATCAGAGGCAACGACGGTATCGAGCTGTATCGCACTGAACTATCTGGCAAGCAGACGCAGCTGACCCATTTGAATACCCATCTGACCGAAGAGTACACCATCTCCACGCCGGAAGAGCTGACCTTCCAAAACGAAGCGGGAGACGAGATCAAAGGCTGGATTATCAAACCGGTAGGCTTTGATGACAGCAAAAAATATCCGGTGATTCTGGACATCCACGGCGGCCCCAAAACGGCCTATGGACCAAACTTTTTCCATGAAATGCAGTATTGGGCCAACTTGGGCTATGGTGTTATTTTCTGCAATCCCACTGGCTCCGACGGAAGGGGTACTAAGTTCTCTGATATCCGTGGCAAATATGGTACCATTGACTATAACGATATTATGACTTTTGTGGATGTCTGCCTGGAAAAATCCCCTTGGATGGATGCAGCGCGCATGGGGGTTACCGGCGGCAGCTACGGTGGTTTTATGACAAACTGGATCATCGGTCATACCGATCGGTTCCGTTGCGCCGCCTCTCAGCGCAGCATTTCCAACTGGGTATCCAAATCCAATACCACCGATATTGGCTACTATTTTAATAAGGACCAGATTGGCACCGATGCTTGGGACGATCACGACAAAATCTGGTGGCATTCGCCGCTCAAATACGCCAATCAATGCAAAACGCCCACCTTGTTTATCCATAGCGACGAGGATTACCGCTGCTGGATGGCGGAAGGGCTTCAGATGTACTATGCACTCAAGTATTTCGGTGTTGACGCTAGGATGTGCCTATTCAAAGGCGAAAATCATGAATTGAGCCGCAGCGGCAAACCGCTGCACCGAATCCGCCGCCTGAAAGAAATCACCCAGTGGTTTGACCGATATCTGAAAGATTAATCAGGATTCTACCAAAAAATGCGCCTTGTTTAGACAGGGCGCATTTTTTGAACAGAAACAGTATGTTATTTTTCGTTGCTTGCGGCAACGGCGTACCGGATGATACAATACGGTCAAAAAGGAGGGACTTTTTATGATACAGGAAAATCTAAAGGTGCTACGCCTGAAAAAGGGAATGTCTCAAGAGGAGCTGGCAGTGCGGATTCATGTCGTACGTCAAACTGTCTCCAGATGGGAAAAAGGACTTTCAGTGCCGGACGCACAAACACTGATTCAGATTGCGCAGGCCTTGGAAGTACCGGTTTCAGCGTTTTTGGGCGAAACAATCCAGGCGGAAAAAGAGGAGGACACGCTGCAAATAATGGCAAAAAAGCTGGAGGAAATCAACACTTGTCTAGCGGAACGGTCCGCTCGTACTCGCCGCAGAATCCGGACTATTGCGATTGTTATGATCCTTTTGGCTTTTGCCGGAATCGTTCTCCTTCTGCTTTTTTCTACCGGATTGCTGCATCAGCCGCCTTCGGGTCCCAATGTAATCGGCGGAGCAGATGGGGCTACCGGCATTCTGATAGTCGGTAGCAACTGGTTTGCGTTCGGCGTTGGAATGGCAGTTTGTATCTGCGCACTTATCGCCGGCGGAATTTTATTGCACCGATCAAAACGGTAACCGAACATAGAGCAGCCGCAAAACGGCTGCTTTTTTTGCGTATCTGGGCGTTATGACAGCTGATCCTTTTTACACGCCAATATTTGCAGACGTTTTCATCCATCTTACCGTGCCTTTTCAAAAAACAATTCTACTTTGAGAATTTTTCTGCAAAAAAACTTTTTTAAAATTGTTGTTTTATCTATCAGTTTTTTTTATACTGTTATCGAGCGGACTGCTTACAAAATCCTGTTTTGAGGGAGGAGCCTTCATATGAACCGAAAGCTGCGCGATTTTCTTTTGATGACCGGCGGCACCGTTTTGGTAGCCATTGGCCTGTACTACTTTAAAATGCCCAACCACTTTTCCACCGGCGGCGTATCTGGTATTTCTATTATCCTCGGTGCTCTGATTCCAGGATTGTCCACTGGTACGATCAACTTTCTCATCAACATGCTGCTTCTTTTGCTGGGCTTTTTGGTATTCGGCAGAGGATTTGGTGCCAAAACCGCTTATGCCAGCGCCTTGATGTCCAGCATTGTCTGGGTGCTGGAACGGGTGCAGCCAATGGATGCTCCTTTTACCGACGAGCCGTTGCTGGAGCTTTTCTTTGCCGTCGGCCTGCCGGCGGTGGGTTCCGCGATTCTTTTTAATATCGGTGCGTCTACCGGAGGAACTGATATCATTGCCATGATTGTAAAAAAATACAGCAGCGTTGACATTGGCAAAGCGCTCTTTATCAGTGACTGTTTCATCGTGATCACTGCCTGTATCGTTTTTGGTATGCAGACGGGTCTGTTCTCCATTATGGGGCTGGTACTGAAGACACAGGTGGTAGATATGGTGATTGAATCAATCAACCTATCCAAATTTTTTACGATTATTACCAGCAATCCGGAACCGATTGTCAAATATATCAATGAAACCCTCAAACGGGGTGCCACAATCGAAGTGGCAGAAGGTTCTTACAGCCATCAAAAACGCTACATTATTCTTACTGCTACCCGGCGGCATCAGGCAGTAGCCCTTCGCGCTTGTGCCCGACAAATGGATCCCCATGCGTTTATTATGATTACCAACTCCAGCGAAATCATCGGCAAAGGTTTCAGTGAGCATTGATTCCCCTTCCAGATGATAACGGGGTTCCCCCTTTCAGTCATATATCATACCTTAGAAAAAGTTTCGGGGATCGAAGCTTTTTCTTTTTTCCGGTGTTTTTTTATGTTATACTAAAAGTACCATCCAGATTGGAAAAAAGGTTCTATCCACAGGATGGTACCTTTTTTGCTTTTTAACCGACTCTACCCGGAAAAGGAGGAGAACTATAGAGATGCCTTTTGAAGGAGAACTGCCATTGTACCAACAACTTGTGGAATTGCTGAAAGAAGAAATTCATGTGGGCAGGTATAAACAAGGACAAAAACTGCCTACCGAACTGGAATTGTGTAAGCTGTACCACGTCAGCCGCAACACAGTGCGCAGCGCCTTGCAACAGTTGGAAAAAGAGAATCTGCTATTGCGGCAACAGGGAAAGGGAACTTTTGTCAGCAAAAAAAAGTACAATCACCATATTGTCCCTGCTCGCAGTTTTACCGATATGTGTCGGGAAATCGGCTGCAAACCTGATGCCAAGGTAATTAAGTCGGTCATCAAAGACCCTTCTGAGGCAGATGTTGTTTTTCTGGATCTGCGCCCGGAGGCGAAAATTATCGCCATTGAGCGCATCCGATACACTGACGGCGTACCGGTCGAACTGGAGATCTCTCATTTTCCGGAGTCCTTTTCTTTTTTGCTCGACGAGGATCTGAACCATTGCTCTATGTTGGAACTTCTGAGGGAAAAATATGGAATCTGGTTTACCAAGTCCCGCATTTCGCTGGAAGTCACTTTTGCTTCTTACGAAATGTCTCACTATTTATCCGTTCAGAAAGACTATCCCCTTTTGTTGATCAACAGTGAACTCAGCGATCAAAACGGAATGCCCAGTTGCCGGTGTGTCCAATATGTAGTCGGAGACAAGTTCAAGATGATCTTGTAACTCTGGATGCGGCCTGCGTTCACTGAACAAAAAGCACATAAAACTTTATATGCCGACACACCCGCAATGACATGAAAACCGGATGGCAGATGAAGCTTTACGCATGTGAACCCTGCCGGTTCATAGCGTTATAATTTTATGACCGTGTCGCCCCAAGCGGCACATGGCCGTTTTTACTTTACTTTTGCATAACCAAACAATGACGATTCGTCACCAAAATATTGACTATTGGTCAATATTCGGATATACTGTACTGGACACGGACGGACAATGGAGGGATATATGAAATATCAACTGATCTTACAAAGCCAGAAGGACTTTTTTCATAGCGGCGCTACTTTGCCAGTTCCCTATCGTTTAGAAGTGCTTTCTTTGCTGGAGGGCGCTATACAAAACCGGCAGGAACAAATTGAATCCGCGCTGGCCGAAGACCTGGGAAAATCCCAACAAGAGGCCTATTCTACTGAAATTGCAATCGTTTTAAGTGAACTGCGCCATGCAAAGCGGCATTTAAATAGCTGGGCCCGAAGCAAAAGAGTACCGGTTCCTTTGAGCCATTGGCCCGGTCGTCAGCAGGTCACACCGGTTCCTTATGGATCAGTACTGATTCTGGCGCCATGGAACTATCCGTTCCAGTTGTGCCTTTCCCCATTAATCAGTGCACTGGCCGCGGGAAACTGCGCAGTCGTCAAACCTTCCGAACTGGCGGGACGGACGGCTTTGGTCATTTGTGCGTTGCTGGAAGAGCTGTTCTCCCCCGAATACGTTTCGGTCTGCCTGGGCGAATCTGACACCGCCGCAGCGTTGACAGCACTGCCTTTTGACAAAATTTTTTTTACTGGCAGCGGCACAGTCGGAAAAAAGGTCTTATCCGCTGCTGCTGTCAACCTGACCCCGGTCACACTGGAATTGGGTGGAAAAAGCCCTTGTATCGTGGATTCTTCCGCAGATTTGAAAACGGCGGCCCGGCGAATTATGTGGGGGAAAATTCTCAATTGCGGGCAGACCTGTGTGGCGCCGGATTATGTCCTGGTTCAACGGTCGGTGCAGGAAACGTTTATCCTGCAATGCCGGATGGCTTTGGAGGAATTTCTCGGAGTAAATCCGTTGGCCAGTCCGGATTACGGGCATATTATCAACAGTGCTCACTATCATCGTCTGCTGGGACTTTTGGAAGGGTGTCAAATCTGCTTCGGTCGTGAGATAGACCCGCAGCATCTGAGGCTGTCTCCTACTTTGGTGGACAATCCCAGCCTTGACGCACCAATTATGCAGGAGGAAATCTTCGGTCCGATTTTACCGGTGCTTCCCTTTGATCGTTTGGAAGGCGCCGTCCAAATCGTGCAGAACCACCCCAACCCGCTGGCCGCCTATTTCTTCTCCCGGAACAAGCAGGCTTTGCGAGAAATGAAAAAGGCTTTTTCTTACGGAAGCTGCTGTATCAACGATACGGTACTGCATCTGGCTTCTCCTTACTTGCCTTTTGGCGGTATCGGTCAAAGCGGTATGGGAAAAAGTCATGGAAAATACGGGTTTTTGACTTTTTCCCATTTGCAGGGGTGTTACCAGCGGTACGGGCGGATAGAACCATCTTTGCGGTATCCTCCTTATACCGAAAAAAAGCTGGCTTGGGTAAAAAAAGCAATGTATTTGTTTTAATTTTAACAGTTTTTATCCGTATATTTTTTAACAATTCCACATTTTGCACAAAAGGTAAGAGCCTTTTGCCGTTACTCTTCCGAAAATGTCCAGCTTTTCCAAATTTGACGCGGATTTTATTGTTTTTTCTCCCTATCTCCTGTAAAATGTTAACTTGGAGATATCTGGTGCTCTTTTTTCAGATAGTCGCCCTGCTAAACAGGCGATGTCTCTACTTTTGAAATCAAATCAAAGCGTGGTGATAAAATGGGACAGGATACGATTCAGGCAATCCGAGATGCAGAACAAAAGGCGGATCAAATCGAACAGCAATCGGCGGCAGAGTGCGCTTCTCTTTTGGCGCAGGCACGCAGCCAAGCAAAAACAGAAACGGCAGAAGCGCTGGCCAAAGCCCGTGCGGACAGTCGTCAGATTTTGCAGCAGGCGCGCCAGAAATCGGATGAAACGCTGGCGCAGGCGGTTGTTGATGCGGAATCCGAAATTCGGATCATGCGTGAAACTGCGGCGGCCAAAAAAGAGGAAGCCATTCGGATAATCCTATCCGAACTGATTTAGTATTCTACGATTGATTCTGAAAGGAGGCCTCTTATACTATGGCGGTACTGCAGATGAAACGTATTAACATCTGTGCATTGAAAAAAGACCGCAAACCGGTACTGGAGCTGTTGCAGCGGCGCGGTGCGGTTGAAGTGGATTCGGTTTTGCCCGAGGACAGTGTGTTTTCCCGCACTGATACTTCCGCCAACCGTTCTGTTTTTCAAAAAAACATCACCGCTGCCGCGTCTGCGTTGGAGATTTTGGGCCAATACGCGCCGGAGAAAAAATCCATGTTCGCCTCGTTAGAGGGGCGTGAATTAAAAACCGGACGGGATTATGATGCGTTTGCCCAAAAATACGACACAGTCATGGAAAATGTTTATCAGATCACGGCGCTGTCCCGCTCTATTGCGGAAAACAAATCGGAAATCACCAAACTGGAAGGCCAGGTGGAAGCGTTGCAACCCTGGCTTGGGTTAGAGCTTTCCATGCGCTTTAAAGGCACTGGCCGGACCCGTGCTTTTATTGGCAGCTTACCGGGCAATATGGATCTGGAAACCATACTGACCGGGCTGGCCCAGCAAAATCCAGAGCTGCCCCCTGTCCACGTGCAGGTAGTCAGTTCCTCTCAAAACCAGACCTGCGTATTTGTCCTTTGTCACAAGGACGGCGCCACACAGGTTGAGGAGGCGCTGCGCAGTATCGGTTTTGCTCAGCCTTCCAACCCTACCAAGCATTCTCCCGCTCAGCGCAAGCAGGAATTGGATGAGCGGATTGCCGAAGCGCAGGACGAAATCGATCAGGCAGAAAAGAAAATTCTCGCCCTTGCCGATCAGCGGGCGGATATCCAATTTGCGATTGATTATTTCACCATGCGTTCGGAGAAATATGAGGTCATCAGCGAACTTGTCCAGTCCAAACGGACATTTGTCCTCACCGGATACATTCTGGCCAAAAAAGCAGATGCTTTGAAAGCCGAATTGGAAAAACGATTTGATCTCGCGGTAGAACTTGCCGACTGCGATCCCGCTGTTGATCCCCCCATTATGCTGCAAAACAACCCTTTCTCCGCGCCGGTAGAAGGCGTACTCGAATCCTTCGGCCTGCCGGGCCGCGGAGAGGTGGACCCCTGCACAGTCATGTCTGTTTTCTACTATGTACTGTTTGGACTGATGTTGTCCGATGCGGCCTATGGCCTTTTGATGGTAATCGGCTGCGGATTTGCACTGTTAAAGTTCAAAAACATGGAAAGCGGTATGCGTAAAACCCTGCAGATGTTTTTCTACTGCGGAATCTCTACTGCATTCTGGGGCTTCATGTTCGGCAGCTTTTTTGGCGATCTGGTAGGTGTTGTGGCTACTACCTTTTTCGGCCGTCCAGATATCGCTTTAGGACCCATCTGGTTTGAACCGGTTAAGGAACCGATGCGGATGCTGGTATTTTCTATGCTCATGGGAATCATCCATCTGTTTGCCGGCCTTGCTATGAAAGCATATCAATACGCCAAACAAAAAGCCTGGCTGGATATTTTATACGATGTGGGCTTTTGGTATATGCTGCTGGCCGGACTGGTTGTATTCGCTCTCTCCAATCAGATGTTTGTGGGCATTTTACAACTGAGTTTTATCCTGCCGGTTTTGGCAGGCACCATCGGTATCGCTGTGGCGGGCATTGGCGCAGTCGGCATTTTGCTCACCGCAGGCCGGGAATCCCGCAGCCCTTTCAAACGGCTTTTAAAAGGCGCTTACGGATTGTATGGCGTAACAGGCTATCTGTCTGACATTCTTTCTTATTCCCGACTGCTGGCTTTGGGCCTGGCTACCGGCGTTATCGCCACTGTAGTCAACTCTATGGGCAGCATGTTGGGCGGCGGTATCGTCGGCGCCATTGTATTTATTCTGGTGTTTTTTGTCGGCCATACGCTGAATCTGGCCATTAACCTGCTGGGTGCGTATGTTCACACCAACCGACTGCAGTTCGTCGAGTTTTTCGGTAAGTTTTATGAGGGAGGCGGCAGGGCGTTCCGGCCGTTTGCCGTTCATACACAATATTACAATATCAAGGAGGACTTTTAACATGAATAACCTGGGTATTATTTTCGCACTCGCAGGAGCCATCATCTCTGCTTTGGTGGCTGGCATTGGTTCGGCAAAAGCGGTTGGTATGTGCGGTGAGGCCGCTGCCGGCGTCTGTAGCGATGACCCCTCTAAATTCGGTAAAGTACTGATTCTGCAGCTGCTGCCCGGTACACAGGGTATCTACGGCTTGCTGATTGCTTTCATCACCCTGTCTCAGATTGGTATCCTCGGCGGTTCCGCAGATCTGAGCTGGCAGAAAGGCCTCTTGTACTTCCTCGGCTGTCTGCCCATGGCTATTGTCGGTTACCTGTCGGCAATTAAGCAGGGTAAGGCCGCTATCTCCGGTATTTCTTTGGTTGCCAAACGTCCTGACCAGTCTTCTAAAGCTATTATCTTCGCTGCGATGGTCGAGACCTACGCAATTCTGGCGCTGCTGGTTTCCATCCTGGCTGTTTCCGGTATCGGCGGCCTGAATATCTAATCGGCTTGCCTTATGAAACAAAATCCGAATACGATAATAAGGAGAGCCGGCATATGACAGGATTAGAGAAAATCATCACCCAAATCATTGACGACGCCAAAGCCAACGCCCAAAAAGCCAAGGCTGCGGCGGAAGAAGAAGCGTCCAAGATCCTGGCGTCGGCAAAAACACAACGAGAAGAACAGGTGGCACAGATCCAGGCGGACACACAGGCGCAGGTAGCGGCAATCGGCGCTCATGCGCAGTCTGGGGCCAAGCTCAAACAGCGGCAAACGCTGTTGTCCGCAAAACAGCAGCTGATCTGTGAGATCATCCAGTCCGCAAAGGATTCTCTCCTGGAACTGGACGATGGGGCTTATTTCCGCTTGATCTTTCAAATGGCCGCCAAATTCGCTTTGCCCCAGCAGGGCAAGCTGATTTTAAACGAAAAAGATCTCGGCCGCGCGCCCAAGGATTTTAACGCGCAGCTGGAAGCGGCGGTGAAAGCAATTCCCGGCGCAGCTCTTTCGTTGTCCGACAGCACCCGTCCCATCGACGGTGGATTTGTGCTGGATTACGATGGAATCGAAGAAAACTGTTCGTTCGACGCATTGTTTTACTCCAGCCAGGAGGATTTGCAGGATAAAGTTCAGGAACTTCTGTTCCAATAAGGAGGTTGGATCATGGCGAAACCCGATTATATCTATGCGGTAGCCCGAATCCGCGCCAAGGAGCTTTTGTGCTTTGGCTCCCCCGCAATGGAACAGCTGATGGCCTGCAAAACTTATGAAGAATGCCTGCGCATGCTCAACGAAAAAGGTTGGGGGAACGGCTCCGCCGGCCAAACACCGGAATCCCTTCTGGACGGCGAGCGCAATAAGACCTGGGAGCAGTTGCGGGAACTGGTAGAAGATATGAGCGTTTTTGACGTATTTTTGTACGCCAATGACTATCATAACCTCAAAGCGGCGATCAAGGAAAACTATGCGCCCTCCCACGGGGCGGATATCTACAGCTCCAACGGAACCATCGACCCAGCAGTTTTCCGTCAGGCAGCAGATGAGCATGATTTTTCTGTTCTTCCTGCCGGGATGCGCGATGCCGCGGAAGAAGCAATGAGCGTTCTGCGGGAAACCGGCGACGGTCAGCTTTGCGATATTATCATCGACAAAGCTGCGCTGAATGCGATTTTGCAGGCCGGCAAAGCTTCGGGCGATCCGCTGCTGGCATTTTATGCGGAACACACCGTGGCAACTGCCAACATCAAAACCGCTGTCCGCTGCCAGAAAACCGGAAAATCTTTGGCTTTTATCCAGCGGGCGCTGGCTGAATGCGATACGCTCGATGTTTCCCTGCTGGCGCAGACCGCAGTGGAAAGCTTTGAGGTAATGATCGAATATTTAGGTCGGACTTGTTACAGCGGAGCAGCAGAGGCGCTGACCCAATCTGCTTCAGCGTTTGAGCGCTGGTGCGACAACCGGCTGATCGAAAAAATCCGGCCACAGAAATATGAAACATCCACCATCGGTCCGCTGGCCGCATGGCTTTTGGCAAGAGAAAACGAGATCAAAACCGTCCGCATCCTTCTGTCCGGTAAACGTAACGGGCTTTCGGACGACGCGATTCGGGAAAGGTTAAGGGAAATGTATGTATAAGATTGCAGTTTTAGGCGACCGCGACAGCATTTATGGGTTTGCCGCGCTGGGTCTGGATACCTACCCTGTCTATGACCCCACCGAAGCAGTCCGCACCCTGCGCCGCTTGGCAGAGGGAAACTACGCGGTCATTTATATCACAGAGGCACTGGCCGCCGAGATCGACGAGGAGCTGGACCGTTACCGCTCCCAGCGGCTGCCTGCCATTATTCTGATCCCTGGTGTGTCCGGTAATACCGGCCGTGGGATCGCCGGCGTAAAACGCTCGGTGGAGCAGGCTGTTGGCTCCGACATCATTTTCGGCAATGATAACTAACGAAAAAGCAGGTGAAAATACATGAGCAAAGGTACCATAAAAAAAGTTGCCGGGCCTCTGGTTATCGCCCAGGGAATGCGTGACGCCAATATGTTCGACGTATGCCGCGTCAGCGACCAGCGTTTGATTGGCGAGATCATCGAGATTCACGGCGATCAGGCCTCGGTACAGGTCTACGAAGAGACCTCCGGTCTGGGGCCCGGCGAGCCCGTAGAGTCCACCGGCGCTCCGCTGAGCGTTGAACTGGGTCCGGGACTCATCGGCAGCATTTTCGACGGCATCCAGCGCCCACTGGAAACGATTATGGCGGTTTCCGGTAATAATCTACAGCGCGGCGTGGAAGTTCCGTCTTTGAACCGTGAAAAATCCTGGCACTTTGTCCCCTCGGTCAAGGCGGGCGACAAAGTAACCGGCGGCGATATCATCGGTTCGGTGCAGGAAACCAAAATTGTCTCTCATAAAATCATGGTGCCCAACGGTATCATCGGGACGGTTAAATCCATTGAAGAGGGCGATTTTACCGTTACCCAGACCGTAGCGGTAATCGAAAACGAAAACGGCGGCGAATCAGCTTTGACTTTGATGCAGAGCTGGCCTGTCCGTAAAGGCCGCCCCTATAAAGAAAAACTTCCGCCGGATATGCCCCTGGTCACCGGACAGCGCGTCATCGACACCCTGTTCCCCATCGCCAAAGGCGGCGTTGCGGCCGTACCGGGACCTTTCGGCTCCGGCAAAACCGTAGTACAGCACCAGCTGGCAAAATGGGCGGAAGCGGATATCGTAGTCTATATCGGCTGCGGCGAGCGCGGCAACGAAATGACCGACGTTCTGAACGAATTCCCGGAACTGAAAGACCCCAAGACCGGCTACTCCCTGATGGAGCGTACCGTTTTGATCGCCAACACTTCCGACATGCCCGTTGCGGCTCGTGAGGCTTCGATTTATACCGGTATCACCATCGCCGAATATTTCCGCGATATGGGTTATTCGGTGGCGCTGATGGCCGACTCTACTTCCCGCTGGGCTGAGGCTTTGCGTGAAATGTCCGGTCGGTTGGAAGAGATGCCCGGCGAAGAGGGTTACCCCGCTTATTTGGGCAGCCGTCTGGCGCAGTTCTATGAGCGTGCTGGACGCGTTATCGCACAGGGTCAGGCAGGCCGTGAAGGCGCGTTGAGTGTTATCGGCGCCGTATCGCCTCCCGGCGGCGATATTTCCGAGCCGGTTGCCCAGGCAACTTTGCGCATCGTAAAAGTATTCTGGAGCCTGGACTCTTCTTTGGCTTATGCCCGTCACTTCCCGGCAATCAACTGGCTGACCAGCTACTCGCTGTATGCCGACAGCACCGCAAAATGGTTCAACGGCAACGTCCATGAAGACTGGGCGGAACTCAAGCAGCAGCTGATGCGTCTTTTGCAGGAAGAAGCGGAGCTGGACGAAATCGTCAAGCTGGTCGGTATGGACGCTTTGTCCCCCGCTGACCGTCTGAAGCTGGAAGCCGCCCGCTCCATTCGTGAGGACTTTCTGCATCAGGACGCGTTCCATGAAATCGACACCTACACTTCTTTGGAAAAACAGTACGCCATGATGAAACTGGTGCTGGTATTCTACCAGTCTACCGTCAACGCATTGAAAGACGGCATCGGCATCGACGAATTGGTGAAACTGTCTGTCCGGGAGCGTATCGGCCGGTTTAAATACATGCCCGAAGACGAAATCGCCAAGGAATTCGACGCGATCGTATTGGAACTGAACAAAGAAATTGAGGAACTTTTCCAGAAGAAGGAGGACTTCTAATGCCAAAGGAATACAGAACCATTCAAGAGGTGGCAGGTCCTCTGATGCTGGTACGCGGCGTGGAAAACGTCACCTACAATGAACTGGGGGAAATTGAGCTTGCTTCCGGCGAAAAACGCCGCTGCAAGGTGCTGGAAATCGACGGCGGCAACGCCTTGGTTCAGCTGTTTGAAAATTCCACCGGTATCAACCTGTCCAACAGTAAGGTCCGCTTTTTGGGCCGTCCCATGGAGTTGGGCGTTTCCGAGGATATGCTCAGCCGCGTGTTCGATGGTCTGGGCCGCCCCATTGACGGCGGTCCGGAAATCCTGCCCGAAAAGCGCATGGACATCAACGGCCTGCCTATTAACCCGGCAGCCAGAAACTATCCGCAGGAATTTATCCAGACCGGCGTTTCCGCTATCGACGGACTGAACACCCTGGTCCGCGGCCAGAAGCTGCCGATCTTTTCCGCCTCCGGTCTGCCCCACGCCAACTTGGCTGCGCAGATCGCCCGTCAGGCGAAGGTGCGCGGCACCACAGAACCTTTCGCGGTTGTATTCGCTGCTATGGGTATCACCTTTGAAGAGGCGAACTTCTTCATTGAAAGCTTTAAGGAAACCGGCGCGATCGACCGTACCGTTTTGTTTGTCAACCTGGCAAACGACCCGGCGGTAGAACGTATCGCTACTCCCCGTATGGCGCTGACTGCCGCAGAGTATCTGGCGTTTGAGAAGAATATGCACGTACTGGTCATTCTCACCGATATCACCAACTACGCCGACTCTCTGCGTGAGGTTTCCGCCGCCCGTAAAGAAGTTCCGGGCCGCCGCGGATATCCCGGTTACATGTACACCGACCTGGCCAGCTTATATGAGCGTGCCGGACGGCAGAAAGGCAAAAACGGATCCATTACCATGATCCCGATTCTGACCATGCCCGAAGACGATAAGACCCATCCGATCCCCGACCTGACCGGTTACATCACCGAGGGACAGATCATCTTGAGCCGTGAGCTGTATCGAAAAGGCGTTACCCCGCCCATCGACGTACTGCCCAGCCTGAGCCGTCTGAAAGACAAGGGTATCGGCGAAGGCAAAACCCGTGCCGACCATGCCAACACCATGAACCAGCTGTTTGCGGCTTATGCCCGCGGCAAGGACGCAAAAGAGCTGATGGTGGTTCTGGGCGAGGCTGCATTGACCGATATCGATAAGCTGTACGCCCAATTTGCCGACGCTTTTGAGGCAGAATATGTTTCCCAAGGTTATGAGGCCAACCGCGACATTGAAGAAACGCTGGCTATCGGCTGGAAGCTTCTGTCCATCCTGCCCCGTTCGGAACTCAAACGTATCAAGGACGAGCACCTCGACGAATACTACGGCAAATAAGAGGGGGGATTTTCTTGGCAAACACACAGGTAAATCCAACTCGTATGGAATTGACCCGCTTAAAGAAAAAACTTTCCACCGCCATGCGCGGCCATAAGCTTTTAAAAGATAAGCGGGATGAGCTGATGCGCCAGTTTTTGGACATGGTTCGGCAAAATAAAGCCCTTCGTGAAAAAGTAGAAGCAGGCATTCACGCCGCCAACAAAAACTTTTTGCTGGCTCGCGCCGCCACCGACGCACAAGTGCTGGATGTAGCTTTGATGGCGCCGAAGCAGGAGGTTTTTCTGGAGGCCTCTGAGCGCAATGTCATGAGCGTAGAAATCCCGGTGTTCGAGTATAAAACCCGTACTGCCGATTTAAACGATATTTACTCTTATGGTTTTGCTTTCACTTCTGCAGATTTGGACGATGCGGTTCTGTCCTTGTCCGAAGTTCTTCCGGATATGCTCAAGCTGGCGGAGATCGAAAAATCCTGTCAGCTGATGGCTGCTGAGATTGAAAAAACCCGTCGCCGGGTTAACGCGCTGGAGCATGTGATGATCCCGGATCTGCAAACAAATATCAAATATATCACAATGAAGCTGGATGAAAATGAGCGAAGCACGCAAATCCGGCTGATGAAAGTCAAAGACATGATGCTGGAACAGGCTCACCACTATTCGGAACGAGCCGCACAGTAAAAATCTTTCGCTTGACCAAACAAAAAGACCTGCCAAGGGAGGCGCTTCGTATGGAAGTTGCCTCCCTTTGTGTAAAGGAGTGGGTAAGTTGTGATTTTTTATCACGGTAGTTCCGTCAAAGGACTGAAAGAACTGAAGCCTTTTTTATCAGAACACGGTAAGCCATATATTTATTTTGCGACTAATTCCTTAATCGCTCTTTTATATGCTGTAAAGCCTGTACCAAAGCCTTTTAGTTTTTATCCTTATGGATTTGATAAAAATGGTAATGTAGTTTATTCAGAATACTATGAAAACGCTTTTTATGATTTATATAAAGGCAAGACGGGATACTTGTATGAGTGTGATGATTTAAAAGAAACAGATACACCTACTAAGATAAATTGTGTTTACGCCACTACTCAATCAGTAAAGATTGATAGAGTAACAAAGATTTCTGATTTATATATATTCTATAAGGAGCAAGAAGAAAAAGGATTGTTTAGTATAAAGCAAAAAAGTGAAATTTCCGATAAAGAGATGAATTTTGTTTTAGATGAATTGAGAAAGGACATAGAAAAGAATGATTTGAAAAATTTACCTCAACACGCTATGAGTATTTTCGTACAAAAGCATTTTCCTACAATTTGGGGAGCAGATAAAGGCTAATTTATGATGATTGTCGGTATTGTATAATTTGTGATAGCATGTCTATAGGTATAGCGAGCATCGGATTGAGATACCACAATCTGAAAAGAAGTTAAATACAAAGCAGTTGGGGCACCTTCCTTACGGAGGGTGCCCCAATAGGCAGGTCTTTTTTGATGATTACTACCGCGCAGAGCAACCCTTCTTTTTTCATAACGGACTATTCCTCATCCGAAATTAAAAAAATTTTGAGAATCTGTTCCGCATATGCCCTGCGTTTACTGCTGCATTGAGACAGCATCAAGGAAATTTGATCCGCTGTTTCTCCCGGCTTTTCCCCAAACAACAAAAAGTCAGTGGAAAGATGCAAAACTTTTGAAATTTTACATAAGGTTGGCAGAGACATTCCTTTCAATCCCAATTCAATATCTGAACAAAATTTGGGTGTTACGCCGATTTTCTCTGCAAACGCTTCACGGGAAAGCCCCAAATATTCCCGCTGTTCACGGATTCGAGAACCGATCTCACTGTAATTTGGGTCCATCTCCTGCCTCCCGTTCCCTTTTACGTTTATTTTAACCCTATCAGTGGTTCTTTAACATAAACTATCAGAGTTGACAATTTAGAACTTATAGGGTGTAATAAAGAAAACTATCCGGAGGAAGTGAGACCGATTCACAAAGAAACCCAGCTGGTTTTATTGCTGCAAAAACGAAACCGAATTCGTCGGAAACTGTGCTTTATCTGCGCTATGTGTAGTGTAGTCGCTGTCATATGGTCTATATTTTGCCTTTTAACTGGATTCGCCTATACCATCCCGATTTTTTTAGCCGCTACCATAGTTCTTCTCGCTGTCGTAAAATTCCCGGCGGGCTGGCGATATTGTATCCAGAAAAATTGGAATGGCCCCAAAAATTTCGCAGGCATTTTTTTCTTTTACCTTATTCTGTTTTTAGTCTCTTTTCTGATCGGCCCTGTTCTTTTTTTCGCGATTTATACAAGCAGCTGCAAAACAAAGGTCCTGACTTTTAAGGCATAATTTTTCAAAAATTCAGCCTTGCATCCAAAAGCACACAGTATTTCTATCCAGCGTTTGATGAACAGCATTCCCGAATAGGCTTGCAATGACAAAATTGCCTCAATAGATACTTTTGCATCGAAACAAAGACAAAGGCTCCTCTATGTAAAGGGAGCCTTTGTTTCATTCATAACCTGAAATCTCTTAGCAAATATAATCTATATTACAGTTTTTTTATCAGTTTCACTTTGAGCGGTCGTTTGGTAAGGAATTCCGCATTCTTATCCATTGTTGTTCCCGGATGATGACAGATATCATGATCCACTGTGATCGGTTCATCAATTATATATAAAAATCCTTTTTCTTTTCCATTATGAGTGATGATACCATTATCATCATATCCTAATTCAGTAGGTTTATGCGAAAAAGCCTCTGCAAGTGCTCTCCACTGCGTAACCGTACTACCTTTTCTCAATACCTCAAATATTACATTTGAACCATGGTACCATACCCCATTGGGTTCTATTTCTAACTTCATGCTGGATTCCCACCAAATCAGATTTGTTGTATGAAACTAATGTATCACGGCATTCACCGAAAAACAAGTTTGCGTTAACATTTCATAAGGGCAGGTGTCTTACCTGCCCTTATGAACCATTTTATGAGCACCTGCCTTCTAAGGTTAGGGCCTTTGTTTCAATCATTTATCCTGCGATTTTTACCGGTGCCCGGCGGATGAGCAGCCAGGAAAAAATCCCGAAGAAAACCGTTCCGCCCAGCCACAACAGGGCCAAATTATAAGGGGAACGCACCACCCATTCGATTGCAGAGAAAAACCAGTTTCCCAGAGTTTCCACTACACCGGCAGGCGCGGCAACCAGCAGTAGCGGCAATCCAAAAACCAGCAGGGCCGGTACAGTAATGGATACAACAATCTTCCAGATTTTATTCATCCGGTAATACGCACCGCCGATAAAATAACCCAGCATCCCCAAGGCCCAGCCACCGGCAATCTGGCTGACGATTACGCCAAAGTGTCCGCCCAATCCCGTCAAAGAAGGATAGACTATCTTCTCAACCGCATCGGTGTTCAATCCCATCGCATTGCCTGCCCATTGGCCCAGCAGATTGACCAATGTCATACCCGCCGAAAGAGCAAGCAGAAAAAGAACCATTCCACAAAAAACCGTCTTACGGGAAACACCGTTGGACAGCCCAAACCTTGTCCCGGCCGGGAAGAAAATAATCCCCATCACCAGCAGCATAATCTCCGCGGAAAAGGCAAATCCATTGACCGACACTTCTTCGGTTGAACTGAAAGCCATGATGACAAAGCCCAGCAGCATCAAAAACAGCATGGCGCCGTAAAATCCTACCAATCCCCAATAAGTGTTTTGCCAGTACCAACGAAACATTTTTCCAATTTTCATTTTCTTTGCCCTCCCTTATGCGTTGGTCAACTGCACAAACAGCTTCTGTAAATCTAACGCCGTCATTTCCAACGATACCGGAACATTTTCCGGTTGCCCCAACAAACAAGCGCTCTTGAACCCGCCCAGCAGTTCTTCACCCAAAACCTTTTTGCCGGCACAGTAAGCATCTACTTCCGACGCTTTTCCCGATACCTGGTATCCCATCTGCTTTACCTGCTCGGCAGGACGATCCAGCAGGATTTTTCCTTCTTTGATGATAACCACCTGTTCAATGATATCTGCAATTTCCTCAATTAGATGGGTGGAAATCACAATGGTGCGGGGCTGCTCGCTGTAACGGTGAATCAGCTCCCGATAAAACATTTCCCGATGGTTGGCGTCTAAACCAAGTACCGGTTCGTCAAAAAAGGTATACGGCGCGTTAGCGGCCAGCGCTGCAATCAACTTTGCAATCGTCAGATAGCCGGTGGACAGCCCCTTCAACTTCTTTTTGGGATTCAGTCCAAACTGTCCGGCCAGTTGAAAGGCATATTCCATATCAAAATCCGGATAAAAATTTTTACTCCATCGAAACAGCTGCTTTACAGTGGTTCCCTCCGGATAAATATTTTTTTCTCCCATATAGTATACTTTTCCCTGCGCCCGGTCGTTGTCCATCCCTATCTCACCATCAATAACCACCGCTCCCTCGCTGGGATACAACCGGTTACCAATCACGTTCAGCAGGGTAGACTTTCCCGCTCCGTTGCGCCCCAGAAGGCCGTAGATACGATTTTCCTCCAGTATCAGATCAACCCGGTCCAGTGCTGTGATATTGCCAAACCGTATTGTCAGCTCTTTTACCTCAATCCCTTTTTTCATCTGCTGGTCCCTCCTCAATCATCCGGATAATTTCCTGCTGGGAAATGGAAAGTTTTTTCGCTTCCTCCAGCAAACGGACAATGTAACTGTTGTAAAAAGCATTTTTTCTCTGTTTTAAAATAGTTCCCGCCGCACCCTTTTTCACAAACATTCCTACGCCTCTTTTTTTGTAAAGGATCCCTGCGTCGGTTAAAAGGGTCATTCCCTTTAACGCTGTCGCCGGATTGATTTTGTAAGTTACGGATATCTCGGTGGTGGAAGGAACTTGTGTTTCTTCCAAAAATGCACCGGATAAAATCGCATCTTTGATCTGTTCTGCGACCTGCATGTAAATAGGGGTATCGCTTTCAAAGTTGAATTGCACGATTCACACCCTTCCCGTTATATAGTTAATTACTCGTGTAACTAACTATATATCATTTTACTCCTGTTGTCAATACCTTTTTCATCGTTCACCTTGCCTATCTGAACTGGATAAAGGAAGATCCTTTATTTCCCAATCGCTGTTCTTGCTATCTTGACACCGGATATTCGTTATGCTATGTTATACTAGAATAAGTTTGCAATAAACAACTTGCAGTTTGAAGCAAGTGGGGGGTTTTAAAATGACATTAGATCAGCTTCCGATCGGGAAGGAAGCGCGTATTCTCACTGTAGGCGGGCAAGGCGCTTTGCGCCGGCGCCTGCTGGACATGGGGCTGACTCCCCATACCAAGGTGATGGTCCGGAAAGTCGCGCCTATGGGGGATCCCATTGAGTTGCATGTAAGGAGTTACGAGCTGACCCTTCGGCTGGATGACGCGCAAAAAATCGAGATTGAGGAGGAACCGGTATGACTTTTGCACTGGCAGGCAATCAAAACTGCGGCAAGACTACCCTCTTCAATCAGCTCACCGGCTCCAATCAGCATGTGGGCAATTTTCCGGGCGTTACGGTAGAGCGCAAAGACGGGCAGATCCGTGGGCACAAAGATGCGACCGTGGTAGACCTTCCCGGTATTTATTCTCTTTCCCCTTATACCAGCGAGGAAATCGTAACACGGGATTTTTTGATCCATTCCCATCCGGATGGCATCATCAATATCGTCGACGCTACCAATATTGAACGGAACCTTTATCTCAGCCTGCAACTGATGGAACTGAATATTCCCATGGTCATCGCGCTAAATATGATGGACGAAGTACGGGCCAACGGCGGTACCATTAAAATCCGCAAAATGCAGGAGGCGCTGGGCGTGCCGGTGGTTCCCATTTCCGCCAGTAAAAACGAAGGGGTTGCCGAGCTGATCGACACAGCCTTAGAGGCGGCCGTCAGCCGTCAGAAGCCAAAGCGAATGGACTTTTGCTCCGGGCCAGTACACCGTTCCATCCATGCAGTGGCCCACCTGATAGAGGACCACGCGCAGCGGATGAACATTCCTTCCCGTTTTGCCGCCACCAAGTTGGTGGAAGGGGATGAAATCATCCGGCAGGCGCTGCAACTCTCGGAAAACGAGCTGGATATGATCGAGCACAGTGTCACCGAGATGGAGCAGGAATTAGGCACAGATCGGGAGGCTGCCCTTGCGGATATGCGCTACACCTTTATTGAAGAAGTGTGCGCCGAATCGGTTGTAAAAGGCCACCAAAGCAAGGAAAGCCTGCGTAGCGTAAAAATCGACAGCGTACTGACCCATAAATACTTGGCCATTCCGATTTTCTTGGGTATCATGATGCTGATTTTCTGGCTGACCTTTGGCGTGATCGGCCCGGTTCTCAGCGATTGGCTTTCTTCGGGAATCGACGCGATAACCAATTTAATGGATCGCGCCCTGACTGCTTACGGTATTAATCCAGTGGTACATAGTTTGATTATTGACGGCGTTTTCGCCGGCGTGGGCAGCGTTCTATCCTTTTTACCGATCATCGTCGTGCTATTCTTCTTTCTGTCCATTTTGGAGGACAGCGGCTATATGGCCCGAGTTGCTTTTGTGATGGACAAACTGCTGCGAAAAATCGGGCTGTCGGGCCGCAGCTTTGTCCCTATGCTGATTGGGTTTGGATGCAGCGTTCCGGCAATCATGGCTACCCGCACCCTATCCAGCGAGCGAGATCGAAAAATGACTATCCTGCTGACACCCTTTATGTCCTGCAGTGCCAAACTTCCGATCTATGCAGTATTTTCCACCGCCTTCTTTCCAGACTATGCTGCACTGGTTATGATCGCATTGTATGTGTTCGGTATACTCACTGCAATTTTATGCGGGTTGATTTTCAAGCACACCCTTTTTAAAGGCCAGCCGGTTCCCTTTGTCATGGAGCTGCCCAACTATCGCCTCCCCAGTTCCAAAAGCGTTCTGCGGCTGATTTATGACAAGGCAAAGGACTTTGTTGTACGAGCCTTTACCGTTATTTTTCTGGCAACTTTGGTCATCTGGTTTTTGCAGACCTTTGATACCCGGTTCAATGTGGTGGATTCCAGCGCCCAGAGTATGCTAGCCGATATCGGCCGTTTGATCGCGCCGGTATTCATGCCCTTGGGCTTCAGCGACTGGCGGATTTCCACCGCGCTGATTACCGGATTCACAGCCAAAGAAGCAGTGGTCAGCACTCTTGCTGTGCTCACCGGCACCAGTATCGCTACCCTGCCCCAGGCGCTTTCCGGCCTATTCACACCATTGGCAGCAGCAGCATTTCTGGTATTCACCCTGCTGTATACTCCCTGCGTTGCAGCAATCAGCGCAGTCAAGCGGGAAATGGGCAGTGGATGGCATGCCTTGACTGTGGCGGTCTTTCAAACCGGTGTCGCTTGGATCATGGCTTTCCTGCTGTTTCAAATCGGCAGCATTTTCATTCATTAGGGGGATTTGCAGATGTCTTTGGCTGATTATATCATTGTGGCTGTTGTCGTTTTAGCTGCGGTAGGCGCGTTTGTTTATACAAGGCGCCATCCCAACGATTACGGCTGTGGAACCGACTGCGCCACCTGCCGGAAAGCCTGTGCCAGAAAACAAAGCGTTTCGCAGGACTACACTCAGTCAAAAGGTTAAGTTACACTGATTTATCGTTAATCCGCCTTTGTTTCAAAAAACAAAAGAGACAGTACCGCAAAAATGCGCTACTGTCTCTTTTTTACTCAGCCAAGCCTTTTTATTTTTGATGACAAAATTCCTTTTACTGATACAATCGGACTGCGGCACACAAAAGCTCCCATAAAATTTTTTGTTTCTCCGGCGGCTGTTGGCGAAACAGTTCATAGCTTTTTATTGGCAGCGTCTCTTCCTCTTTACCGGTTCCAATTTTCTCAAAAAGTTTTTCCAACGTAGTGTCCAACGCAAAACAAAGTTTCAGCATTGTCTCAATACTGGCGTTCTTTTCTCCCCGTTCAATCTGACCAATATAAGTATAATGCAGGCCCGCCCGCTCCGCCAACGCCTCCTGGCTCATACCCAGAACAAGCCGACGGGCGCGAACCCGCTTCCCGATTGTTTGTAGGAAATCCATTTGATCACCCTAATATAGTCTATCATCTTTTTATTTCATTTTACATATACTATGACATTATTCCCGTGCTTGTATATACTATAATCATGATTTTTTGAAAAAAGATACCATAATCTATCGAGGGGACCTATGAAAAAATACTAAAACAGCAAAAAAAGCGTGAATACGAACCGCTGCCCTGCGATAAAGAAATGCATACTTTCTGTGTCTGCTAGGAGGATGGGCCGGCGCGCATAAATTCTATGAAGGGAAAACCGCATTGGGAGTTCTCTACCTGTTTACTTTCGGGTTGTTTGGTACAGGCTGGATTTTCGATCTGATTGCCATTCTCTCTAAAAAAAGAAGATACTTATTACACATAAATGCCCAGTTTAAAAATAGGACAACAAAAATATCCTGCCTATTGGAAAGGCAGGATATTTTTATTAGATCAGTGACAGGTTATTTTATTTCACAGCCGCAATGTGGACAATACTCCCCACCGCAGAGCAGTGCTTTTTTTCGGCACATAATAGTTTTCCTTCCATGCGCCTTCCAACTTCAGCAACGCTATCTTTCTGCGAATCCCACCAGCATATCCCGTCAAGCTGCCATTTGTCCCCACTACACGATGGCAAGGCACAATAATAGAAATTTCATTCTTTCCTACGGCCCCTCCCACTGCCTGTGCTGACATTCTGGGAACCTCTCTCCTTTGAGCCAGCTGTTTTGCAATTTCACCATAGGTTGTGGTCTGACCATAAGGAATAGCAGAAAGAATTCCCCATACCTCATTTTGAAAATCACTTCCTGTGAAATGCAGCGGCAATGAAAAATCCGGTTCTCTGCCGGAAAAATAAATATCCAGCCATCGTTTTGCATCGGCAAAGACCGGCAGCTCTTTTTCCTCATGTTCTGGCTCCAGATGGAGCGCGAAATACTTCTGCCCTTCAAACCAAAGGCCTGTCAAGCCGGTTTTATCTGCTGCAAGAGTAATTTTGCCAAGGGGCGAATGATAATGGGTTATGCACTGCATTGCTTTTCCTCCCAGAGAAAAACCTTTTCCATTTTACACAATCCCGCTTATTGATGGGAATGTGGAACGCTAAAATCAAAGGATTCCTTCAATATGGGGCTTTACGTCATCTGGCACCGCACACACATAAACGCCGCCGGTCGTTTTTTGGTGCTCCTCTCGCGCTTTTTCCAGCAAGTCGGGATCTTTCAGCACTGTTACGGCCGCATGAGCCATCGCCTTTGCAGCGGCCAGCATTCCTTTTTCCCCAACGCTGGTGCCCCCCTGAGCGGCCAGCTGCCAGGAATGACCCGACGTACCAATGGCATAACAGGCGGCATTGAGCCAAGCAGTAGGCGCCACATAGCTGACGTCACCCACATCAGTAGAACCAAATAACGGCGTGGAGGGAAAACGCAGCGGGAACACCACATCCTGCAAAGGCTGCCCGGTAAACATCGGCACATATTCTTCACCGAATTTTGCGCCATAGGCTTTGACCTTGGCCTTTACCTCATCTGCCGGATAATTTTGCTGGAAGGAACGGGCGATCTGTCGGTCCTTTTCATCAAATTCCGGTGCGCCAGTGGCTTCAAAGCTCTGCTGCAACACCTGGCTGAGCACATGATTGGGCAAATAATCGCACATACCATCTATCGGCAGGATATCCACTGTTGTTCCGGTCATCAATGCCGCGCCTTTGGCACAATTATTCACCCGTTCACGCAGTTCCAGCGCCTGACTGATTTTGGGTGAACGAATAAAGTAGTAAAGCGCTGCGTGATCTTGCACTACATTAGGCGCGCCGCCGCCTGCATCCCGGTAAGCATAATGAATCCTCGCTTCCTGAATCATATGTTCCCGCAGATAGTTTACCCCTACGTTCATCAATTCGCAAGCGTCCAAAGCGCTGCGCCCCAGATGCGGCTGACCCGCCGCATGGGTAGCCCGCCCATGGAACCGATAGACCACGCTCACCGCTGCCAGAGAATGTTCCCCCATAATGGAGTTATTGCTGCCCGGATGCCAAGTAAATACTCCATCCAGCAGGTCAAATACTCCTTCCCGAGACAGATACACCTTAGCACTGCCGTTCTCCTCTGCCGGACAACCATAAAACGCGATTGTACCAGGCAATCCGCTTTCTTTTATGTAATCCTTGACAGCTACCGCTGCCGCCGCCGCACCAACACCCAACAGGTTATGCCCACAGCCGTGTCCGGCACCGCCAGGCACCAACTCTTCCCGATGAGGGCAGCCCGCCTTTTGGCTTAAAGAAGGCAGCGCATCATACTCCCCCAGAATGCCCACCATCGGCTTTCCGCTGCCGTATTTTGCCACAAATGCCGTTGGGATTCCCGCCAGACCGGTGGTAATCGTAAACCCTTCCTGTGTCAGCATCTGAATCAGCGCCTGAGAAGACTTCTCCTCATGAAAGGCAAGCTCCGCATAACGCCAGATTTCCTGGCTGAGTTGACAGTATTTTTCCTCATTTTTTCGCACAAATTGCGTGATTTTTTCTGCGAAATAATCCATTTTCTTCTCCTTTTTCTCTCTTGACCTGCTTTTTATTTCGAAAAAGCCCCAGCGTATGCCGCTGAGCTTTTCCTTATTTTACACCGTCCAACATCGGCTTGGTATCTGCCGGCACCGGGCAGATATATTTACCGCCGGTAGCCTTGACGTATTCTTCCTTCGCCTTTTGCAGCAGTGCCGGGTCCTTCATAGCGCAAACCGCAGCATAGGCCATAACCTTGGCCGCTGCCAGCATCCCCTCATGCCCAATGCTGCAGCCGCTTTGGGCTGTCAGCTGCCAGGAATGGCCGGGCGTACCGATGGCATAGGTAGCCATATTCAGCTGCGCCGTAGGGCAGACATAGCTAACGTCTCCTACATCAGTGGAACCAGAACTCGCTACCGGGTCAAACTGAAGAGGCAGAACAATATCCATCAGCGATTTCCCTGCCAACTGGGCTGCAATTTCAGGGCCATAGTCTTTTTCATACAACTCGTTTTTCGCTTTTAGCTCCGCTTGCGGATATTCCTGCTGAAACTGAGCTGCCAGCGCCCTGTCTGCGTCGGTAAAACGGGGCGCTCCTACTGCTTCCAATCCCTGTTGCAGCAGAGCGCTGAGGGTCTGGTTAGGAATAAAGTCACACAAACCGTCAGTCGTGGTAATTTCCAGCGTAGTCCCAGTCATCAACGCCGCTCCCTTTGCGCAGTTGTCCACCCTCTCCCGCAGTTCCACTGCCTGCGACACTTTCGGCGCGCGGATAAAATAATACAGCGCCGCATGATCCTGCACCACATTAGGCGCACCACCGCCTGCATCCCGATAAGCATAGTGAATGCGCGCTTCCGGAATCATGTGCTCCCGCAGATAATTAGCTCCTACGTTCATCAGTTCGCAGGCATCCAGCGCGCTGCGGCCCAAATGCGGCTGCCCCGCCGCATGTGTGGCCCGACCGTGAAACCGGTACAGCACGCCGATACACGCCAGGCTGCTGCAGCCATCCACAGCGTTTTTGCTGGAAGGATGCCAAGTGAAAGCCCCATCCAATTCATCAAATACGCCTTCTTTTGCCATATGCATTTTACCGCTGCCATCTTCTTCCGCCGGGCAGCCGTAATAAACCACCGTTCCAGCCAGACCCTGCTCCTGCATATACTCTTTCACTGCCAGCGCCGATGCCAACGCACCAACACCCAGCTCATTATGCCCGCAGCCGTGGCCGGCCGTACCGTTTTCGAACAAAGCTCTCTGGGGGTTGCCGGGCTGTTGGCTCAAATCAAACAACGCATCATACTCGCCCAAAAATCCAATGACCGGTTTTCCACTGCCGTATCTGGCCACAAAAGCCGTCGGTATTCCGGCGACGCCTTTTTCAAGGGTAAACCCCTCGTCTTCCAGACAGCGTTCCAGCGCCTGAGCAGACCGAAATTCCTGAAATCCTACCTCAGCATAGCGCCAGATCTCCTCGCTCAACGCCGTGAGCTTCTGCCGCTTTTTCTCAATATACCCATCCAAAATGTTTGCCAACCGATCCAAAAATGCCACTCCCTTCGATTTTTCATCTTACGTTTATTCTACTGTTCCCGGTTAAAAAAGTAAAGCTTTTCCCGCTGCAACTCTTGTAAAAACAAGGTTTTTTCACTATAATAAGAATAATTATTGTTGTTGTCTGCCTTTGCGGCATCGGTGGCTAAGATTCGTTTCTTGGCCGTTTTTCGTACGTGGGCGTTCACAGGAGGAAAGGTATGTGCTTATGAAAGAGATCGGGTTTGACAATCAGAAATATGTGCATCTGCAATCAGAACATATTAAAAAACGCATCGCTCAATTCGGCGGAAAATTGTATCTGGAGTTTGGTGGCAAACTGTTTGACGATTTTCATGCCTCGCGGGTATTGCCCGGTTTTGAGCCGGACAGCAAGGTAAAACTGCTTTTGCAGCTGAAAGAGCAGGCGGAAATTGTCATTGTCATCAACGCTTCAGACATTGAAAAGAACAAAATCCGCGGCGATCTTGGCATTACCTATGATTTGGATGTGTTGCGCTTGATTGACGCATTTCGGGGAATTGGCCTGTATGTGGGCAGCGTAGTACTAGCGCGCTATGCGGGACAAGCCGCAGCCGATGCATTCATCCATCGGCTGGAGCGGCTGGGCGTTCGGGTATTCCGCCACTATACCATTGAAGGCTATCCTTCCAACATTCCGCTGATTGTCAGTGAGCAGGGCTATGGCCGCAACGAATTTATCGAAACCTCCCGCCCTCTTGTGGTGGTAACGGCACCGGGCCCCGGTTCCGGTAAAATGGCCACCTGCCTTTCCCAACTGTATCATGAATACAAAAGAGGGGTAAAAGCCGGTTACGCCAAGTTCGAGACTTTTCCCATCTGGAATATTCCGCTGAACCATCCGGTCAATCTGGCTTATGAAGCGGCTACTGCTGATCTAAACGATGTCAATATGATCGATCCGTTCCATCTGGACGCCTACGGGATCACTACGGTCAACTACAACCGGGACGTGGAGATTTTTCCGGTACTACGGGCGATGTTCGAAAAAATTATGGGGGAATGCCCCTATAAATCCCCCACGGATATGGGGGTTAATATGGCAGGCAACGCCATCGTCAATGATGAAGTCTGCCGGGAAGCATCCCGTCAGGAGATCATCCGCCGCTACTACCAAAGCCTGTGCGAACGGCGTCAGGGACTTTTGGAGGAGGATGTGGTTTATAAGCTGGAGCTTCTGATGAATCAGGCCGGTGTTTCCACGGCGGACCGACCGGTGGTCAAAGCGGCAATCGACCGGGCGGAATCCACCGGGATGCCGGCTGCGGCCATCCAGCTGCCGGACGGGCAGATCGTCACCGGCAAAACCTCCAACCTGTTAGGATGTTCGGCCGCTTTGCTGCTCAATGCACTAAAGGTGCTGGGCGGTATCCATCATGACATCCACCTGATTTCCCCTATCGTCATTGAACCGATTCAACAGCTGAAAACCAAAGATCTGGGCGGCCACAACCCGCGGCTGCATACCGATGAAATCCTCATTGCCCTTTCCATCAGCGCAGCGACTAACCCCACCGCGGAACTGGCGATGAATCAGCTTCCTTTGTTGCGGGGATGCGAGGCTCATTCTTCGGTGATTCTCTCTCAGGTCGATGACAGCACCTTTAAAAAATTGGGCGTACACCTGACCTGTGAACCTGCTTATCAGACCAAAAAGCTGTATCATAAGTAAAAGGAGCGGGTATACCATGAAAAAGAGCGGATTTTGGACGGAGTTCCGTCAATTTATTGCCAAAGGCAATGTGATGAATCTGGCCGTCGGCGTTATCATCGGCGCGGCGTTTCAGGCCATCACCACATCATTGGTCAACGATATCATTTCTCCGGTCATCGGCCTGTTTGCCAGTGCCGATATGAGCGACTGGTCGGTCGCCGTCGGCGGCGCGGAAATTCGTTATGGCGCTTTTTTGACAGCAGTAATCAATTTTTTAATTATGGCGCTGGTGATTTTTCTGCTGGTCAAGCTATTGAATCGGGTTATGACCATCAGAAAAAAGCCGGAACCGCAAGCAGCGCCCACTGTCAAAAAATGTCCGTTTTGCTGCAGCGAAATCCCGCTGGAAGCGACCCGTTGCCCGCATTGCACCTCTGAACTGAACGAATAAAAAACAGGCCGGATATTCTCCCCTACCAAAAAGGATCATTCCGGCTCCAAACAACGATACGGAAGAGGCTCATAAAATTTCACATTGTCGATTGCTTTGCCGAAGAAAAATATCAGGGGAATCAGCTTCTGATTCTGCTTGCCGACCAAACGATAATCGATTGGGAACAACAGCAGATTACCAGAGAAGTCAATTTTTCTGAAACGGCGTTTATTTTATCCGGCAAACAGGCCGACGGTGGATATCCTGTTCGGATTTGGACGCCCAACGCAGGAGAAATTCCTTTTGCAGGACATCCAACACTTAGGTGTGCCTATGTGATTCAACCGCTGATAGAACAAGGATACCCAGATGAGGTGAAACTAAACCTGAAAGTCGGTCAGATTACGGTCAGCCGGTCTGTGCATGGCATGGTGATGAGGCAAAAGCCTCCTGTTTTCGGTGTTAAAATAAAATCAAAACCACTGGTAAACTAGTGGTTTGCTCAAACCCCGGAGGGGTCAGTACTTGTTGACCCCTGAAAGGGGTACTGAGAGTTTGCCATCGCATCACTATTACAGGCAGCCGCTAAAAGCGGCTGTTTTCTTTTGCCTACTTTCTCTTGCTAC
>CAKXHL010000004.1 GCA_934875375.1 uncultured bacterium
CAGATATATGGCGAAGCGGTTGAATGCCGCGAAGCACTAACCGGTGCTTATGACGATGAGGTCCCACCTGTTCCCATTCCGAACACAGTAGTTAAGCTCATTCGTGCTGAAGATACTTGGCGGGTGACTGCCTGGGAAAATAGGTCGGTGCCGGTATGAAAGAAGAACACATTACGTGTTCTTCTTTTTTTGCTATGATAAAAATAGTAGAATGCGATATTGAAAGACGAATGTAAAATTCTTAAAGACGCTTGAATACATTTTTCGAATCTTATATCATAGGAAATCTAAAAGCTCTACACTTTGTTACCCAGATGTTGTCTGGATTTTATGAAATATACAAAAACAGTAAAAAAGGCTGAAATATAATTTGGAGAAATGAACCCCCATCCCTCGCTTTTCGGCGAAAAAACTGTAATCAAGGTTTACAATTAGAACACCAAAAACTGTGCAATCGTACCAAAGCTTGATTTTTTCTGCAAATCTTGTTTACAAATTCCTTGTTGTGTGATACCATAACGTCATAGGATAACCTTTCAATGAGGAAGGCTGTCCGGATGGCTGAAGGGTAACCTTCAGCGGCCTGTTCTTTTGAAAGAAGGGCCAGTTTACCAAAATTAAGGAGGAAATTCCAATGGCTTGTTGTCCGAAATCCATCATTGAAGATGTCTTGAAGAAGCATGACAAAATTACCCATGTGTATTTTGTTGCTTGCGGCGGTTCTTACGCTGGCTTGTATCCTGCAAAATATTTCCTGCAGAGCGAAGCGAAAGACCTGATTATTGGCCATTACTCTTCTAACGAGTTCTGCCATGCGACCCCGAAAGCACTGGGCAAAGATTCTATCGTTATCACTCAGTCTTTCTCTGGTACGACTCCTGAAACAGTTCGCGCTGCTGGCATCGCTCAGGAAGCTGGCGCTGCTTCTATCGCTGTTACTTATGACGCTGAGAGCCCTCTGGCGAAAAATGGCGATCATGTCGTAACCTATGGTACTACCAAAGAAGCGAATGACAATGGTCATGCAAAAGCTCTGTGGCTGGCTGTTGAAATTTTGAACCAGATCGAGGGTTATGCTCATTACGATGCTTTCATGGCTTCTTATGAGAAATACAACGAGATCGTTCCGGCTGCCAAAGAGAAATTTGCACCTACTGCAAAAGCTTGGGCAGAAAAATACGGCGAAGAGAAACTCATCTATGTTATGGGTTCTGGCCCGAACTTCGGTGTTACTTATTCTTATGCGATCTGCTTGCTGCAGGAAATGCAGTGGATTCATTCTTCTGCAATCCATTCCGGCGAGTATTTCCATGGCCCGTTTGAGATCACCGATAAGGATGTTCCCTTCATCATGATGATGAGCACTGGTCGCACTCGTGCGCTGGATCAGAGAGCTTTGGACTTCCTGCACAGATTTGGCGAGAAGATCATGGTTCTGGACAATGAGGAGATGGGCCTGAACGCTCTGGATTCCAATGTTGCCGAGTTCTTCAACCAGATCTTTACCGCAGCTCTGCTGGATATGTTCTACATGGATCTGTGCGAAGTAAGAAAACATCCGCGTCCTACCAGAAGATATATGTGGAAACTGAAATATTAATTTTAGTTTCGCTATTTTTCAGGTACATACTGAACTGAGAAACAGAGCGCCTTTTGGCGCTCTGTTTCTTAGTTTTTTAGGAGAGAAATGGAATAGAAATGTGATTTGTTGTAGCTGAAAATGCAGTTGCATTGCTTTCTTCATAGAAAGGATGAATAAGTTACTATTCAAAAGAGAAACGCGTAGGTACAATTTACTACAATGGGGCAAGCGGTGAATGTTAGAAGTTCGAAAAAAATAGCCAAAAACAATTTTGACAAAGAACGGATAAAACAGGTTGTAGCCGATTTACGATTATTCATATAGGATGTTTTTTCCAAAGGCACTTATGCAAACAGAAAGGCAAATAAGTTAATGGGGATAAAGAAAGATTTTCAGATAGTTTTAATAAATGATATTAAAATAAAAGAATATAAAATAGAAAACAGTACAAAGTCTCTTTTTTTTCGGCGTGCATATTTACAAATGAAATAGAATGTGATATTATAACGTCATAGGATAACCCTTGAGGTTATAGGGTATCCAGAGGCCGAAGCGATTCTTCGGTAGCACGATTTCAAAGACCGTGTGAAGCAAACAATTTGAAGGAGGAAATTTTAATGACTTGTTGTCCGAAATCCATCATTGCTGACATTCTCAAGGCCCGTGAAGACAAGGGCGGTATTGTCAACGTTTATTACGTTGCCTGCGGTGGTTCTTACGCTGGCCTGCATCCGGGTAAATACTTTCTGCAGAGCGAAGCAAAGAAAGTAACGGTAGACCATTATACTGCCAACGAGTTCTGCCATGCGACGCCGAAGGCTCTTGGCCCTAATTCTATCGTCATTACTCAGTCTCATTCCGGTACCACTCCTGAGACCGTAAAAGCTGCTGAGATTGCACAGAAAGCCGGCGCTGCTTCTGTTGTCATTACCTTTGATGACCAGAGCCCTCTGGCGAAAAACGGCGATTATGTTCTGAAATATGAAGCCAAAGCTACCGCAGATATGACTGGTATGGCTTTTGGCCTGAAACTGGCTGTTGAAATCCTCAACCAGATTGAGGGTTATGAGAACTACGATGAGATGATGAACGGCTTTGACCGCATCGACGGCATTGTAAAACATGCAAAAGAATTTTTGACCCCCAGAGCTAAAGTTTTTGCGGAAGAATACAAAGATGAGAAGCTCATTTACATGATGGGTTCCGGCGCAAACTACGATGTTGCCTACTCTTTTGCCATTTGTCTGCTGATGGAGATGCAGTGGGTCAACTCTTCTGCAATCCATTCTGGCGAGTATTTCCACGGTCCGTTTGAGATTACCGACCGCGAAACTCCTTTTATCATCTTGATGAGCGAAGGCCGTACCCGTCCGCTGGATCAGAGAGCGTTGGATTTCCTCAATAGATTTGCGGAGAAAGTAATCATTCTCGATGCAAAAGAGCTGGGCTTAGAGACCATCGACGATAAAGTTTCCGAATTCTTTAACCCGCTTTTGATGGGCTCTGCTTTGGGTTGCTACTCCTACGAGCTGTCCATCGCCAGAAAACATCCTCTGTCTTGCAGAAGATATATGTGGAAACTGCAGTACTAATTTGGCTGCCTGATTTATTACATAAAGAATATTCTGCTGTGCAGACAAAAAGAGATCCGGTTGCTGCCTTTTCGCAAGAGGTGGCACCGGGTTTTTTATATAAGATATGAATCGGAAGGGGGTATATCAACGAGAAGAAAGGACCGGGAAGTGACGCAGATAGAAGAGCAGCTGGCAATTCTGGATCAATGTAAGGTGTGCCGTGTTGCTTTGCAGGATAAGCAGGGGTTATATCTTGTTCCATTGAATTTTGGCTATCAATATGAAGATGGACACCTGATATTATATTTTCACAGCGCCAAATCCGGACGAAAAATTGACGCATTGCAGGAAAACAGTGCAATGGCGTTTGAAATGGACTGTGCTCACCGATTGATCGAAGCGGAAAATCCCTGTCAGTACGGTTATGCTTTTGCCAGTATCATTGGAAATGGCGATGCTTTGTTGGTTGAGAACAGGGAAGAAAAGAAAAAAGCACTTTCGTTATTGATGAAGCATCAAACGGGAAAAGATTTTACTTTTGACAATCAGATGGCAGATGCGGTTGCCGTTTTTCGGATTGATGTTTCCGAGTTCTGCACAAAACGACATGAGTAAAATAAATCCTTCTGAAAAATCGGACAACAGAAATAGGAGCAAACAGAAAACCCGCAGCAACTTTTAATGCTGCGGATTTTTATCGATGTCGGGAGATTTTATCCGATTACCATATTTACAAATAGGAAAGCAGAAGAACTGGCTTTATTCTGATCGATATTACGATTTGTGCTTACAAAAGGAATGAAAAAAGCTTCTTTCAGGATGAGGCAATCAAAACTATTGGAAATGATAATCGCATTTTTGGCATTGCGCCATGATATGCTCGGAATCTTCCCGATGATAGGCGCCAGACCAACGGCAGATACTTTGCAGAATCGGCACTACGGACCGGCCCTTTTTAGTCAGAGAATACTCTACCCGCGGTGGTATTTCATTGTTACAACCCCTAACCCTGACAATAAAAAAGAACTATAAAAAGAAAAAGGCTTTGCTTTGAATAGCAAAGCCTTTTTCGGCGTAGAAGCAAAACGAGGTTTAACCGTGCTTTTTCAAAGTAAAACCGCGTCCTTTTACTTCATTGACTTGGGTAACAGTCATAAAGGCCATCGGGTCAATTTGAGAGATCAGACGGTTGAGATTGGGAAGCTCCCGTGGAGAGAGGATACTTAAAACAATCAATTGTTCTTTCTGAAGGTGACCAGTAATGGACTGCAAAAAAGTAGATCCTCGGTCCAACGAAGTTTGAATAACGTTATTGATTTCCTGATACTTTTCACTGATAATCATCACCTGTACCTGACTTTTTCCGATGAGCATGACCTTGTTAATAATCAAAGAGGTCAGCAGTGTGACGAGAATGCTATAAAGAATTTTTTCGAGATCGGAGAAAAAAGCCTGTGACAGCAAAATGACTGTGTCAAACGCATAAAGAAAAACAGAAACAGAAATGCCGGTACGCTTATTAAGCACCAACGGGGGAATATCCATGCCGCCGGAAGAAGCTCCCATTCGCAGAACAAGGCCAACGCCCGCACCAACAAAAAGCCCGGCGAACAAGGCGGACAGCAGCGTATCATCAGTCAAGCGGAATCCATTCAGAAGTCGCTGAAAGAAATCCAGAAACAATGGGTAACATACAGAACTAAGAATAGTGGTGAATACAAAATTTTTCCCCAAAACAAACCAGCCCAACAGCAACATGGAAAGGTTGATTACCCACACAGTTATCACAACAGGCAGTCCGCAGAGATGCTGTATAAACAAAGCAATCCCTGTGGTGCCGCCAGACAGCAGCCCACAGGGAAGGATAAATGCAGCAATGCCAAAAGCGAATACAGCATTTCCCAGTAAAATCAACGGAATTTTAAACCATTTATTTCTCATTTGAAAGCTCTCCCTTTCTGAATACAGTCTAATGACTATTATAAGGGGAGAAGATGTGAAAAACAAGAAATTTCATAAATTACCTTACGAAAGTAAAAGCGCGATATGTAACAGCAAGACGTCTTAGATTGACTTTTGGACTGCTTCGTGTTAAATTGGTAATAAATCAAAGATAAAAATATGCTGGGAATGAGCGCGAAAGGGGAAAAAAGATGAAATACGATTTTGAAACATTGATCCCGCGTAAAAATATGGGCTCTCGAAAATGGAATGTGATGGCGCAGCATAATCCCAATGCGGCGGAGGATGTCATTCCATTATCAGTGGCCGATATGGAGTTTCGAAACCCGCCGGAACTGGCACAGGGCCTAAAAGATTATATCGACCGTTCTATTTTAGGTTATACACTGCCGAATGATGCATTTTATCAATCGGTAGCTCGTTGGATGAAAAATCGGCATCAATGGGATATCAAGCCTGAATGGCTGGTGCAAGCCCCTGGGGTGGTCAATGCATTGTTTGGCATCGTAAAGACCTTTACGGAGCCAGGGGACGGGATCATCATCATGCAGCCGGTTTATTATCCGTTTTCTGCCGCTATCACCCAAAATGGCAGGGAATTGGTCAACAACGCGCTGATTTATGAAGATTATGCCTATCGGATTGATTTTGATGATTTGGAAAAGAAAGCGAAAGATCCTAAAAATAAAATGCTGATTCTGTGCAGCCCCCACAATCCCATCGGTCGGGTTTGGACACGGGAAGAGTTGGAAAAGGTCGGCCGTATTTGCATTGACAACAATGTATTAGTAGTATCGGATGAGATTCATTTTGATTTTATTCTGACTGGGCATAAACACACAGTATTTGCTAATATTTCGGAAGAGTTTGCCCAGCATTGTATTATTTGCACGGCTCCAAGTAAGACATTTAACATTGCGGGTCTGAAAATATCCAATATTGTTATTCCGAATGACCATCTACGTAAACAGCTTCTGGAGAAAAATCAGAGGGATTTTGCGTCCAATGCGCTGGGTATTCAGGCTTGCCGGATTTGCTACGATGATTGCGGTGCTTGGAAAGATGAAATGCTGTGTATGATCGAATACAATTACCAACAGGTGAAAAAGTTTGTGGAAGAAAAGTTGCCGCAGATTAAAGTGATCGAACTGCAGGGTACCTATTTGCTGTGGTTGGACTGCACGGCTCTGGGCCTTTCTGACGAAGAGTTGGAAAAACTCACTTTAGGGGCAGATTTATATTTAGACGAAGGATATCTCTTTGGACCGGGTGGCAGTGGCTTTGAGCGGATTAATCTGGCCTGCCCCACGCGGTATCTGATGGCGGCAATGGAACGATTTCAAAAGGCAATCAGCGCTTTGAAATAATTTTGACGAAAAGAGGAGAAGTATCATGGCGAAAATTAACGTTGGCGAGAAAATGGAGAACTTTGTATTCGACACTCCTTATAAAAGAGGGATGGATCTTGAGACAGTTGTAGGAGGGAAAAAGACGGGCCTGCTGTTCTCCCGTTACTACGGATGCTCCCTGTGCCGTTACGATATGATCCAACTCAAAGAGCAGTATGAGAAAATTACCGCTACTGGCGGGCAGGTTGTTTTTGTGCTTCAGTCTGACCCGGATCTGCTGGCACGCAATTTTACCGAAAACGAGTATCCTTTTTGGGTGATTGCTGATCCGGAACAGAAAATCTATAAAGCGCTGTCTATTGATCCGGCGACTTCGATCAAAGATGCCATCGATGAAAAAGCACTGAAAAAAATTCAGGCGGCCAGAAAACTTGGCTTGGAGCATGGAGAATATGAGGGAAACGAAGACCAACTGCCGGCTGCATTTGTCATTGAGCCGGATTTGACTGTGTCCTATGCGCATTATGCCAAAACCGCTGGAGATATTCCGGATGTAGATGAGTTTGCCGCACTGCTGGCAAAAAAATGCTGTTGCTGTAAATAAGAATAACAAATAAAATCCAGCATCTTCGGATGCTGGATTTTATTTGTCTCGTAGGCTTAAAAGGGAAGAGTAGTCTGATGATATTCGACAGACATGCCAATCTCAAGTACAAATATGGAAGCAGGGATACTATGTAGATACGGTAGGTCGCAATAAGAAAGTAATTGAGGAGTACATCAAGAATCAATTACAGGAGGATATTGCGGCAGACCAAATAACATTAAAAGAATACATAGACCCGTTTACAGGTAATAAGAATACCAAGGCATAAAAACACAGGCCGCTTTAGCGGCGGCCTGTGAGTAAAATGCGGTTGGCAAACCTTTCGAAGCATCTTAAGATGCGATGCCTGTATTAAGCCCTTCTAGGGCTTGGTGCAAGCCACGCGTTTCACGCGTGGTCTTGACTGGAAAGAAATGGGATACGTATGTTTTTACTATATCAAAGAAGGTTAAAAAGAGAAATGATTGATCGAAAGTTCTGCTGGCATCTACAGGACAAAAGCATTTTTTGTTTGACACAGGATGAAAAGGCCATCTAACGAATCTTATCCACTACCTTCCCCAATCAATCTGACAAAACAGGCAGGTTTCCTGCATAGAATGGTTATCGGAGGGATGCGCTATGCGGCGATTCATGGTAGTTGGACGAAAAAAATCAGTTTGGTTTTTATTGGGAGCGGTAGTTTATGTCTTCATTATTTTGCTGGGACTCGGTAATATGGTGGTATCTTTGGTATCAATTACCGAAAAGGAACTCCCCATTTACTCTGTTCAGCGGGAAGAGGCGCTGGTTGCACTGACCTTTAACTGTGCCTGGGAAGAAAATGATATACCGCAGCTATTGGATTTACTGGAGAGGGAAAACATCAAAGCAACATTTTTTCTGGTAGGGCAATGGATTGAACGATATCCTGATTCGGTTCGGCAGATTGTCGACGCAGGACATGAAATCGGTAACCATTCTTATTCCCATGTAGATTTTGTGGGAGCGGGAGAAGAAGTAATCCGACAGCAAATGGAAAAAACGGACGCACTGATTCGGGAGGTGACTGGATCGGATCCAGTACTGGCGCGCGTTCCCTCCGGCTCTTATGACAGCCGTGTGATACGCTTGCTGCGGCAGGAGGGATATGAAGTTATTCAATGGGATGTCGATTCCATAGACTGGAAGAAACCACCGGCGAAAGAAATAACCGAAAGGATTTTAACCAAAGTTCAGAATGGAAGTATTGTGCTGTTCCATTCCGGTGCAGCCACCACTTTGGAGGCTTTGCCAGACGTGATTGCCGGCCTGCGGGCAAAAGGATATTGTTTTACCACAGTGGGAGATCTGTTGCTGAAAGGAGAAACGGTAATGGATCATACCGGTCGCCAAATGCCTGCAAAGCAGGAATAAATCAGATGAAGAAGGCGGTCTTTCAGCAAAAAGCCCCGAGCGGACTCCGCTCGGGGCCTTTTGCACAGGATAGTTGACCTTTACGGCTCCAAAATGAACAATCGAATGACCGCTTGCATCTGCCGAAAAGAAACTGTTCCGTTTATTTTTTCAACTGGTGTGACAGGCACCAATTTTTAGAAATGTTTGCCACCTCTTTTACACAGTTTTCTTCAAAAGGTGTTTTCAATCCCGCAGTTTTGACTACGTCGACGAAAGTGCCGGTTCCGGCTTGATTGACTAAGGCGAGATACCGTTTCCAAGCGTCTTTGGGATCTTTTAAATACAGCGACCAGAATTGCAGTGCAACGGTCTGGGCCAGACAGTAGTCAATATAATAAAAGGGGTTTAGATAAATGTGCATTTGTCGCTGCCATCCGGCTCCACGTCCATAAAAAGGCAGATCGCCAAATGTCAAGTAAGGGCGGTATTTTTTCTCCAGTTCCATCCATGCTTCGTTGCGCTGTTGGGGAGAAAGTTCCGGATTACCATAGACAATGTGCTGAAACTCGTCTACCATACAGCCGTAAGGCAGGAAAAATACGGCGCTTTCCGCGTGGAAAAGCTGGTATTTATCTGTTTGGTCTGCAAAAAACAGATGATGGTAGTCAGATGTTAAAAATTCCATGCTCATGGAATGAACTTCGCAGGCTTCCAGTGTGTTATCAGCATACTCAGGAAGAAGTTCTCGCTTTGCAGCCTGATAGGCGGCGAAAGCGTGGCCGGCTTCATGGGTCAGTACGTCTACATCTCCGGCAGTTCCGTTGAAGTTAGAGAAAATAAACGGGCTTTTCTGGCTGGGAATATACGTACAGTATCCGCCGGGCGCTTTGCCTTCTTTGGCCAGCACGTCGAAAAGTTCGGAATGAAACATAAAGTCAATAAATTCGGCTGTTTCCGGAGAAAGAGCGCGATACATCTGCTGACCGGCAGCTAAAATTTCATCAGCGTTGCCAAAGGGAACGGGGTTACCGTCCGGAAAAAGAAAAGTATCGTCAAAATACTGCATAGAATCAGCTCCGATACGTCTTTGCTGCACCTTTTTCAGCTGAGTCACCGCCGGGACTATTTCTTCTACGATTTTTTTACGATACTCTTCGACTTCAGATATACCGTAGCCGTTTCGCTTCATACGAATATAGCCTAACGGAATAAAATTGTCGTATCCCATGAGACGGGCCTGCTTTGTTCGGTTTTTTACCAGTTTATCATAGATCTCATCGAATTTTTCCTGGTTTTCGTCAAAGAAACGACCTTCTGCTTCAAAAGCGGCTTTGCGCACCGCACGGTCCGGGTCCTGTTTATAAGGGGTCAGCTGAGCAACGGTCAGGATTTTTCCTGCAAAGGGGATTTGCGCAGAGGCATATAACTGCTGATATTCGGTTTGCAGTCCGTTTTCTTCCTGCATCAGAGGAATGATGGAAGGGTCAGCTGATTTGACGTCGATTTCCATTTTGGTAAACAGCAGCTTTCCAAGATCTTTCTCCAACGCCGGGCGGTGGGGACTAGAAAGCATTGTACGGTAAATATCCAGCTGTTTGTCAGTGAACAGCGGGAGATTTTCATCCCAAAAAGCGTTTTCCTTTTCATAAAAAAGATCGCGGGTATTCACCGTGTGGCGGACATAGCAGATGGCAGAGAGGCTTCCGATCCGCTCCGCGATTTCCTCAAACGATAAAAAAGCCTTTTTTGCATCTTCAGCTGTTGGAGCGCCGGCAATGGAGCGGGACAGTGTATCCAGCTGTGCCATGGCTGTCTGAAGATCTGGGCGCTCGTAGGGAAATTCGGCAAATTTCATATGATCCCTCTTTTCCAAAATTTGATAATCTTAGTATAGCATGTCCCAAAAGCAGAAAAAAGAGGATTGTTGTTTTTTTATGTTTTTTTTTCAGATGTATTGGATATTTCGGGCTGTTACACAAAATTTTATCCTTTCCACATACATCCAGGGAAATTTGCTTGCATTTTACATTGTTTTAGCGCATTATGAAAGAATAGCACCCCCTGCCTGATTCATTTTTCCCAAAAGGCAGCCAAAGCCTGCAAAAAGTGAAAGGAGAGTGCAGATGTTTTCCGGAAAACAGCTAATTAAATTGATATTGCCTTTGGTTGTAGAACAGTTTTTGGCCATGACCATTGGAATTGCAGATACATTAATGGTAGCAACCTGTGGGGAAGCGGCAGTATCCGGTATTTCTTTGGTTGATTCCATCAATATCCTGTTGATTAATATTTTTTCGGCTTTGGCTACCGGCGGTGCCATTGTCTGCTCCCAATATATTGGCAAAGAACAGACGGAAAACGCACGGAAAGCTGCCAAGCAATTGGTTCTGATCACGGCAATTTTATCTGTGGCAATTATGATTGCCTGTTTGCTGTCCCAAAGGGGACTACTCCGTGTGCTGTTTGGCTCAATCGAAGATGCCGTTATGAACAATGCGGTGACCTATTTGTTTTTATCAGCTCTTTCTTATCCGTTTATTGCCGTTTATAATGCGGGTGCCGCGCTGTTTCGCAGCATGGGGAATTCTAAAATTTCCATGTATGCATCGTTAATGATGAATATTGTCAATGTAGGCGGAAATGCTTTGTTAATTTTTCAGTTTAATATGGGAGTGGCCGGTGCCGGTTTGGCTTCGCTGATCTCCAGAATTTTGGCGGCAGTATTCGTGTTGTACCTGTTGCGCAGCAAGAAAAATCTGATTCGTATTGAGAATTGGCTGTACTGGAAGCCTGATTTTGGTATGATCAAAAATATTCTCCGTATCGGAATTCCCACCGGATTGGAAAACGGTATGTTTCAAATTGGAAAAATTCTGGTAGCCAGCCTGATCGCTTCCTTCGGTACTGTAAGTATTACTGCCAATGCGGTAGCCAACAGCGGCAGTTCCCTGGTTTTTGTCCCGGCTCAGGCTATTGGATTGGGAATGATTACAGTAGTGGGACAGTGTGTTGGTGCAGGGAATTTTAAACAGGCACAGCACTATATGCTGAGTCTTACAGGTGTTGCTTATCTGTTTATGACTTCCTTAAATATTTTGATGTATTTCTGTATCAATCCTATGCTGGCGTTGTATCAGCTTTCAGCCGAAACCGCTACCATTACCCGGGAAATTATGGTTTGGCATTGTATTGCAGCCGCAATTCTGTGGCCAGCAGCGTTTACACTTCCCAATGGGCTCAGAGCGGCGGGCGATGTTAAATTTACCATGATCGTTTCGGTGTTTTCCATGTGGACTTTCCGAATCGGATTTAGTTTTTTGATTGGAAAGTACATGGGGGTTGGTGTGTTAGGCGTATGGATTGCAATGTTTATTGACTGGATTTTCCGTATTATCCTATTTGTCTGGCGTGTTGCCAGCGGGAAGTGGAAAAATCGGCAGTTGGTGTAAAAGAACTTTGGCCGTGTCGGCTTACCTTATATCCTGTTTCTAGGTATGCCTGAATTTTTCCTTTCTGGCCGAAACAAGGCAGAAAACAATGAATAAAACTGTATGATAAAAGCCTGCTGTTTAGCAGGCTTTTATCATACACGAAACATGAGGAGTTATAATTTTTTGCGGTAATAGAGTTTACAGCTTCCGATAATCAGGGCGATGCAATAAGTTGCCGTTAGTAAGGTATAGAATACCGTTCGATCAAAATAAGATGCCACAAGAGTAGCAAGCGCTATGGCTGCCAAGATTATTAGGATGCTGGAACAGGCGCATCGGTTTTGAATATACTGATTTCGTTCATTCGTTTCTGCAATATATAGTTTTCGTATTTTTTCTTCGCTTCTCAAGGCATGTGCATATTGGATAACGAAAAATAACACAACGGCTGCAATACCAGTTACCATTCCCAGGGTAAAACCGGAAGAAAGTGTTTCTCCCACACTAAAATGCAGAACGATTGTCAGCAGGGGAACCAAACAGCAGTAAACAGAGCCGATGATCATACGAGTTTTTAGCTTTTTTTAAAGTTTTCCATTACTATCCTCCATTTCTGAAAAATCAAAAACTTCCTCAATCGTCATTCCGAAATATTTTGCAATTTTGTAAGCTAGGATCAGAGAGGCAGTATATTTTTCCGCCTCCAAGGAAGTGATTGTCTGCCGGGTGACCCCAACGGCATTGGCCAACTCTTCTTGTGAGATCCGACGCTGTTTTCGAAGCTGCGCAATCTTCGATTTCAAAAAAAAACGCCTCCTTTTTGAAATGCTAACTTTGCAAATTCAGTATAGTACACTTTGCATATAATGTCAAGTATACTTTGCGGTTTTTGATTTGGATGAAAAAATATACTTTTTCTCCAAAAGCCTGTACGAAATGAAATGATTTTGTTATACTAAAATAAATTGATCAAGGAGGCTAAAGCAATGAATTTGACACAGGCGCAAAAAGAAAAATTAAACGCGGAACTGGATCGGTGGGTGGAAAGTCACCGCGAGGAATACATCAAGGACGTATCCGATCTTTGCCGGATTCGCAGCGTATCAGAGGAACCGGTAGGCGATAAACCCTTTGGCGAGGGTTGTTATGAAATGCTGATGGCATCCTTCAAATTGGCGGAGTCCTATGGTTTCCGCACCAAAAACTATGATAATTACTGCGGCAGCGCTATTTACGGAGACAATCCCAATGGGGATTCGATTGGGATTATTGCACATATGGATATTGTACCGGAGGGCAACGGTTGGACCCATGATCCCTTTGAGCCGACCTTATCGGAGGATGGAAAATATCTGTTTGGCCGCGGCACTGCTGACGACAAAGCGCCGGCGCTGGTCGGCCTTTATGCCATGCGTTTTTTAAAAGAGCATGGGATTAAACTGAAAAATGATATTATGCTGGTATTCGGATTAAACGAGGAAAAAGGAAGCGCCGATATGCCGGAATTTTTGAAAAGGGAAAAAGCGCCGAAATGGTCTTTGGTACCGGATTCCAAATTTCCGGTGGGACATGCGGAAATCGGTTTTATCCGGGCGAAGTTTGCCATTCCGGACTTGGGAGATGAACTGGTAGAGATCCACGGCGGTGAAGCGACCAACTCTGTTCCGGATAGAGCATATGCGGTAGTTTCTGGCTGCACGGTAGAAGAAGTCCGCGGAAAATTGGGCAATATGGAGCGGATCACCGTAGAGGAAGATGCCAGAGGCGTTCGCTTTTTGGCTACCGGTAACTCCCAGCATGCATCCCGTCCTGCGGGTGCAGTGAACGCGAATAATGTATTGGCACAGGCTCTCTTGAAAGCGCAGGTTCTGCATGGCAAAACCCTGGCGGCAATTGAGTTGTTTGAAAAATTGACCAGCCATTACTATGGAGAAGACCTGGGGATTACCTGCGAAGATGAGATGTCCGGCAAATTAACCTGCGTCTTTACCTGGGTGCGTAACGAAGGTGGAAAGCTGATTTTAAAACCGGATATCCGTTATCCCGTTACAGCGGATCAAAAATTCCTGATGGATACGCTGCCTCAAACTGCTGAGAAGTTGGGCCTGGAGATTCTGGATTTAAGCAACAATCCGGCATTCAGTTTCCCGTTGGATCATCCGGTGGTAGAGAAGTTGATCGAAGTACCGCGCGAAGTGCTGGGAATGCCCGACATTCCGCCGATTGTTTTGGCCGGCGGCACCTATGCCAGAAGTTTACCCAATGCGGTCTCTTTTGGCGTAACGGTTCCGGATCGTGTGCGTTTGTTTGGCTTTGAAAAGGGCGGTGCTCATCAGGCCGACGAGTATGGCGATATCCTCAACCTGATGCGGAGCATTAAGGTTTATGTCCGTGCCTTAATCGAGATTGATGATATTGTGGCGGCGCTATAAACAGCTGTTAAAAAAATGCCCTGTATTTCATGGGAATACAGGGCATTTTGTGGCAAATGTCAATAGGAAAGTGTAACAAAACGAAAAAATATTTTTAGACGGTCTGCAAATAGCCCTCAAACAGCTGCCCGGCAGAGGCCCAACCCAGCAGTTGGCGGGGGTATCTGTTCAGCCAGCTTTCCACCGCCTCCACGTCTTTTTGGGTGACCTTATCAAAGTTTGTCCCCTTGGGGAACTTCCGCCGGATCATCTGGTTTTGTTTTTCGTTGCTTCCTCGCTCACTACTGCAGTATGGGTGACAGTAATATGTCCGGGTGCGCTTGCTCTCACAGCGTTTATATACGGACCGTTCGATCCCGATATAGTCCGCAAACTCGCTTCCGTTGTCCATGGTAATAGATTGGAATACCTGCGGGAAGCGGGCGCCCCATTTCCGTTCCATGGTGTCCAGCGCACGGACGACGCTGGCCGCGGATTTATCGCGGATCAGGCGGATCACCTCCATGCGGGTGACGCGCTCGGTCAGCACCAGGAGGCACTTATGCCCGCCCCTGCAGGAAACCACCAGATCCATTTCCCAGTGGCCGAACTCCTGGCGCCCGTCGATCTCCGGCGGGCGCTTTTCTATGCTCTCACCCTTTGGCTGCTGTTTCGCCCGCTGGACGTGCTTGGTTTTCTTCTTCCGCCGGGAACCCTTGAACGGCAGCGCCTTATTGGTCAGGCGGAGAAAAACTCCCTTGTCAATATAGGCATAAAGGGTTTGGCGGCAGATCCGCGTTTCAAAGCTGCCGTACTTTTCCGGGTGGTTCTCAATCTCATGCAGGGCTGCCTCCGGGCTGTAATTGTCGTCAGCAATCAGCGCCTCCAGGGTTTCGGCGTACCGGCGATCACTTCCAATTTTCAGGGGGCCGCCCTTGGCCGCCATGTTGGCCCGGTAGCGGGCTTGTGACCGCTCCGGTATGTACTCGGTCACTTCGATATAATCCGCGTTCATGTAGGTGTATGTCCCGCGTTTGATCTCGCGGCAGACGGTGGCGGCGCTGACGTGCAGGGCCGCGCCGATCTCGCGCATGGTGGCGCCCTCTTTTCTCATTCTGGCGATCTTGTTCCGGTCAAACTCCGTCAGGTGCTTATATCCTTTCATGCCCGTGCCCTCACTTTCAAAAAAATATGGACGGCGCGGTGCATACAGCACTCCACGCCGTCCTATTCTTTGCCCAGCAGTCAGTCCACGGAAACCTCCAGAACGTCCGCGATCACCACCACCTCAAAGTCAGCCACAAACCTGCCGCCGTTTTCGATCCTGCTTATCACGTCCCGCTCCACAATGACACCAGCCAGTTGCAGACGCCGGCAGAGATCAGACTGTGACAGCCGCGCCCGCAGGCGGGCCTCCCGGATCCGGTCACCGCATATATTTCTTTTCCCGTGGAAATCATACGCTTTCATGGGCAGCCCTCCAGGCGCGTGGTAATGTTCAGCAGTTTTCTTGATATTAACACATAGGTTTCCACGAACCCGTGTTAATAATCAGCACCGAAAAATATTGAACACTCTGGAGGGCAAACGCCGAAACGCCCCCGGCGCTGTGTGCGTCGGGGGCTTATGCTTTTTATTCTCCCAGGATCTCCGCCGCCAGGCTGTCCATAGCCTTTTCCATGAACTCGTTAAGGCTGAACCCAGCAGCTTCCGCCGCTTTCTGGTATCTCTCTTTTTTCCCTTTCTTCACAAACGGGTAAAGACGCTCATAATTCGCGGCGTTATACTTGTTCTTTGCCTTGGTCGCCGCCGTCCCTGTTTTCTTTTCCATGGGATCGCCTCCTTTTTCTGTATTGTATCAGATTATTTCAACTTACGCAAGTATATAATATATACAAACTCACGCAAGTATATTTGTGCAGTATTCCATCTTGCTTTTTGCCTTACGCAAGTATATAATAATCAGAAAGGGGGTGGTTGATATGGCAAAGAAAAAACGCCGTCGGCGTAGACCGACGGCGCAGGCCAGAAAACAGTTAGCAGCTGACATTCTGGCAGGCACAATCTCCGGCCTTATCGTTCTGGCGGTTCAAAAACTGCTGAACTGGTAAAGGCCAGGGGTGCGGAGGCCCGAACCTCCGCACCCCAAATATAAAAGAAATCCATCAAAATGTCAATAGGGAGGGTTTACCATGAAATACTTGATCCTGCTGGCCGTGTTTGTGGCGGTTTTTGTCCCGCTCCGACGGCTGTTCCGTAAACTATTCAACGGGAGGAAATGAGAATGGAAAAGCAAGCGAAAGTTTCCCCGGCGGTTACGCTGGAGGCGGTCACGGTCCCGCTGGCTGACGGGCGGCGCGGTGTGGTGTTAGTCCTCACCGATGAATACAGCAGAAAAACAGTCATGCGGGCCATGCCTGCCAGCAGGTGACCCGCAGAAGAACCCCGACGCCAGGGCGGCGCCGGGGTTCCTTTTTTATTCTGCTGCGGTGGCCTCCGCCGCGTCCGCCGGTTCCTCCAATGCGGGCGGCGTGGTTCCGCCGGTCTGCTCCGGCGTCCCGCTCGTTTTGCTCAAAACCAGCTTGGACAGCTTGGAAAAAACGTCTTTCGCATACAGCACATAGGCCGTCACCATGGCCAGGTTGGCGGCTGTTGCCACGTTGACCGTTTCGCCGTCAATGTCGATTGCCACAATATCGGGGTTCAGGCGTCCCGCTACATAGAAAGCGACGAAACAGGCGGCAATAATGATCCCCTTAATGACACCGTTCCGGCATTTGATACGGTCGAAAGTCCCGTCAAAAAGGGCGTTCAGGCTGCCCAGCACGACGTTGACAGCCACCAGAAGAACCAGGCCAATGGCCAGGCGGATAATAGTCTGTTCCATTTTTACCTCTCATTCCTGCCCGGTGCTGTCCTGGCCATTTTCGTGGCACCGCGGAAATGGGCAGCTTTCGCATTGGCTCCGATCACAGGGGATCGAACCGTCCCAGCGTACCAGGGCCACCAGCCAGGTGACCACAGCGGCCAGGGAAAGCACCCAGGCCAGCGCCTTGATAATAACCATTCCAGCACCTCCGGCAAAATTATTTGTTGATGGTGATAACCTGGCCCACATGGATCAGGTTCGGATTTTTGATCCCGTTGTCTGCTGCCAGCTTGGCCACAGTGGTGCCGTACTTCGCGGCGATACGGGAAAGGGTGTCCCCGGCCACAACGGTGTACTTGACGGCTCCGCCGGGCAGGCGGAGGACCTGGCCCACACGGATCAGGTTCGGGTTTTTAATGCCGTTGATCTCCACCAGTTTGGCCACGGTGGTGCCGTACTTTGCGGCGATACGGGAAAGGGTGTCGCCGCTCTTTACGGTGTATGTACCCGCCGCCTGGGTCGTCGGTTTCGTTGGCTTGTCCGCCGTCCCGCCGGACGTGCCGCCCAGTTTCCGGGCGATCATGTCAAAGTCCGGGGTAATGAAACCGCGGATATACCGCCCGTTCACTTTCATGGTGCGCTTGCCCACCTTGCCGCCGTTCATGTTTCCCTCTGTGACCACAAAGGTGCCGCCGCCCACCTTGGTGACAATGCCAATGTGATCCGGTGCGCCGGTGTTGTCGGTGGTGGCGTAGTTGGCCCCGTCCTGCCAGTCGTACACGCAGGCGTCGCCCACCTTGGGGGTGTATGCGTCGGTCTCCGTCCAGATCCCTTTTTTCTTGGCGATCTCGACGTACTTTCCCACGCCGCACTCCGTCCCGGTGTACTCCGCGATCCCTGCCTTGATGTACGCCGCGGAGGCCGTGGTGGCACAATGGGCGTCACCCACCTGTACGCGGTAACCTCTTGCCAGCGGCTTGTGGTTGTTGTAGATGTTCAGGATCTCCAGGTGCTTGGCGCTGCCTCTGGTTGCTCCGTCCCATGCGTTGATAATGTCCGCCACCTTTCGGCGCAGTTCGTTTCCGGTCATGTTTGTTTATACCTCCTCACAGGCCCGCGTCCGGTGGTTCGCCGGTGCCCGCGGGCGGTTCCTCCGGGGGCGGCTGGGTGCCGCTCCCGCTCGTTCCGACGGCCTCCGCCGCCTTGTCCTTGTTGGTCTTGATCCAGCCCATGACGCCGTTTTCCAGGCCGCACACGCCGAACACGCAGCCGGTCAGGGTTGCAGGCTCTGATCCGGTGTGCCAGAAAACCACCAGATCGGCCACCGTGTACGCCACCAGGAAAACCGCTTCCAGAACCAGGATCCTGTCCATGGTGCCCATTTTCTTTTTAGGCGGCTTCCGTTCCTGCCGCAGCGTCCGCAGACGCTTCCGCAGGTGCTTATACGCCAGCCTGGCCACGAAATAACCCAGGAGGGCACCGGCAGCCCACGCCGCCGCGGCCACAATAAAGATTTTCACGGCTTCCTCCCATTACAAAAAATCGTCCGTTTCCACGCACTTGCGGTAAACGTCCAGGATCCGCTCCGTGGTCACTTTGGTTTTGTTGTTCTTGAAATCCTTGTGATCCTTGCAATAGATTTCGTAGGCGTCAATATCGGCCAGGATCTGCTCAAAATGTTCCTGACTGTGCCGGGTGCCGTGTTTTACTTCGTCCCCGAACCGCAGGATCCGGTAACGGCAGTTTATGGCCTCCTGCTCTCCGTCCGCTTTCCTCATGGCCTGCACCTCGGTTTCCAGCCTGTCCACCTTGGCGATCACTTCGCTGTTGATCTTCCGCCCCAGCCAGGCCAGAAACTTGGAAACGGGGTTGATCTTCACCGGGGTAATTTCGATAAACACGGACACCAGCGCCACCACGGTGACGCCGCCAGTCAGCGCCTGGCCTACGCTCACGGTGGACAGCGTTTCAATTAGTTTTTGCACGGATCCACCTCCCCCATGGCGGTATCGTAGTCCCGCCGAACCGCCGCCATTTCCTCCTCATACCGGAGGGCGTCGCGCTGTCCCAGCTGCACCGCCATGGCCTTGGTGATTTCGTTCTGGCGGTCAATGATCTGGCAGAGGTCCGCCACCAGCTTCATATAATCCATGGCAGCGTCACCTCCTCGCACCGATCAGCCCGGCGACGTGTTCCAGGTCTGCCATGTCCGCCTCAAAAAAGGCGTGTCCCCACAGCCAATAATCCGCATGATCCGGGTGGCGTAATTTCTGCGCCTCCGGGTCGCTCCACAGGAGATCCCAGCGCATTTGATGGCCGGCGTCTTTCCGCTCCAGCTTGGCCGTGATGGCGCCGATCAGGGCGCCGCGGGCTTTCCCGTTTCCGTCGTCATTTCGTGCAAAATAGCGGTGTGCGCTCTCGCTGGTGACCGCGCACAATGGGCGGCCATTATGTACCAGAAACCCGTCCACAGCGTCCACAGGCGTACCGTACCGGAGGTTTACGGGGCCGTTGATACTCACAAACCGCGCTCTTTTTCTTACGATGTAGGCAGCGCCCACGGCTTACACCTCCGTCCACCCGTACACGCCAGGCTCCCACACGTTGCTGTCCACAGTGCTGGTCCAATGCTTGCCATTGTGCGACACCTTGGCGTCCTTGCTGTATGCGTCATGTGCGCCAACCGGCTGGGACCATTCCGGCCATTCCTCCGCCGGATCGGAAACCGGCGTCCAAAGGCTTGCGGTTTTGTCCGGCGTCCAGTCCGCTTGTGACGTATGGGCCTGAACGCATTTATATAGCTTCCCGTCCGTATATCTGCGGATCTGGCCCACGGTATAGGCCACCGGCACCGCCCACGGCGCGAAAAGATCCGCGTGTTCCGCCGCCGTTGTGGCGTCCACGCTTCCGGCCTCCGCCATTGTGACGAACACGATCCCCGTAGCGTCTGCCGCCTTGGCGATCTCCACTCCCGCGTCCGTTTCTTCCAGCATGACCGTGATTTCTGCCCCTGCCATGTCAGGGCGTCCCAGGAGGTGGTAAACGGTGCCGTTGTGCGCGATCCCCGTGGCCTCCGCCTCCGGGCACAGCACGAAACAGCCGTTTTCCGCCTGCTTGATGTAGTTGGGGGCCTCGGTCATGGCCACGGTCGCCCCGTCTTTTGTGATCTTGAACATGGTTTACACCTCCGTTTTGAAAATCGCATAAAATAGCCGCCGCAGTTTCAGCACCCTGCCGTGATCGTTGAAGTTTTCATAATAGGAAATCGGTGTTTGCAGCCATTGGGCCACCTGCTCCACCGTCATTTCACCGCTGGCCACACGCGCCTGGAAAAGCCGCAGTTTCCGCCGTGCCCGCTTCATGCCGTCCCGGCAGCCGTGGATCTTCACGGCGCCGGTGTCCGTCACCTGAAACTTTGCTTTGCAGAACCGGAACGGTCTGGAGAACGGAACCACTTTTGACTTTCCGGCGTTGACCTGCAGGCCCATGGCCTCCGCGTGGCCGATCACGTCCGCCGCGGTCACCTCCGCCGCCTGCTTCGACGGCAGAATGGTGTAATAGTCGTCCATGTAATGGGCAGCGCCATGGATCGAAAGCTGGGCTTTGATCCGGTTGTCCAGGGAGGACGGCAGCGCCACCATTTCCTGCTGGCTTGGCTCCACGCCCAGCGGCATACCCACGCCGCCCGGCACAGCTGCCACCACCAGATCGGCCAACTGCCGCAGGTCCGGGTTTAGGATCATGCCCCGGTGCCGCTCATACAGCAGCGCGTGGGGCGCGTCCGGGAAAAAGTGGTGAAAATCCATCAGGAACAGGGCACCCTCCAGGCCATGCTTGCGGTAATGGTCCCGCAGGTGCTTGGCCAGGCGTCTGTAATGGAAATGCAGGCCGCCGCCTTTCTGGCTGGCTTTGTTGTCGTAGATCATACTGGGCACATACAGCGGCACCAGCACCTTTTTGGTCAGAACCTTATAAACCTGCCGATCCTCAATGTGCGGCGCGTCTATTGGTCGAACCTTGCCCCGTTCTTTCAGGGTGAAATGGGCGGTTTTGCCTGGCTTCCATGTTCCATTCAGGATCTTGCGCCGGCGCTTGGCGGTGCCGGAAAACAGGTGCATTTCAAACCGCTGTGTGCTGGCTTTCCACCTCACGCCGTTGCAGCATTTCCGGCCATAGAAAAACATGGCGCGGTAACTGAAAACTTCCTCAATCGGCCCCAGGGCGTCGCTGCGGGCCTTTCGCTTTGCCTGCCGCCTTGTCTGGCGGCGTCTGTAACGCGCCTCGCGGCGCTGTTCGCTTGTCATAGAAAAGTATTCGCCCTCCGTACAGTTGTGGTGTTGGTGTGCGTCTAAACTGCTTCGATCCAGCGCATGAAACGGGGTTAGCACAATACCCCCGCCATGCAAGCAGCGTCCGCGCGGGATCATCAGCGGGCAGTTTCAGGCTTTCGCCAGGGAAGTATCTTTCCTTTTACATGGGTCCGGTTCACGTTCGTTACTGCATTTGACCCAGTTATGCAAAATCAGGGGGCCAGCGCCCAGGAATTGTTGGCGTTGTTATTGTTGGCGCTGCCGTCGGTGTTGACAAGGCAGAAATTGTTGTTGTTGCCCGAATTGACGGAACGGCACCACGCATTGGCCGCCGTCAGAGGGAAAAGCCGCCCTGCCTCCCGGCGCGTTTTCAAAGATACACCCATAAAAATGACTTATTTCCGCTTCCTGTCGCTCTCCAGGATATTCCGCAGCAGGGTGTCCTCCCGGTCTATCAGTTCGCCCAGGCTCTGCGCCATGCGGTCCAGCTTGTCCATGGCCTCCTTGGGTGGGACCGTTTTTCCGCTTGGCGCCGTAAAGCACCCTTGCGGGTTCTGGTACATAACCAGATAGGCATGGGTCAGGCGCACGTCCAGCGCAGAGAGGGAGGCCAGCGCCTCCAGCAAATGCGCCTTGCGCTGGGCTTTGCGCTGTTCGTCCGACGGGTATATTTTGTTGGCCTTTTCGGTGTGGTCCATGACCTCACCGGCCAGCTGCGCGGTGCCCTCTGCAATCAGCCGGGAATAACGGGCGGAAAGCCGCGTCAAAAAGCCCACCGTTTCCACATAAATCTGGTTTGCGGTGTTCACATACTCCGCTTTGCTCACGGTCCGCTTTTCTTTCAGAACTGACATTCTTTCACCTCACGGGTTTTCTTTCTCTGTCCGGGTTTCCCGCCCACTTCCGTGGGCGGGATTTTGCCGGATATGCTGCGGCGATTAGACAAAAAAGCAGGGGGCCAGCGCCCAGGAACGGTGGGCGTCGGTATAGTAGGCGCTGCCGTCGGTGTGGACAAGGCAGAAATCGCTGCCGGTGCCCGAATAGACGGAACGGCACCACGCACGGGCCGCCGTGCCGGTGGCGTTGTGCTTATAATGCACCCTGCTGTTTCCAGCCTTGTAATAGTCATACTGGGCCTGGTAATTCTTCTCCGCGCTGTTGGCGTAGGTTCTGGCCCCGTGGTATTCAAACTCCGAAAGCAGCGGCAGCAGATCCGTGGTGCTGGTGACATAGCTGGCGGTGTCACTTCCGCCGCCGGTGTTGTCGCTGTACTTGGTGGCCGGCTTCATAACCGCCCGGAGATCCGCCGGCAGGGCTGCCAGCAGGGTGTTGGCCGCGGGGCTGGTGGCGCTGGTGCTGTTGCTGCCCAGCACGGTCTTTCTCATGTGGCTGTTATTCCACCCGCCGCTGTTCGTGTATGACGTGTTCATGGTAAAGGCGCCGGTGGTGCTGGTACTGTTTCCGTAATTGCCGTCTACCAGGCCCACCAGGGTGCCGTTGATCTTACCGATCTGGAAATGGATCCGGTTGCTGCCCTCACGGCTGGCGTTGTGGTTGAAACCCAGGATAAACACGGAAATGGCCAGATTGGAGAACGTCGTGGCGCCCACCTTGCCGTTGATCGTGATCCCCTTGGCGTCGCCCACGCTCCAGTAATTGGACCCTTTTCCGGCGTCGGACACGGCGCGGATCGTTGCCCAGCTGTTGGAGGCCAGCGTGTTGGAAATGCTGGTGACCGTCACCGGGGTGGTGGTCGTCTTGGTCACGCCGCCCTCGGAATAGCTGACAGTGACCGCCGTGGTGTTGGCTGCCATGGTGGTGGGGCTGCAGGTGTAGCCGGTGACGGTCTTTTTGCTGCCGTCCGCCATGGTAGCGGTGACCACCATTCCCGCGCTGTTGAACGTTTCGCCGGTGAAATAGGAGGTTTTCGTGGGTGCGTGTGTCACCGCGATACTGGAAAGGTAGTTGCTCACGGTAATGGCCTGGGTGCAGGTCTTACTCACGCCGCCCTCTGCGTAGGTAATCGTGATCGTGGTATTGGACATTCCCAGGGCGCCGGTGGGTGAATAGGTCCAGCCGGTCACCACGCGGGTGGCGTTGTCCGAATATTTGGCGGTAATCACCATTCCGGCGCTGCTGAACTTCTCCCCGTACTTGTAGGCGGTTTTCGTTGGTGCCGTCGTCACGGAAATGCTGGACAGGGTGCGGATCGTGATCGCCTGGGTGCAGGTCTTTGTGACGCCGTTTTCCGTGTAGGAGATCGTCACCGCCGTGTCCGTCTTGGAAAGGGCGCCGCTGGGGGTGTACGTCCAGCCCGTCACGGTCTTTTTGGTGCCGTTGGACATGGTGGCCTCAATCACCATTCCGGTGGCGTCGAAACTCTCACCGATGTAATACGCGGTTTTGTTGGGTGCGGTTTTCACGGAAATGCTGGACATTTCCAGGACCGTGACCGCCTGGGTGGTCGTGACCGTCACGCCCGCCCGCTGGTATTTGATCGTCACCGCCGTGGTGCTGGCTGCCATAACGGTGGGGCTGAACGTGCAGCCGTCGGTTACGTCCTCCGTGGTGCCGTCGGCATAGGTGGCGGTGACCACCAGGCCGGTGGGGTCGAATGTTTCCCCCACGTTGTAGGTGGTTTTCGTGGGTGCGTGGGTAACTGCCACGCTGGAGGTAATCACCAGATCCACGTTGTACTGCATGGCGCCGGTGACCTCCACCACGGCGCTGGCCGTGTGGCCGTTCAGGGTGGCGGTTACCTCCCAGGTGCCGGTGTTCTCCGGCAGGGAGAACTTGGTGGAACCCACGCCGTTCAGGGTGGTTTCTCCGTCCGTGCAAACCACCGCCGCGCCGGCGCAGGTCGTCACGTTGATACTGGCAGACTGGACGCCCAGGGCCTCCTTTAGCTTTTTCAGCGTGACCTTACGGTTTTGCCCGTCAGCACCGGAGAAAAACGGAACCGTGTCCGTCAGGGCCATGGCGTTGCTTTCCGTCAGCACTTGGGTGGGCTGCTGGTAGTCCACGCCCGGCGTGGCCTTGGTCACGGTGTGGTTTCCCTTTGCGTCCTGGCCGCCTTTCAAAATGCCCTTGGCGGTGATCGTGTCCTGTTTCTTTTCCAGTTCTTTGTTGATCTTCTCAAACAGGGCATTATGGGCGTTCGCGTCCTTGTCGTGCGCCTCCAGGTCCGCCTCCGACACCAGCACCTGCGAACTGGACAGGGTGCAGGACACCGTGGAGGCGTCGCCCACGATAATGGGCACAGTAATGTTTTTTTCCACCGTTTCCACCGACGCCACGGGGATAAAGTCCGCCGTGTCATAGGCGTTTTGGTAGCAGTAAAGAATGTCGTGGCTGCGGTCATTGGGGTAATCGGGATCCGCCGCAAACACGCCGATCTCGCGCCAGTAAAAACCCTCCTCCAGTTCTGCGTTGGAGAAATGGCCGGACACGTCGGCGTACTGCTCCGCGTTGTTCTTCACCGCGGCGTCAATAGTCACCACGGCGCTGACAAGGGCCGTCATAGCGGAGATCGGGCCGCTGATTGTGCCGTTACCCAGCTGAATGGTTGTGAATTTGATCCCCTCACCGGCCATATTCCTGTAATACAGGTTTTTGCCGGCGTCTGTCAGTTTCGGGGCCTGAAACATGGCTGATAACCTCCTGTTACATAGTCGCCCTTTGCAGGGTGATAAAATCGCCCGTGTGGATCCAATGTCCCACGAATACCTCCGCCGGAGGTGTGGACAGATCCAACACGATTTCGTCCAGCCAGGCAGAAAGGCGCTTTACGGTGCCCAGCACCCGCTTGAACTCCTCCACGTCGTCCGACGTAATAGCCGGGTTCGTGGTGTATGCCTTGAAGTGATAGGGTTTCCCGCCGTATTCCCACCACTCGCTGATATGACCGGCCTGGAAAATGGTTTCAATAATCCGGTTCACCGCTGCCGGGGTGCCCATCTGTGCGTAAAACAGCAGGCTTTCCGCGATCAGGGTTCGCTTGACCTTAATGGAAAAGTTTTCGTCATAGGACGGGGTACGCAGTTCCACGGCCAGCAGATCCAGCACCTTTTCCGGCACAGCATAGATCGCCGCATAGGTGCGGGCGCCGTCGGCATAGGCCAGCAGCTTCTCCACCTGCCTGCCCACGGCGTAGGCAAGCGCCTGGATCTCCGTCTGCTCTGCCAGGTTCTCCGGCATAATGTCCGTGAAGCGGCTGCCGGAAAGTTTAATCATCTTCCAGCCCTCCATACGTCACGGTGGCCGATCCGGTCAATGCTGCCACCTTGGTGGCGGCCACCGCCGCGAACGTCGGCGCGGTCACGGTGACACGCTTGGCGCCTGCCTCCATGACCATGGCGGCCAGTTGCGACGGGTTCACGTCGCGGCCTATGGTGCGTTGCCAGGTTTTATATTCCTCCACGGCCTGGGCCACCGCTGCCTGGATTGCCACCGCTCTGGCGCTGTCGCTGCGGTTGATGTAATACGTCAGGTTAATGCTGTATGTGACCTCCTCCGGGGCTTTCACGGTCAGCTTGTCCGTCATGGGGCGGATCGTCTTGCCGGAGAGGTACGCCTGCAGGCCGGAGATCATGGCCGCGCCCGGCTTGGAACCGTCGGCCATGATGAAAACAATATCCACCTGGCCCGCTTCGTGGTCGCTGGTAGCCACCACGTCACCAATGGCGGCGTTGTACTTCTTGGCGTGGTACAGGTATCCGTCCTCCGGGCCTGCCGTAGAATAGGCACCAGGGGCCAGGTAAACCCGCTCCGCCAGGCTTTCGTCGTTCTCCACGTCTGCGCCGCCCTCCGTGGTGTTCTGGTTCACGGCGCTGGTAATGTAGGGAACGGGATCCACGATGGTGGACACCTCGCCAGGCGCCAGTCCGTTGCCCGCGTTGCCTGTTGCGGTACACTCCGCCAGCACGTCCACCGTCAGGCTGCCCGCCGGGATCTCCGCGTACTCCATCGTGCTGAAATAAATGGAACCGCTGGAGGAAACCCTGGTGCCCGCCGGGATCGGTGTGGCCAGCGTCCTGGTGGCCGACGCGGTAAAGCGGATCGTGGTCGTGGCCGCCTTGGCCGGTTCTCTGGTAACGCCTTTCAGCAGCGCCAGATTGTCCAGGAACTCCGAATAGGAGTATTTCAAAAGGCTTTGCTTGCCCGCTCGGTCAACGTACTGCATGGCTTGGTAAATCTGCGCCGCCGCCGAATACAGGATCATGCGGTGGACAGAGGCGCGGCCCAGGGACACCTTGCTGCCCGTCGCTTGGAGCATGAACGCCTCAAAGTCTGCCACCATATCCCCGCGCACGTCGTCAATGGTCTTGTTGTCGATGAAAGACACGTCCGGGGTGTTCTGAATTGCGGAAATATCAGGCACTTGTTATCACCACCTTGGGAAAAAGTTTTCCGGTGTTGCCGCCGGTCCAGGTCACTTCCTGCACCCGCACCTCCGGTATGAATTTGGACACCTTTTCGGTGACCTCCGCCGTGTAAAGGCTCTTTGCGGCCTCTGGCGGCATATCCACAAAATCCATGTTCAGGCCGAAAGCCCGATCCAACGGCATGGTTCCCTCCCGTGTGGACAGCAGGAGGGCCAGCTGCCGATCCAGTTCTGCCAGCCAGTCCGCCGTGAACGTATATTCCAGTTGGAAATTGAAAAGGTCGTTTTCGTTCATGCGTATTCCTCCAGTGAAATGGTCAGGGTAGCCTTGGCCAATTCTCCGCGGCTGTAAACCTTGTCCCAGGCTTCACTCGATCCTGTAACGCGGAACGGACGGCGGCCCACCAGTCTGCCGCCGATCACCAGGTACTCCGCCGAACCTCTTTCCACCATGCGCTCCACCATGTCCAGGATCCGCCGCGGCTTCACGCCCAGGGCAGCGGACAGGTGAATGGTCAGGCTTATGGTCTGGAGGCCAGGCCCTAAAAACTCCGCTTTCGGCTTCACACCTAAAACTTCGTGTTCGGTCCAGCGCCCGGAAACCTCGCGGCTCATGCTCTCAAAGGTCAAAACCCTGTTGTCGCTCACCTCAAAAATGATTTTGCGCCCCAGCGTTCCGATCATGTGTAAATCGCCTCCTTACGATGGCCCGGAGGTTCCGCCGCCCATGCTGTCCGTGTGGGTGTGGTTGTCCAGGGAAACCCCGCCGGCGGTCACGTCGCCGCTGACGGTCACGGTTCCGTCAATCACCAGCTTGGCGGCCTTGATGGTCATGGTGCCGTCCTTATAGCGGATCATGGCCTCACCCGGCGAACGGGCCAGGTCTTTGCGGTAAAGCCCTTTGGAACCCTCCGGGGGCTTGTTCTTTTCGCTCCACGGTCGTCCCAGGACCACGCCCGCCTCCGTGCCGTTGGATAGGTGAAGCACCATAACCATGTCGTCCACCTCCGGCATGAAATACTCCGATGAAATCAGGGGAATGGGGGCGGTCACGGCGTCGTCCTTTTCGTGGTACACCACGCGGACCGTGCCCGCGGCGTAATCAATGGCTGAAATCTTACCCAGCCGGATATTGTTTTCCATGCGTTCCTCCTCGCGTCATTCCTCCACCAGCGACATTTCCAGGTCCATGGTGTAGCCGCCGGATCCGCTGACGTTGTGGGTAATGGTGTCAATGTAATACTTGCCGGACAGTTTCCCCAGGCCCACCACCTGGACGCATTGGGAGGCCACCAGAGAGGCGTTTCCCACAATGGTGGCGGAAAGTTTTGTCTTGCCGTGGTTTGCCTTGGCCACCGCCGCCTTGATCTTCCGTTCCGCGTCGGCCTTGCTGTCGGCCTTGCCGCTCTGCTTTAGGATCCGGCTGCCCTTGCCCACGGTCACCTTGATTTCCTTTTCCGTGGCCGGGCTGGTGTATGTGAACTCTCCGCCGGTGTAGGTGCCGGCCTGATCCTGCTGCCATGACCAGGATTTCATACTGGACGGGGACAGCACCGCCGCCGCGCCCTTTTTCTTGTATGCCTCCCGGTCATACACCACGATCTTTTGGGCGTAGACTTTCATGGCCAGCCCGTAGGTGTTGCACAGGTTCATGTAAAATTCACAGTCGGTTTGTTCCGATTGCTCCACGCTTTTGATCGTGAACGGGTCGCCCTCCACGTCCCAGGCCAGCGCGATCCCGGCGCGGCCTGCGATCTCGGTTCCGATCTCTTTTATGGTCACGTTTTCCCAGGTCTTTGTCCGCTGGGTGGTGGTGAAACTGCTGTCCAGCGGCGTGGAGATCGCGGAAATGCTCCCGGAAACCGGCCAGCCGGAAAAGCTGAAACTGTCCACGATAAAGAAACCGCACGGCAGGATCCGGTTGTCCCCGGAATACTGGCAGTTCAGCGCCCGGATCGTCGCGGCCAGGGTGTCACCGGCGACGGGGATCCACGCCCCCGTCCACCGGCGATCCCGGTCTTGCAGCGTAATGTCCAGGCTGTCCGCCTCTCCGCTGGCCGGATCCGTGTATGAAATATCCGTCACGAAACCGGAAATTTCCGCCGTGGCTGCGGTTCCGTTGTAAATCAGGTCTACATACGCCCGCCGTGTATTCATACCTTGCTCCTCCAGATCGGCAGGTCATTGGCCGCGGTCTGCTCCGGCGGTGCCGGGGTCTGGAGGACCACCCCGGCGTCAAACACGAACGTGTCCAGCAGCGGGAAATTGTTTTCCATCAGCCAGCCGGTGTATTCTTCGTCGCCGTACACCTCATATGCGATTTTGTCCCATACGTCCCCCTGCTTGGTGGTGTAGGTGCTTTCCATGGTGTGGTCCTCCTCTTATGCCGGGCTGAATTGCTTGCGCTTCTCCTCGGCTTTCATCTGCCTATACAGTTTCTTGAACTCCGCGAAACTGATCCGCCCGGCCTCCTCGGCCTCCTCGCGGCTCGGCGTCCCGCCGTAGAAATTGAATACCGGGGAGAAAACGACGGTTTCACCGCCGCCGCCCGTTCCGCCGCCCGGTGTCGGCTTCGGCTTCGTCCATTCGTCCAGGAGGGCCGCCAGCTTGGACAGCGGCAGCACCGCCTCCGGCTCTCCGCCCTCACCGATCTGCGCCAGCGTGGGCGCCGTGGCAATACCACCGGCAGCCAGGGCGGGGATCGTCGGAATGTTAAAGCCCAGGGTTTTCCCGCCGACGCCCGGAACCCAGTCCGGGATCGTCACGGAAATGCTGTTGATCTTCTCCAGCACCCAGTTGATTGCGGAAATAACCCCGTTTATGGGGGCTTTCGCCAGGTTCACGATCATGCCAAACACGTTTCCGAAAATGGCCACGATATTGTCCCAGGCGGCGCTCCAGTTGCCCGCAAATACGTTCTGCACAAAGTCAATGATATTGGCAAAAATGGCCTTGACGTTTTCCCAGGCCGCCGAAACACTTTTCCACCACCCGCTCAAATAAGCGGACAGCAGGGGGAAATTAGACTGGAACGCAGAAACCAGGTTCGCCACGGCCTCGGAAACGCCGGTCTTGATGTTTCCCCATACCTCGGAGATCTTCGCGCCCAGTTCCACGGCCTTGGCCTTGATCTTGTCCCAGTTCTTATAAATCAGGATCCCCGCCGCCACAGCCAGGCCGATGGCGGCCACAACTGCCAGCACGGGAAGATTTAGCGCCGTCATGGCGCCCGCCAGGGTAAAGGTGCCCGTGGCGCTTGCTGCGGTGACCACTTTATACACGGCCATAACTGCGTTGTAGGCGGTGATCGCCACTTTATACGCCTTGTAGGCCGCCACAGCGGTGGCAATACCCGCCGCCAGCGCCAGGATCAGGGTGCGGTGTTCCGAAATCCATTTCACCGCGGTTTCCGCCGCCGGAATGATGGTTCCGGTCATGTAGCTGCCGATCTTCTCCAGCGCCTCCGAAACCACCGGCAGGGCCGCCTCCGCGAACTCCCGCACATACGGCAGAATGTTGGTGCCCAGCTGCGTCAAGAAATTGGCGCCCAGGTTTTTAACCATCTGAATGTCGTATGCCAGGGTGTTGGTCTGCCGCTCAAAGGCGGTATTTGCCGCGCCGGTGGCTTCGTACATTTCCGCCGTCTTGCTGGTCAGGTTTTCGGCCTGGTTGCCTGCCATAGCCAGCACCGCGGTTTGTGCCTCCACAGAGGAGAACAGGCCAGCAAACGCCAGTTCGTTGCCTCCCACAGCGTCCTTTAGGGCGTCCAGAGATCCCTGCAGGCCCTTGCTTTCAAGCAGCGCCTGGCCGCTTTCATAGCCCATGTTTTTAAGGGCGGCCTGCATATTCTTGGACGGGGAGAGGAACGCCTGCATTGTGGCTTTCATCTGCGTAACCACTTCCGCCGTGGAACCTGTAACGCCGGTCAGCGTGGCCATGGCGCCCCATAGCTGTTCTTGCTCCAGCCCCAGGGTACTGGCCAGGGGAATGACCTTGCCCATGCCTGCGGCCAGTTCCGGGAAAGAGGTCTGGCCCAGTCTTACGGTGGCAAATGCCAGATCCGCCGCCTGCTGCACCGCCTCCGCGGAGGTATCGCCGTAACCCTTGGTTACGGCAGAAAGTAGGTTGATACTGTCCGTCGTGGTCGCGTTTCCCGCCGCCGCGGATTTTGCCGCGGTTTCCAGAATGGCCGCGGCGTCTGCGCTGTCACCGAAAGCGGAAACCACCTGATACATTCCGTCCGTCAGGTCAGCCGTGGCCACGCCCGTGCGGTTGGAGATTTCCAGAACCTGATCCCCGATTTCCGCCGTTCGTGCGGCCACCTCTGCCTCCGTGCCGGTCAGCAGCGTGGAAACGTTGGCCAGCTGGGCCTCATACTCCGCCGCGGATTTCACCGCAGCGGTTCCCAGGGTCGCCACAGCGGTGGCGGTTGCTACCATGGCACCGGCAGCGATCTTTCCTGCGGTCTTTGCCGTTTTCCCCAGCGCAGCCAGGTTCTTGTCTGCGGTGCTGCAGGCGGTTTTCAGGGAACCGTCCACCTTGCCGCCGATTTTCAGCATTAACTCATACGTTTTATTTTTGCCGGCCATGTTTTGCCACCTCCTCTGCGTACTGCGTCACCGTGTCCGCCAGTTCGTTCAAGTCCGAAACGGACAGGGCCAGAAGATAATCCAGCCCTGTCCGCAGTTGTATGGACAACCCGACGCAGGCCCTGTTTATGACGGCGGGCGTTAGTTGTCCCCAGCCCCGCCGTAAAGAAAACCCACGACAATGCCTTTCAGCTTGATGGCCTCCTTTGCGGGGAGGCGCTCGAAAAACTCCAGCGGCAGGTGGGCGACGCGGGCCGCCATGAACTGGGCGTATTCCAGCGTCATTTCCACGGTTGCGGGGTTCGCCGCCGGGTTCTTCTTCGTCACGAAACGGCCCACGGCCTGCAGGTCTGCCGCCGTGGTGTCCTCCAGGCCGGACAGGTCCACCTCGGTGTACGTCTGCCCCTCAAAGGTGAAAGGCTTGTCCAGCTTCATAACCAGGGCGTTTTCCTCCGCCGCGGTGTTTTCGTCGTTCTCCGCCAGCAGGGCGGTGTCCATTCTCTTTTCGTCGCTCATGTCAGCACATCTCCTTGATCTTGGCCAGAACGTCCACGCCGTTGACCTTGTAAACCTCGTTCAGCTTGTCCAGTTCCACCACGGTCTTGCCGTCCACCTCAATGAGAATGTAAAGAATGGTCAGCGTGATCGCGGTGTCCATGGGGCTGCCTGCCTTGACCTTGCCGGTGGTCAGCTTGCCGCCGCGGCCACGAACCACCACGCGCATGGGTCTGAACTCAATATCGCCCTCGGTGTTGGTGGTCTGCTGGGCGCCGCGGATCTCCAGCTGCACGGCCTTGGTCATGTCCATCATGTCGGCGGTTTCCTTGTCCAACAGACGGAACGGGATTTCCAGTTCCTGATTGCTGAAATAGCCCACGGTGGGGTCGTCGATCTCACCCAGGATCCCGGCGCCGGTCACGGTTTCGCTGGACGGCTCAAAGTCCGGCAGCGTCATTTCCTCACCGACACCCAGCAGGCGGTTTCCCTTGTTGTAGACGTTGTAACGGTTGATCTTAGTGGGGATCGTGTTCATCTTTATTCACCTCCGATTGCGCTTTCCAGGGCGTCCACGTCATACTCGCGGATATTTTCGATATATTCCGCGGGAATGTACGGGGCCAGGTAGGTGTGTACGGTCAGGTGGCCGGCCAGCAGGTTGGTAACGGGGTTTTCGTCGCTGCGGAACTCCACGCGGTAACCGGCGCAGTAGTCGCGGGCAACGTAGCCGTTGCCGATAATGTTCTGGCTGTCCACAATAGACTGGATCAGGCGCTTATTGCCCGGCTTGTCAACTTTCTGGAAATAAGTCTGAATGAAATTATTTCCGTCCCAGTCAAAGAAACGGCGCACGGCCCACCAGCGATCTTTCGGATCCGTGGTGGAGGGATAGGCCGCGGTGTTGTTGCCCCAGGATTTGAACCCGTTGGCGTTGATCGCGGTAATGACGCCGTTGGCGTTCAGCACGTCGTTGGCCTGCTGCTGATCCAGCGCCACCGTGGTGCCGTCTTTCAGAACCGTGGCGGTGATCCGCAGGTCCTTATTGGACGGGCTTTCGTAGGGCACGTCTGCGTTGTTGGCGTCCGTGTAGGCCGTCAGGGCGGCGAACATGGCGGAGAAATAATATTTCTTCTCGCCCACGGCCACCATGGGCCACAGGGCCGCCGCATGGGCGGAACTGGCGCCCAGGGCTTCCTTGGCGCCCTTTACGCTGGTGTAAACCACCGCGCCGTCGCTGTCCGCGGAAATGTCCAAAAGGCAACTGCAATTAAAATTGCCGTTGATGTTCTCGGTCTTGGCCTGGAGGGCTGCCGCTACGGTGGGGGTGTGGCTCCAGCCGGGTGCCAGGATCAGGCCGGGCACCATGCCCAGGGTGGGGTAAATCTGGCGGATCAGTTCCAGGCCGGTTTCCTTGCCGGTGGAGGCGTCCACGCCGCCCACAATGTCGGCAGCGGTCACGCCGGAGGGTTTCAGGCTGGTGCTGCTCACGGTCAGGCTGCTGGCCTCCTTGGCCGCCGTGGAAAGCAGCGTAATGGCCACGCTGCCGTTGTCCTCATGTGCCGCCTCGTAGTCGCTGCCGGCCACCAGGGTGGCGCTGCCGTTCTTCACGGCCAGGGTGTTCAGCAGCACATATTTCTTGTCATACAGCACCACGCCGTCCACAACGTCGCAGCTTTCCGCCTGGTTCTGCGTGACGTGGGCCGCCTTATTGGGATCCAGCACGTTCACCAGGATAATGGGCGCAACGTTGAAAACCTGGAAACAGGCGCTAATGCTCTGGCAAAGGGTGAAGTTCTCGAAATCGTCCGAATAGCCGACGGCCTCCACAGCCTCCTTGTAGCTGTAAACCAGCTTGGGGGTGTTGACCGCCGCCGCGGGGTCTTTCGCCAGGTGAATGGGCGCCGTGCCGAAAATGACCTGCAGGCCAGCGCTGCCCTGAATGGGTACGGTCAGGCTGGTGGCCTGCTCGGTGTTATATACACCGTGTTTGTATGCCATGATGTTCTACCTCCTGTTTAGTGTTTGACCTGTACCAGACGATACAGGCGGGAAATATGCCCCGTGCCGCTCCGCAGGTTCTTCATGGCCTCCGGTAACTGCTCCAGGGGCACCACCAGGCCCTCCATGGCCGGCTGTTTCACGATAGCCTCCGCCAGCGCGGTGGGGATCCCGTTGGTGTATGCGGTGTACTGCTTCGCCACGCCCGGAATGGACGGGCCGCAGTAAACCACGGTGGTGGCCTGTTCGGCCTTTTTGGGTTTCGCCATTATGTTTCTGGCACCTCCTTGAAAATCGCCGGCGCGTGGAAAGTCAGCCCCACGGCGGCGAAATAATACGGGTGTGTTTCAGCTTCTTCCTGAACGGCCCACCGGATCGGGTGCTGCGCTTCATAGCGGTTTGCCACGATCCCGTCCCGTGCGTAATGCCTCACGATCTCGTTTACAACGTGGAGCGCGTCGCGGTAGCCCTGCCGGTTCAGGGCTGGGTCGCACACGCAAACGATCAGTTTTACGTCAACGTTTTGCTGTGCGTCCTGCTCCGGCAGTTCTCCGCTTGGCATTTTCACCAGCACATAGGGTTCCGGCGGCGCTTCCGCGTCGGTTTCTTCGTCGTCGCCCTCCCGGAAAGGGAGAAACTGCGAAAATACCTGTATTTTGCGGTTAACGCCCAGGGAATTGGTCAGGGTGTAGTGGGAAAAAAGCTGCTCCAGATCCTCCACAATGGCGTCCTGCAAAAACTCTTGTGTCATGCGATTGCGCCTCCTTGACTTGTTTCTGTTTGTCACTTATAATTGCGGGTGTGGTAATAATCAGCATAATGTGGTAATAATCAGCACAGCGCCGCATAATGCGTCCACAGAAAGGGGATAACCGAATATGAAACCGTTTGCTGTCTTGCTCTGTACCTTGCTCCTTGTAACGTCCTTAACCGCCTGCGGCTGGGTCACAAGCACCGACGGGCCAGCGCCCAGCGCCTCCAACTCTTCCGCGTCGGACAATGACGTTACAGAGGAGGAACCACAGCCCAGTTCCGACGTTGTTGTTACCGCAGAGGACGTGCAATCCGCGGTAGAGGCTCTTGTGCCTGACGAATACCGCGGGCAAAGCTATTCTTGCGATATTCTCACCGCTTCCGATGGCTCCGGCTTTATCGTTTCTTTGCAGATCGACGTTGACACGGAGGACGCCGCCGACATTATCAGCGGCATGGAGGCGGACATTTTGAAGCTGGACAATCTGAACATTTCGGACGTTCAAATAATTGCTGTCCATGATATGCAGATCGTTGGAACCAACTAATTTCCCACAGCGGCCCGGACATGGGCCGCTGTTATTTTTTCTCTGCAAAGTACAGTTCTCTGTTGATGTGGGTGGTTATAGCGTCGGCCAGATACTGGTGGATCTTTGGCTCCGTCGTTTCAATGAACTGCTCTGCAATACCTGTTTCCCGCAGCATGACCGGAACGCTGGGGCCGTAAAACTCGCGGATCCTGGTCTTGTCCAGCTTGCCGGTCAGTTCCTTAAACACATGGTTGCGCTGTTCGCGCTCCCGCCAGCCCCGTTCTGTGTACTCTGTCCGGGAACCGTATGGCTTCCGCTGGACAACGGCCAAATGACCGGACTGGTATTCTGCCAGAAATGCGGTCAGGCCGCGGCTGTTGGTGATCGTTTGGGGGCTTTCCGACGCAAGCACAGCCAGCTTTACCGGCGGGCTGCCCTCTTTGCTGGTACTCGGTTTTGTAGGGGATATTTTGAACTTGGACGCCGCCAGCATTTCACCGGAGGAGGTCAGCACGGCCTCCAGGCGGCTTTTGGACGCATAGGTGTATTTGAACTCCTTGGCGAATTTGATCGTTTTGATCTGGTAACGCTCTTGTGCCAGCTTTGCCAATTCGCGCCCCGTCTTTTTTGCGGTGTCATTCAGAGATTTCCGCATAACGTCCGGGGCCTTTTCATACAGCATACCCAGCCGCGCCTCAATATCGGCAATCGCTTTTTCGGTGTCAATCCGAATAAGCATATCGCTCACGATCTCACCGCCTCCAGTTCAATGGCCAGCACTCCGGCCTCCTCGGTGCAGGTTTTCACCTTGTACGCCTTGCCGTCCAGCGTCAACACGACGCCCTGGGCGGGGCGTGGGCCAAAATCAGCCTTTGCCACATAAACCAGGCGCCGGGCCTTGTATGTGCCCTCCGTCTGTGCGGCCATGATCTTGGCCTTGTCCCGCTCCAGCAGTTCGTTGTCGTCCACCACCGCGGCCATTTTCTTGCCGTTGACCGTGTGACTGTCCGCGAACTCCAGACAGTTCAGGAATGTGGTGGAAATGTCCGCCGTGATCTGTTCCTTGAACGTAGGGGCGCCCATTACTGGGCACCCCCGCCGTTATCCACAGCAGGCGGCACAATGGCCGCCGCAGGGGTCTGGACGATAGCCGCCGCCAGGCGCTCCACGATCAGCGCCTTGGCAGCGCCGCGCGGGAGATCCACGCCCATGTCCTTGGCCAGCTTTTTCAGGTCGTCCTTGTTCATTTCCTCCAGCTGTGCGGGATCCAGGCGGCCCTCCACCATGTCGGTGTTGTCACCGCTATGGTTTCCGTTGTGGTTCTCCTGGCTCTCCTGGGCGCCCTCTGCGGCGTCCGCAGCCTCCTGGGTGTCCTGGGTGGTGTCGGCGTTCTCGGTGCCGTCCTGGCCGCCGTCAGCGTCCTGCTGGGGCATTGTGGCCTCCTCCGTCGCGTCGTCGGTCATTTTGGCGCTTTCAGCAGAAAGCCACGCCTGCACCATGCGCTTGTCATAGGCGGGGAGTGTGTCGCCCGCCTGATACATACGCCCGCCGTACAGGATCGGGCGTTGTGCTGTCAGTCGCTTCATGTTCCTTTCCTCCCGGCTCTTAGCCCAGCAGCTTCACCAGTACGGTTTCGTCTGCGCTGGCCGCAGGGGCGGCAGCGTAACCCGCCGGCACATTCCCGGAGGCCGTGGTGGTAATCTTCTTGTCCGTTGCGCTGTAATAAAGCGCGGCGCCCATGGTAACGTCGCCGGTGGCCTTTTCCATCTCAAAGACGCCCACCACATGGAGGTGGCCGGTTTCGCCGGCGGCAATATCTTCACCAGCCACGCCGATCCTGGTTCCCAGGCTCACCACTTCGCCGTTTTTAACTGCGGCGCTGGCCTTGTAGTCCAGCACCTCGCCTTTCTGCCAGTATTTTGCGGTCATGTTCTCTTACCTCCTGTTAAATAGTCGTGCCGGGGTTCTTGGCGATACCGCGGAAGTCAACCGCAGTAATGCCCCAGTCCAGCCAAATGTCCCACACAAAGCCCAGGCGGCCCGGAACCTCGCTGCGGCGAATGGTGGGGGTTTCCTGGCCGTTCAGGTAATCAACCTGCAGGCTCTTGGCGTAACGCTGATCGCCGGCGACAAACCAGGGGATCGCGTTGCCGTCACCGGCCAGGACGTTCAGGGCGCCCTCCTCAATAACCTGCAGCTTGTTGCGGTACTGGTACAGGGCGTTTGCGGTGTGGCTGCCGATCCCGGTCACGTCGATCTGCGCGGTTTCCAGGATCTGCGCCAGCTTAAAGCCGTAGCCCACGGGGACGATCACATACTTGGGTTCCACCATGATGGAGTCACCGAACGGATCTTTCTGGTGCAGCAGTTTCAGCATGGCGGCCTGCAGGGTGTCAATGGACGGTGCTGCGCCGCTGGCAATCAGGTTGTTGTGGGCGTTGTCGAACAGGGAAACGCCGTCGAAAATGGCGGGGTTGTCGATCAGGATCTTGTAAACCTGCTTGTTGATCGTGCGCTTGGCGCTCATGGCGTAAAGGCCGGGCATTTCGGTGATGAAACCCACGTCGTCGTTGATAAACGCCTGGCGGGTCATGCTGAACTGGCGGCCAAAGGTGTCGATCTGGCGCTGGGGAAGCAGTTCCGTCTTGGGGGTGTCGGCTTTCAGTTCGCCGTTTTCACCGACGCGCAGGAACTCACCGGCGCCGCCGGCCAGATAGCTGTGATCCTTGGTGGGCTTAAAGTCGCTCACGCTGCCCTTGGTGGTCCACAGCTGGAACGTGGTGGGGATCTCCTGGTACATCTGGACAATGTTCTTGCGGATCGCGTTGTCCAGGATCGCGGGAAACGCCGCGGTGGGGTTGAAGAACTGGCGGCAAGCCTCGTTCCACAGGTCGTCCTTGCTCATACGCAGCAGGGAGGTGGTGGTGCCCACGCCGTCGCGAGCCATGCACTCAATGGCCAGATCGCGCAGGGAGTAGCCGCGCATTTCCTCCGCACCATTGGCGGGGTTCTGGACATTCACACCGGCCCGCAGCAGCATGGCGTCCACAGCTGCCTGGCGGAAGTTGTCGCCCTCGTCGCCGTTCATGCGGCTGGAAACAGGGGCGCCGTGTGCCAGCAGGTAGTCCACCGCCGCCTGTCTTACGGTGTCCATGGTGGCGCCGTTGCTGATATACTCCGCGGGATCCATGCCTGCCTGGCGGCACAGCGCGGTAATGTCGCTCACGCGCTGGCGCTCCGTGGCGACGGCCTGGCGGGCTGCCTCGGTGGGGTCTGTGCCCTGCTGGCCGTTGCCGTTGTCCATGCCGCGGGCGCCGCCGGTGGGATCCTCACCGCCCTGGCCCTCTGCGCCCTGGGCGGGGCTGCCCGCTGCGTCGATCTGGCGCTGCAGGCCGTCAAACTCTGCTCTTTCCTCTGCCGTCAGGTCACGGCCAGCGGCGCGGGCGCCGCTCACAATAGCCTGCTGACTGGCGATCATTTCCTGAATGGTCATGGTTGTTTTGCCTCCTCAATGATAAAGATTTTTGTTGATCTGGATCTGCTTTTCATAAACAGAAAGGTCCTTGGCCGTCGCCTGCTCCGGGTCGTCGGCTCTGCCCACGCCCACGGTGGCGTCCGCCGGCACGGAAACAATGGACACCTCCAGCGGCGTCCATTTGCGGGCGATCTGGCAGGGGCCTGTAAAACGTCCGTCCGCGGAGGTCTTACCAGCCACCACCTCCTCCCAGCTGTCCACGCTGTAACGCACGGACGTGGTTTTCAGGGTGCCGGATTTGACTTTGCCGAAAATCTTTTCGGCGTCGTCGTCCGTGTCGAACTCCACTTCGGCCATGCCGCGGTGGTTCTCCACCCATGCGCGGATCACTTTTCCCACCACCTTGTCGGTGTCGTGGTTGAAAAGCAAAACGCCCACGTCGTTCAGGCGGGAGAGATCCAGCGCGTTCTCCGCGTGATCCAGGATTTCCATACCAAACCAACGGCGGTATGGCTCCTCGCTGGAAAAGCTGATTGTGCGCCTGCGGCTGTCCTCCTGGCCCTCTGCGCGGCTGTTGGCCTCAATGTGGCCCATGCTTCGCTGCCCGCTGTTTCTGTCCCTCTTGGGGTCATTTGCCTGCGGTGTTCTGCTGTGCTGCTGTCGTTCCATTTCCAAAAATTACACCTCCTAACTCGACGCCGACGGATCGGCCATATTCCAGGACCTCGGCCATTTCATTGACAGCCTCTTTCCAGTCCTTGCCCTGTTCCGCGCAAACGTCCTGAAACGTCTTTTGCCCGGATTGCAGGGCGGTTTTTCCGGCGGTGCTTTCCTTTGCCGGGTCGATCCACTTCTTGGGGGCTTTCGTCCAGGTGTGGGAAAGGTATTCCGCCTTTTTATCCCAAAAGCCGGGCATATCAACCAGCCCGGAGAGATAACAGGATATAACAAAGGTTTCGTACACCTCCGACATGAAATCTGTTAGCAGTTCCACGTCCTCGGTGTATGTGTTTTCGTCCTCAATGGCATTTTGCCGTGCGGAGGAATAGGTGGCCCCGCTCATGTCGCGGCTGACGGCCTCATAACTCAAGCCCTGGCCTGCGGCAATTAGCCCCTGCTGGGTTTTCAGGAACCCGGCTGCGTCGCTGCCGGAACCTTTCGGATCCACCACCTGGATTTCGTCACCGGCGCCCAGGCTCTGGATCATGCCGGGGGCCAGTTTCTTGCCCTCATAGTCCATTCCGCCGTCCGGCGTTCTGGTGCCGCCGCGGCCAAAACCGCCCGCCGGGATTGCCCGCTTGATGAACACAGCCAGGCAGGCCGCGATCCGCTCCTTGACGGAAACGGCGGTTATAAACTCGTTCGTGTCGCGCACTCTGGTGATCGTGGGGGCCATGTCGGACATTTCGCGCAGCTGGCTGGGCCGCTTCTTGGATTTGTAAAAATATACGTCCTTGGCCTCGACGTAAACGGGGTCGTTCAGGCTCCAGCCCTCAATGTCGTATTGATTGATCCAGTAGCCCACCGGCCTGCGCCATTGGTTGTATTCAATTCCGCCCACGACGCGGTTTCCCTGGTGCTTCGGCTTGCTGGCGGTCACGTCCAGTTCGTCCACCTCAATGGCCTGCAGCTGGAACGGGACCAGCCCCTGCTTGGTGTAGCGGTAAAGGAACAGCAGGCCGCCGTCCACCTTTTTGCGGTCTACCGCCATACGCAGCATTTGGTTGAAACTCTGTTCGCCGGTAACGTCGCAGTTCCTGGCCTTGCACCATTGGCGCCATGCCTTTTCCAGCTTTTCGTCCAGTTCGTCGTTGCCGGTTTTCGCCTGGAGGGTGTAGCCCTTGCCCACCACGTTGCGCTTGTATGCGTGGAGGATAGACTGGGCAATATCACTGTTGCGCTCCAGGTCACGGGCGCGGGCGCGTACCACGTCACGGCTAAAACGGTCCGTGACCTCCGCGCTTTCGTTGTGTACCCGCCACCCGGCATTTAGGCGTCCATACCCTGCGGCGTCATATCCGCGCAGGATCTCCAGCTGCTGCCGCCACGCCTCGCGCTCACAGGCGCGGCGTGGGGAAATGGCGGCCATGATTTTGTCAAAGGCTCCCATGGTTACCTCCCGTCAAAGAACGCCACAAAGGTGCGATCCAGCAGGCAGTTGTCCGTCCCGCTGTCGATCTGCGCCTCCAGGTCGTCACGAATGGCTTTCAGCTGGGCCAGGTCCGCCCGCGTCAGGGATCGGCTGCCGATCTTGTATGACTGGCCGCCGGCCAGAACGGCGGAAATGGCGCTGTTTACCTGCTCCAGCATTTCAGCCGCTTTTGTGTTTGTACTCATTTGGTGGCCTCCTGTCAGATCCATGTGTCATTTTGATTGATCCAGTTTTCTTCCTGGGTTTGTCGCGGTTCCTGCTTGGCCGGCTTCCGCGGCTCCGGCGCCGCCGCCTGCCCCTCCACGCTTTTCAGGTACAGGGACCGGACGCCCATAACGTCCGCCGCCGCGGCTGCGTACACCTCGCAGTCCAGGTAATGGTTATCGGCGTGGGAGGATTTCAGCACCCATTTTTGAACCTCTTTTCCGCCGGATCGCTCTGTTACCTTGTGTTCCGCCGTTACCTGTTCGGCGTATTCCATGTCGCAGTCCTTGTAAACCTGCCAGGAACCTGTCCCGTTCGGCTTCCGCATACGGGCCGCGATCTGGTCTTTATACTTGCCGCCGTCCACCAGAACCAGGGTCATGCCGTTGGCCTTACTGCCGGCCTTATTGACCACAGAAAGGCGGTAATGGGACAACATGGTGCTGGTGCCCTTGCAGGGCAGCACCCAGTCTGAATTGATGGCGCAAAACTCGTAAACTTCGTCGGTCTGGTCGCCGCTGTCCATCAGGGCCAGGTTGACCATGGCCGTGTCGCCGTTCGGCAGGGAAAACTCCACGTTCATGGCCTTTTCCACCTCTGCCATGGAAAGCGCCTGCCCGTGGGCCACGTTCTGGCTGGTCATGTAGTCGCCCCAGGCGCGGATCGTCCAGTACAGGCAATTTTCCTGTACGTCGATCCCGCCGGTAATTAGCTTCGTCCATGGCGGCAGCGTCCACTCCGGCGTTTCCGTCTGCCGCTCCATGACCAACTCCGCGTTGGTTTTCAGCTTCGTGTCCTCCCACGGCTCCGCCAGCCAGCTGTTGGTGAAGTTGTGCAGCAGTTCCGGGTCGTCTTTGCTCCGCATGAACTCCCGCGCAATATCGGAAAAACGGGTGAACGGGGAATACAGGGTGTTCAGCCAAAAGGCCACGCTTTTGGGGTTCTTCGTCCGCTGCTTCACAGCCTGCCAGCGGCCAGCCCGTAGCATTTTCCCCTTGTCCTGATCCGTAATCACAGCCCCGCAGGCTTGGCACACATACACGGCCATTTCCGCCCGGTCGGTGTTCTCCGGTACGTCGTCCTTGCTGGGCCATTTCAGGCACCCGAATTTCAGTTCTATGTACTGCCCACAATGCGGGCACGGGACAAAGTAATGCTTTTCAGCCTCCGCCGCCTCTTTGGCTTTCCAGATATGGCCCGTTTTCAGGGTGGGGGTGGAGGCCATAAAGATTTTGCGGTTGAAAAAGGTTTTTGTGCGCTCTCGCGCCAGGGAAACGGGGTCGGCCTCTTTCTTGGACGCGCCCGGAAACTTGTCCACTTCGTCCAGAAACAGGTAACGTATATTCGTACTGGCCAGATCCGCCGGGCTGTTCGCGCCCGTCAGGTACACGGTCATGTCGGAAAACTTTAGCGCCAGTTTCTTGCTGTCGTTCTTCCGCCACTTATCGGCCAGAACCTTGCAGCTTCTCACCATTGGCTCCAGCTTGCTTTCCGTGGTGCGCTCCGCCAGGTCGTCCGACGGGTAAACCACCATAGCCGGGGCCGGGTCCTGCGCGATCAGGCTTCCCAGCATATTCTCCATGGCAGACGTGCCGCCCACCTGGGTGGGCTTCACGAACACGATTTCCTCCACCATGTCGTCGGAAAAGGCGTCCATGATCTCCACCAGGTACGGGGTCACGCTGTTGCTCCATGGGCCTGGGATCGCGTTTCCGTCCGGCAATACGCGGTATTTAGCCGCCCACTCCGAAACCGTCAGGCGTTCCACAGGGCGCAGCACTTGAATGGCGTTATAGATCCACGGCGGCACGGTATAGGGTTCCTGCTTGTACTTCCTCATGGCGCCGCGTCCTCCCGCTCCTCCATGATCGCACCATCAGAGAACGCGGCCAGCAGGCTTTCCAACTCTTTCCGCATGGCCTTTTCCATGGCGCGGATCGCCACCGCGTCCGCATAGCCGGACATGGTTCCCGCCATGCGCGGGGGTATATTCATGGCGAATTTCTTAAAGCTGGCCATGAACTCGGTTAGTTCCTCGGTGGCGTGATCTGCCGCCAGGTAACGCCCCTCTGCAATCGCCGTTTTCAGGCGGTGCAACTGGCCTTGGCTTTCTTTCAGTTCAACCTCCGCCTCCAGCTTTTTCAGCGTCAACTCCGCCGCCCGGCTGTTTTCGCCGGTTTCCTGGGCTTTCGCCTCGACGTATGCCACATAACGCTGGACCGTGGCGCAGGTTCTATATTTGCGGGCACCGCCGCCGGGCGGGATCTCTGTTTCCAGGACGCCCTCCTGGGTCAGCTGTTGCACACGGCGGACCGTTTTCCCCAGCAGCTGGGAGATCGCCGTTGTGCTGGACCACTCCGGCACCGTGCCGGACAGCACCGCCGGCTTTTCGCTCTTTGCCCGCTTTCCGGTGCCGCCGGTCTGCTTCTTTTCCGCCACCGGCGCCACCTCCTTTTTGCTCCAGCAGGGTGCCCCGCCGGTTTCGCTTTTCCGGTTTTGGTCGATTTCGTTTTTTTCGCCGCTCCTTTTTCGGCTTATACCCCCGTAGGGGGGTATAACTTTTCCGGCATTTCAAAAAACCGTAACGTAACAGCCGGATTTTTTTCTGTTTTCACAGGGTAAAACGTCGGGCTTTCCTTGCCCCGCACGGCTTTTCCTGCTGGGGAGTACCTACACAGGGGGGGTGCGGGGTCCTTAACGGGTGCCCTGGGTGCCCCTCGGCAAAGGCACCCAGGGCGGGAGGGTTAGGCCGGGCCGCCGCGTATGCACACGCCGCAGCGGCGCAGGGTGAAAGGAGGAAAGCCCCCGCGGTACACTCCCCGGCCATGGTGTGGAAAGCAAAGAACCACCGGCCTTTCGGCTGGTGGTTCTCGGTATTCGTTTCAGGGCTTCACCCCTGCGCTGCTTTCCATGCTATCAGTATAGCACGGTCAATAGTCCAAAAGCGTCCAAACTTTTCAGGGGTGATTATTCCGCCCGTGCGGCCCTGCCCGTTGCTGCTTCCTGGCCATGTATTCCTCCAGCAGTTTCCGGTTGCGCTTGTTCTCCAGGATCTTATCCAGGGCGGCGTTGTAGTAGTTGAACACGTTGGACCGGCTCATGTAAAGGGCCTCCGCGATCTTATCCCAGCCCCGGCAATCTATGTGTCGCATTTCCACCACGGTGCGCTCGGTGGAGTTGGCGGGTAATACGTCGATCAAATCCATAACGTTCAGGACGGCCTTGGCCATTTCCTCCCGCTGCTCCTCGATCCTGTCCTCCACTTCGGAGATCCGAAAGACAACGGACACGGATCCGTCCGTCTTTGTCGGCTTGGTCGGCGGCGTCAACCTGAACGCGGACCCCGTACTGGGCGCCCGCAGTTCGCTGGAAAGGACGCGGTGGCGCTCCTCCAGGATCCGCTTTTTCCCCACAGCCGTGTGGTACTGCTGCAGGTATTCCTTGACAGCCTCACGGCCCAGGGTTTCGTCCGTTGTCTTTTTGCTCATTCTCACACCTCGGTAATGTCGTACCCAAAACGGTCCTTTAGCATTTTCTTTTTCATGGCATACTTGGCCGTTCTGGTTGCCTTGCTCTTTACGTCCTCCACGACGAACTCCCAGGGCACCCCGCTTTGTTCTGCGTAGTATGGCGCATGACTTCCGTATAGCTGCCTGTTTGGCGGCTGGTAGTATGTAAAATCCGCCTTGTAGCGGATCGCCCGCACCCGCTTTCCCTCCGTGTCGGTAAACGCTTCCTGCAGGGTGAAATCCACCTGGAGGCGCAGATCACGGATCTGCCCCCTTGCCTGGCGGGCTGCCAGAACGTCGAACCTGCGGGCCTCTTTTTGGCTGTCGAAATGCAGGACGGCCCCGGAGGCTGTCACCCGCTCGGTGGGGGTGTTGTGGTATTTCGTGCCCTTTGTCGGATCCTGCGGCGGCGCGGCGGGAGGTGCTGGCCCCCGCCGCTGTTGCTGCTCCATGTACTTTTTCATGGCCTGCGCCTGGTATTTCGGCGGCAGGTCGGAAACGTTTATGGCCATGTTATTTCTTGGCCTCCTTATGCGGGCAAACAATTTTTTCCTCCGCCGTTCTGCAAAAGAACGGGAGTTCTTTTAACATTTCATTCAGCGCATAGCGCAGATTAAAGCGGGCGCAGGACACAGCGCCATATTTCCAGAGTGGGCAGTCCGTACATTGTGGGCTTGCCGGTGGCTTTTCTGCTTTCACTTCTCCGCTCCGTTCTTGATCGTGCGTTCCCGCTTTTCATTTAGGGCTGCCAGGGTCATTTTGACGACGCTTTTTCGCCATGTATTGATCTGGCTTTGATCCTCCGATGCAGTAATATCCCGCAATAGACTGCGCTGGACGTTTATAGCGCTTTCCAGGACTACCGGGACATATTTTGCGGCCCGTTCCTTTCTCCGGCGCTCTCTGGCCGTTCTAAACGCCGCACCGATTAGGGCCGCCGCCAGTACGAACCCGCCCATAGCCCAGTTTGTCAGGCCGATTTCTATTCGTAGCACCGCCAGCGCGAACTCTGCCAGTCCCCAACAGACTACCAATAGCGTCATTTCAGCGCATATAATCAGTGCGTTTTTGAAATATTCTTTCACGCTTATACCTCCTCCGCGTCCGGGATCTCCACATACTGCCACGACATGGGCGGACGGTCCAGGCCGAACTCTGCCAGCGGGCTTGGTGTGTCGAACTTTTCCGGTGCTTCGATGAACCAGCCGGAAACGCACTTGCCCCCGGCGTACTTTTCCAGGTCTGCCAGCGGTACGCATGACGGCTTTTCCAGATACTGCAGGAAATTGGTTTCCGTGTACCCATGGCAGAGAAATTGACCTTGCACCGCTCCGGTTCCGCTGACATACACCAGCACCGTCAAAGGCCATTCCAGATCCGCGTGGTTTTTGCTCTGCGGGTGGCTCTTTCGGATCTCCAGCCATTTTTCCCCGGTCAGGATTTTCTCCCACCACTCCGGTTTCATGCTCATAAGCACAGCCAGCATATTAACCTCCGTTCTTGCCGGGCAGCGGAATGATCCGGCATTTGTCCGTTGCGAACTCCGCCACATGATGGAGCGCCATGCAGGCCAGTACAATGTCCGCCATAAGCGCGTCCGCGTCCTCTTTCCCGCGCCCGTCCTTGTTCTGTTTCAGAAATCCAGCTGCCAGCACGTTCCCCAGTTCCTCCAGGTTCTTGGCTGCTTCCTGCCAGCGTTCTTTCGGCACGGTGTAACCGATCTCCACTTTCTCGGTGTTTTCCACGGCTCACACCTCCCAGGGGAAAGCAGAGGCAGGGAGATCCGGGAAATACTTCCGCAGATTTTCCTTGAAGAACACAGGGATCTCGTTCTCCTCGCAAAATGCCACGATGTTGTCCACCCACTCGCGGGCGGGCGTCACCTTGTCCGGTCGGTTGCCGGTTTCGGCGCCCAGGATCACCCACTCCGGTAACCCCTCCGCCGCGGCCATGTCCACCGGCCCCAGCAGCGGCTCCATGCTCCAAAAGCTGTTGATGTTCACGCCCTGCATGACGTACATTCCCACCGCGTCCATGTTCGCCACGGTGCTGCCATACCAGAAATTGCTTTCGTGGGGCAGGAGGGCCAGGTGGTCCAACTCCAGATACCGGGCCGGGTTCTTGGTCAGGAACAAATAGCGGTGCTGGGGTGCCTTGCGGCAGGCGTCCAGCACCTCCACGATCCAGGAGGTGGGCACCCAGCGCCCAAACAGATCCGCCATGCTGCAAACAAACACGGTCTGCGGTTCCTCTGTGTTCTGCGGCTGGCCCAGGCGGTAGCGGTGCAGGGTAGGCTCGAAACCATACGGGTATGGCGTCGCCTTGATCTTCTCCGGCAGCACATGGAGGCCGCCGGCCAGCGGGGCCGGATCCTCCAGCCCTGCGTTGAAGCGTGTGGCCGTTCGCCTGGCGTAGCAGTACGGGCAGCCATGGCGGCAGCCGGTTACGGGGTTCCAGGACATTGTGGCCCAGTCAATTTTCGTCTTGTTCATTCTTCGTCGCTCCTTTCGTTTTTCCACTCGTTCACTATGCACTCGTTACAGCCAAAACTCTGGCAGTACACGCAAATGTCCATACCGTCGGCCATGGCCGCGCGGACGATTGCCGGGAAGTCCGGCAGGTTCACCTTGCGGCGCGGTTTCAGTTCCGCCAGAACGTCGCCCAGGTATTCCGACGCCTGCCAGTCGCCATAGATACGCGCCGGGGCTTCCTGTTCCTCGGTTTCCGGGTTCATAGTCCAGAGGGCAACACACCCGCCGTCCGGGTCATGCTCCCACCGCGCCGGTGTCTGGCTTATGATCTGCCCATCTGCGCCCCGCGTCGTCAGCCCTATGGTGGCCGTTCCCTTGGCTATGCAAATAATACTCATGCTTTACCGCCCTTTCCATTACACGGCCACCAGCCGCTCCAGCTGTGCCATGGTCGTGATTGTTGTTCCGCACCATTCCGGCAGGTTTGCCCGAACCAGGGCCGTGGCAAACGGTGGCGGTACTGCGTTCCCGCACCTTGCCACTTGCTTGGTTTTCCCGTACTCCTTGCCGGTGTAATCTTTGTCGATTTTATAATCATCAGGAAAGCCGTTCGCCCTGTATAATTCCCGCGGCGTCAGCATACGCAGCCCTATATCAGCCATGAAATACCAGGCGCCGCCGATCAAAAACAGGATCACCTCGTTGTCCGCCAGCGTGTAGCCGCAATACTCATTCAGGGCGGCACGGATTTTTGGCCAGTTTCGGAGATCGGCGCCCGGTGTCGCTTTTACCACTTCGGTGGTAATCACCCCATGATGGCCTCCGCCAGCGGTTATTGTTTGCACCGGCTCCGTTGCAGGCCCGCCCAGGTTTGTACCTTTCAGCTTGACCATGCTGGCCATGGTGATAGCTTCACGATCCCGCGTCGTGACCGTGTGAAGCGGTGCGCCCGCGCTCTGGTTGTGGTCGCCGCTGTAATACTTTGTCAGCGTAGCCGCCGCCAGGCCGTAGCGGTTGGAGGCGTCAATGGTCATAACCGGTTCTTTGACGCTTTGGCCTCGCACTCGCTCCGATTGCTCCGTGTGGTACTGGATCATGGCCGGACACGCCACGCACTCCTCCGCTTTTGACACCTGGGTGTGCGTCGGCTCCATTACGCTGCGCCCGCGGTCCCCGCCGCCGGTCTGCCCGATTGCGGCCAGGGTTGGCGTAATCAGCATTTGGTTTCCTGCGGTTGTCACGGTATGCACTGGGGCGCCCGCGGCTGCCCCCACGCTGTTGGTGGTATTCGTTACCGTCAGCGGCGCCATGACAGGGGAGGCCACGCCGTACCCGTGTTTTGCTGTCACAGTTTGAAGCGGCCCGCTCATTTCTTGCCCGCGGAAATCCCCAGCATGGTTGACAATCACCAGAAACGGATCCGCCGATTTTATCACGAACTTGTCCACGCCTCTGGCCACACACCGCATAGTATTGGGACGGAGGGGGCGCTGCGCCGAAAGCCCATATTTTTCCTTGATCTCTGCGCGGCTGTCAAAAATGGACGGGCACGGCAGGCTCCAGTCTATGATTTCCGCCGCGCTGCGCCATGGTTTTTTCTTTCCGCTCTTTACCTCCGGGCTGTCTGCCGGTGCGTGTGTTGGTTTCGGCCATACAATAGGCCGCCCGTCATGCCTGGCAATCAGGAAAAACCGCTTTCGCGTTGTGGGCGCTCCATAATCCGCGGCCACAAGTTCGCGCCACTCGACGGCATATCCCAGGTTTTTAAGCTGCTCCAGCCATTTGTGGAAAGTTTGGCCCACCAGTTTTTTGACAGGCTTTCCTTTTCGCACAGGCCCCCACGTTTGGAACTCCTCCACGTTCTCCAGAATAATCACGCGCGGGCGGACCGTTCCGGCCCAGCGCAGGACGATCCATGCAAGCCCGCGTATATTTTTGTCAACAGGTTTCCCACCCTTGGCCTTGCTGAAATGCTTGCAATCCGGGGAAAACCAGGCCAGGCCCACGGGGCGCCCTTGGCAGACTTCCACCGGGTCCACGTCCCACACGCTGGCTTGAAAATGGCGCGTGTGTGGGTGGTTCGTCTTGTGCATTAAAATGGCGTCAGGATCGTGGTTCACCGCTATGTCTACCACGCGGCCCGTGGCTAATTCGATCCCGGTTGACGCGCCACCGCCGCCGGCGAAATTGTCCACTATGATTTCGTCCAGGAAATTGATCTGCGCCCCACTCATGTTTCCGGCCCTCCAAACGCCGCCAGGTCGAAACAGGTCTGTTTCCCAACGTACTGGCACCACGCCCATTCCAGCATGGCGCCGCGGCTGTCCTGGTAGTCCCGCATGAACAGAACCACGTCCGCCGCCTCCATCATGGCGAAACACAGGCGCATATAATCCACGGGGCGCAGCCCCTCCGGCGCCGTGGCGGGGTTCAGTACGATATGGCCCGCCGCCGCCAGCTTCTTTTCCACCTCTCGGAACTTGGCTTTATAACGCCTGTCCCCGGTGATCTTGCCTGATATGTAGATTTTCACAGAAAACCCTCCTATTCGTTGAAAATCTCGAAATACTCCTGGTATGGGTAACCGCTGATCTCATGCCACCCGCTCCGGCAGGTGGATCCGTCGTCGAACTTATACAGCACGGCGCCCTTTCTCGCTTTCGGGTCCTTTCTCCAGCTGGACGCAGGCACGGCGGTGTATGTGATTTCCGGCTTGTCCATGTTCTGCGTTTTGCTGTACCGCTTCCCACGCTTGCCGATCTCTCTGTACCTCTCCATGGTGGAACGGCTTTCTTTCATCAGGTAGGCGGCCAGCTTGTAGTGGTTGCCGCGCCTGTCCATAGGCTTGAAGCTGATACCTCCGCCGCCTCTTGGGACATTCTCCCACGCCTCCGTGATGATCTCCGGATCCATGCGGGAAATGATAACGTGAATGTGCGGGTTGGTCATGCGCTTGGTTTCTATGACCACCACGGCCTTGAACGTGATCCCGCGCTTTTTGCAGAGTTTCCGCAGGTTCCGCAGAAAGGCGGCCTTGTTCTCCAGGATCTCCTCGAAAGAACTGTCCTTGACGTAGTAGTGTAGAACGGCGTGGAGATCCCTATGGCCGAAATTGGCGTTTATATCCCAGCGCAGGTGTTCCTCTGCCACCCGCTCGTTGATCCGCTCCTGCTTCTCGGTGGTGTGGCCGGTATTTGGGCCGCGCTTCACTCCTTTGGTGTGAACCCGGAAAGATTGCATTTTCTTGTGTTCGACACACGGACCAGCTTTCACCACCCTATGAACGTAGGCCATGGGTGCCTCCTTTTCTGCTGCTGGTCGCTTTACTAATCACTCTTACCGGCGCTATACGGGGCCGTGGCCCCGTCGCTTTTTCCGGCTTGTATTCCGTCCGGGAACCTGATATAATATAGGTATATCGGACGGTTTTCCGTCGTCTATATTGCCACCTGCGCCGTGTTGACAGCACCGGGCGCAGGTGGCTTTCTTTTTATGCCAGGTAATCCTTGGCCATTTCCAACAGTTCCGCCGCGTGTTCCTGGTCAATAATCTTGACCTTGCCGGGCTTCTTCGGATCTGCGTCGATGGCCCAGCACGTTTTCTTTGCCAGTATTTCCCGCTTGTTCAGTTCCTTGTCCAGTTCCTTTTCGTAGTAGTCCTGTTCTTTCTGCCAGGCCACAAACTGTTGGAACTCCTCAACCGTCATTTTTACAGTTATTTCCACATTGTCCTCCTTGCGGCGTGTCGAATATTCTTTCGGTTGCCATTTGTGCATAGTCGGGGTTGATCTCGCAGCCTATGAAATCGCGCCACAGGCGTTTGGCCACCACTCCGGTGGTGCCGCTCCCGGCGAACGGATCCAGAACCGTGCCGCCCAATGGGCTGCCTGCTAAAATACAGGGTTCAATCAGCTTTTCAGGAAACACGGCAAAATGGGCGCCGCGAAAGCCGTTTGTGCTTACGGTCCACACGTCCCGCTTGTTCCGGCGGCCTGTCTGGTTTTCTCGGTTCCCGTGGCTCTCGCGCTCCACCTGGGCGCTGTTGTCATGTGACCGCCCGCCGGTGTAGGCACCGCCGCCGCGGAACGTCCTGGCGTTTCCCTTGGTTGACGTAACGGGTTCGCTGATTGCCGCCGCGTCGAAATAATAGCGTTCCGATTTGGAAAGCAGGAAAATATATTCGTGGCTCTTGGTGCAGCGATCCCGGGCGCTCTCCGGCATACAGTTGGATTTGTTCCATATAATATCCTGGCGCAAATACCACCCGTCTGCCCGGAGGGCAAAAGCCAGCTGCCAGGGAACGCCGATCAGGTCTTTGTATTTGTAGCCCCGCGGCGTATGCTTTGCCGTGTGACCGCAGGAATTACGGGTGTTCGTCGGCGGCTGGCTTCCTGATCTGGTGGCGTAACTGTCGCCCATGTTCACCCACAGGGTTCCGTCTGCCCGCAGAACCCGCCGGACCTCACGGAAAACGGAAACCAGCGATTGCAGGTATTCCTCCACGCTGGCCTCGTTTCCGATTTGACCCGCCGCGCCATAATCTCGCAAATTATAGTAGGGCGGGGAGGTGACGCAGGTATGGACGCTTTCGGGCGGTAAATGCCGCAGTTGCTCCAGCGCGTCGCCTGTCAGGATTATTTCAGCCATTGGCGGGCGCCTCCAATTTCTCCGCCAGGGCCTCAATGGTGGCCGCCGCTTCCTCCAGTTCCGTGGCCAGGAGGTTCCGGCCAAAACGGTCCCGCTGGTGCATGGCCTCCAGGCGGAGGTCTGCGGCCTGCCGCTTATATGGGTTCGTGCTGTCAGTCTTAACCGGGCCGCTGCCGGTGTATGCCCGTTTCAGCCACCAGGTAGGGCTATTCCGTTCAGCTTGGTGGGCGCAGTTTTCAGCGTCGCAGTTCTCCGCGTCGCAGCTGTCACAAAATACCCGGTGGAAATCGTCGTCCCACGGGCCTGGCAGGATAGGGAGGGCGCCCATAAAGTCACCCAGGGCCTCCGGGGAGGCCGTGATCCTTTCAAAGTTATTCACCGCCCGGCCTCCTCTTTGTGGAGGTCCACACCCTCCAGGGCGTTCCACACGGCCCGCTCCCATTCCTTTGCCCAGCCGGAACAGGCTTTCCGTACTGCGTTAATCACCACGGCCTCACCGTCAGCCTCCCACAGCAGGCGGTCCTTGTCGATCACGTCCGCGCCGATATGCTCCGCTGGATCCCGCTCGATCATGTCCACCAGGTACAGGGGGACACCCCAGCAGGCACCGCCGCCGGGCGGCTGGTAAATCTGGAACCCCTGCATAATCACCGGCACCATGGTGACCTCCTCGCCGCGGTCACCGCCGCGCCAGTGATCCATATCGTCCGCCGCCGTTTCTCTTAAAACCAGCTGCGGCTCCGTGTCCTTAATGATCGACGTGGGCATATCTCGCTCCGGGATCATGCCCATGTGTTCCACGATGGTGGCCAGCACCTTGCGCGGCAGCAGGGCGCGGTTGGCCATGGCAAACCAGTGATCCGTGTAAATGGCCACGTCGTTGCCGGTGTTCAGGACGGTGTACCCGCCCGCTTTGTAGGCTCTTTTGATGGCGCGGATCAGCCCGCCCTCGTTAATCAGCATTTGAAACCCTCCTTTTATATAAGGTGCGGCATAGGCACCGGCCTTTCCTCCTTGTCGGCCCTCCACACCTCTGCGTCCCGTATTTCTGTCCAGTCACAGCCCCAAACCTCCGCCGCGTTCAGCAGGGCGGCAAAATTGGAACCGTGCGGCACCACGACGGTGCCATATTTCCGGCTTACCACTCTGGCGCAGCCGCTGGCCTGCCAGCGTTCCCGCCGTGCCCGCTCCGTCACAGACGTTTCATACTTGCGGGCGGCCTCGCGGGTTACACCCCGCCCCAGGCGTTCACCGTACATTCCCATGTTTCCATGGCCTCCTTGACCGTCCTGGAGTAGTTGGTGGAGGTGATCCCACCGGCCCATGCGTTTTTCGCGCCGCCCTCGCCCATGTTGTAGGCCATGGCGGCCTTTTCGACGCTGCCATACTTGGCCAGATACAGGCCCAGCTTGTAGCAGCCGCCCGCGATATTCCCGGAGGTGGTGGTGGGGTCCAGCCCCGTGGCTGCCTGGATCTCCGCATGGTAGGAACCGCCGGGGCCTGGGTTTAACTGCATGATCCCCACCTCACCAGAGGCGCCCACGGCGTCCATGTCGAAATTGCTTTCCGTCTGTGCCACCGCCAGGGCCAGAGGATAGGGGCAGCCGTATTCCTCGCAGTACGTCCTCATGTAGTCCTGCCATTCGTATGGCATAGGAACCGCCAGGGAGAAATAACCCTGCGCCAGCAGCGCCTCCTCGATCTTTTCCGTTTCCTGCGGGTCCTCCATGTATTCCTCCTCCGCCGCCGCGGTGAACAGCAATTCCGTGGGCAGGATTGCCGCCGGGGCCGCCGACGCTTCCGGCGCGGCAGGTTCCGCCGCCGGTTCCTCGCTGTACGCCTTGGCCGCCATGACCACGCAGACGGCAACGAACAGCGCCAGGGCGATAAAGGCCAGAACCTTATTGCGCCGGCGGGCTTTGCGCTCCCGCTCCGCCGCGCGGGCGGTTCTGCGCTCCTTGGCCGCCTTGACCTCCGCCGCGGCCTGTTTCAACTCACGGGCGGACACCGCCGCCCGGTAAACGGCCAGATCGTCCTCCACGGCAGAGATCCGCACCCCCTGGGTGGTCTGCTCGGTGGTGATGGCCGCCACGTCCTGCTCCAGCTTGTCCACGCGCCGCTCCATGCGGCGGGCGTATTTTTCGCCTTTCTGGCTCATTTCTTCGTTACCTCCTTTTTTCTGGTGGCCCGCCCGGTCACCTCATAGGTGATACCGAACCGGCGGCGTCCGCACTCCGAACAGGTGATTTTCTCACACCTCTGCGCGACGGGTTTTACAGTTTTACCCCTGGCCGCCAGATCGACGGCGCAGGGCTTACATAGCAGCTTTGTCATTCGTCCGTGCCCCTTTCGTCAATATGGGCGGCGCACATATCAGCCTCATGCAGCCGCCACACCCATGGCGTTGCGTCCATGGCCGCGGACAGGTCCCGCAGGTCTGTGCGGGCCGCCGTGTCATAGGCTCCCATGTGCCAGCGGATTGCCAGGGCTTCGTGATCCTCCAGGCGGATAAAGCGGGCGATCTGGTACAGGCTCTTTTCTCCGTGCCCCAGGGGGAGGGGATCCCGGAACGTATAACCCAGGTAGTCCTCCCACACACCCGTTTCCGGGTTCCTGCGGCGTTTTCTTTCAATGTGGTACACGCCTGCCTTGCACACGTCATGCAGCAGCCCCAGGATCGCCACGGTTTCCTCCTCCCGCTCGGAGATGGGGGCAGGCCCCAGCGCGTCCCTGGGCGTCAGGTCGCGGATCGTGATTTCCCGCAGACGACGGTAAACGTTCAGGCTGTGAATAACCAGGCCACCGGGGAAAGCGCCGTGGTGCTTGGCTCCCGCCGGGGCCTCGAAAAAGTCCGTTTCATTCTCCAGGCGCTCCAGCAGTTCCTCCGCACCGTCGCGGTGGACGCTGGCCAGAAACAGATCCTTGAAATGTTGGGCCACGGTTTGCAGCCCGTTTCTCTCTAAAAAATCAGACATTTGCCGTTCCTCCTATGCTTCCGGGGCTTCGTTGCCCCAGGCGTCCCAGCCGTCAGCCCTCTGGCGGGCGAACATTTCCAGCCTGGGCACGTCGCCCAGCAGTTCCACGATCCGCCGGCGGGTTTCGTCCGGCTTCTTGCTGTGCCCCTCGAACGGGGCTTCTATAATCTGGTGGACATTGTGGGCGCGGATCTGTGTCTTGGCCTTAAAGCCCGGCGTGACGCCCAGCAGGCAAACCTCCGCGTTTGCGCGGGTGTAGGCACCCAGCCCCATGAAATTGCCGCCCTGCTTGCGGTTCTTTTTGACCCACACGAAAGCCGCGGTTTTGTATGTAAAGCCCCACGCCTCCATGACCTTTATGGCCTCCGTGATATTGGGGAACGTTGCCCACATAAAGCAGGCTGCCCCCTCTCGGACGATTTCGCGGACCGGCAGGGCGCATATTTCCGCGGTGGTCATGGTTGGGTAATGCTGTTTTGCAATCCCGTGGGAACTTTTCGTGTTCCCTCCCTGGGAATATGCCCACGGCGGATCCGCATAGATCACGCTGTACTGTTTGGCGGGGAGGGGGATATGGTCAGGCATGGCCGTTCACCTCCCGCTTTCCGCTGGCGGCTTGATCTGCCACGAAATAAAGGGCCTCCACGTTTGAAAATGTCGTAGCCCGTGCCAGCCCCTCCGCCTCCGCAATCATCAGATCCGCGTCAAGCCCTAATATTTCAGTCGCAGCCCTGACGGCCTTTTCCGCCTCCAGGTATTCGTTGATTGCGGCCAGCTGCGGGGAGGTGTAGGCCGTCACCATGGCCGCGGTCATGTCGTTACGCTCTGCCATGCGCCTGCCGCCTCCTCTCCATGGCGGTGGTGACTTCCTCCACCATGCCGCGCTCCCGCAGGCCCTCAACGGAAAGGCGGTGCGCCTCATGGTACAGCTGCCCGCCCGCCGCGTCGTGCGTCGTGATCGTCAGGATCGGGTGCCCCAGGGAGGAGGAAAGAAACGCTTTCGTGTGGCCGTCGTCCGTCGTCCATTCCAGCCAGTAGTCCGGGCGGCCATTCGCTTTCTGGAAATCCACGCGGCGCATACCCGGCAGGGGCTTGTATGTCGCCACCAGATTGTAAAGGCTGGTTTTGTTGGCTTTCAGCCTCAACACGGGGCCACCTCCGTTCTGTACCACTCCAGGATCCGCTTGGCGTACTTCTTGCGGATCCGCTTCTTTTTGGTGTGGCGGTAGCGGTTATAAAGCGGGTGGTTGTCAACCGACGCCCAGCGCAGCGCCATTTCCATTTCCTGCTGTGCTGCCACCTCCGCCGCCACCCGCTGGATCCATCTGCAGAAACTGTTTACCGTGGTCAGAACGCCCGCCGTAATCTCGCGGATCGCCTTGGCCAGTTCCTCACAGTTCGCCGTGGCCTGCTCCGTGTTTATGCCCATCTGCGGCACCAGCATAGTGTTTTCATTCATGCGGAAAACCCTCCCCATTCTCCCAGCCCAGCAGGATATGGTGGGCCAGGTCGTTCATGTCGCGCCGCGCTTCCTCCAGCGCCAGCAATTTGTGGTAGGAGATCCCGGCGGCCTCCAGCTTGTCCCGGAAAGCCTTGGCCACTTTGACCGCCGCCGCGATCTCCGCCCCGTCGTCCGCCACCTCCGCCGCGGAAATGGCTGTGCTTCTGTCGTCCATGGCGTTCACCTCTCGCGTCCGTATCAGGTGCCCGCTTGCTGTGGCTTGCCTCTGCGTCGGAGGTTAGCCTGGAAACGGCGCTGCGCCAGTTCCGGGTCATAGACAGGGCGCTGGTTCCGGTCCAGCTTTTCACCGTCCTGGCCTCTCCGTAATTCTGCGTAGATCGTTTTTCTGGATTTCCCCAGGTGCGTGGCGATCTCCGCCACACTCGCGTAATTGCGCCACGCCTTGGCGATATACTCCCGTTCGGCGGGGCTAATGTATTTTTCACTCATGGCTTTTTCACCTCCGATTCTTTGTTGCGGGCGGTGTTCACCGCCCGCAGTATGTCTTTAATGCCAAACTTGGTACAGAGATCCGTTACACATCAGCCAGGACATACCCGCGCAGTCAAAGCGGATCCAATTCCAGTCTGTGCTTTCGTAGTAGGCCACGCCCTGAACAACAATCCGCCCTGCCTCGAACCCCCATTCTCTATTGACTTCCAGTACAGCCTCTGCGGTGGTAATTTCGGTTTCACAGTTGTTCACGCTCCACCTTGTTCTGTCAGTTTGGTATGCCTCCACGGCGTCCGGCCTGTCCAGACACCAGCCAAACACCGCATACCCTAAAACGCCGCTTGGCTCCAGCTTTTTTTCTGCCACCATGGCCGCCAGGGCATTGTATGTTTCGGCTGCATTTGCGTGTTTTCTACGCAGATTTGCCTCCGCCAGAAACTCCTCCTGTGTAATCATGATCCCGTGGCTTGATTTCCACACCCGATCATATCCGGCTTTCAGGCTCTCCTCGGTGGAAAACAGCCAACCACGATCCAGCACGAACTTTTCAAATGCCGTCAGTTTCCCAGTGTCTGCCGTGTCGCGGATCTGTTTACTTAGCATTTCTCCATAATGCGGCATGGCTGACTGCTCGTTTTTCTGTTCTTCTTCGCTTTCCTCGATCCAGATGTTTACGCTCTTACCGTCCGGCAGGTTCACCTCCAGGCGGTCCCCCATGTCGCTGATCCATGCGTTTATGTCGCCTGCGGTACTGCGGTATACTGGGTAACCCGCCCGGTTGCTGGCCTCACCATTCTTTTCATAATCGGTCGGAAAAATCTTGTTTACTTCGGCCCATGCGTCCTCTCTGTTCATAACTTTCATTGTTTATCTCTCGTTCTTTCGACAAAAAAATAAGAGTAACAAGGGGTTTTCCCTTTGTTACTCTTATTGATAGCATTTTCGATACAGGGCATTTTGTATAAAATTTGTTGCGAATAAGCAGTAAAAATGTTATAATCATTCTATTATTCTGACTCTTTCACAATGAAAAAGCAGATAAAACAAAATGAGGAGTGTTTTTATGCTGGAAGAATTTATTCATCTGATCCTACCCAGTATTATTGCTATTATCGAGTTAATTGGTATTTTTGTGGTTGCGGTTTCGGCAGTCCAGGGATTTTATCATTATCTGCGGGGATTATTCGGACATAAGGATCATAACGTCAAATTAGATTTGGCAAACGGCATGGCAACCGGCTTGGAATTTAAGGTTGCATCGGAAATTTTGAAAACCGTGTTAGTCCGTGATCTCAATGAACTGTTGGTGCTTGGATCTGTTATTGTGCTGCGGGCGCTGCTGGCGTTGTTGATCCATTTTGAGATGAAAACCAGCAAGGAGCATGACGGATAAATACTGCTTACATAAAAACATTGATCCGTTGAAATCAATGAGTCGAAAGGAAAAGACAAAGGGGGAAAGCCGGTATAGGTTTCCTCCCTTTGTCTTTTCCTGCGGATATGGTATCCCAACATTTTTTGACAGCATGCCTGGGCACATGACACATGATATACTAAAAAATCTGCGTTAAGTTGGAGGTCAAAATGGTTCATTTGGGAATTACGCTGATAGTGGGCGGCACGATTGGATTTCTTTTTCTCAAGCTGAAGGTGCCTGGGGGCATGCTGGTTGGGGCGCTGTTGGCGGTATCAATTTTAAGTGTCTGTACCGATTTTGCTTATATGCCATCCTACGTACGCGTGGCGGCACAGATTACCGCAGGCGCATTTATTGCCTGTACTGTCGAGAAAAAGGATTTGAAACGCCTTCCTCATATTATCAAACCGGCGGCGATTTTGTTGGGCGGCATGCTGTGCCTGAATTTGATCATGGGATTTGTGATTCATAAAGCAACTGATTTAGACTGGATTACTTCTTTTATGTGCGCAGTTCCTGGGGGAATGGGCGACACTCCTATTATTGCAGCGGATATGGGCGGAAATGGCGGTAAGGTGGCAGTGATGCAGTTTTCGCGCCTTTTGGCGGGAATCGGGCTGTTCCCCAGTTTAATTTTGACTGTCACTAAAAATGAAAAAATTTCTCAGCAGGAGATGCAGGTGAGGAAGATGTCTGACGGCAGCAAAAAGACGTCAGCATTTGTGCTTACCGCAGTGGTGGCAGCTGTTTGTGGCATCATTGGAAAATGGTCTGGCGTACCGGTAGGGGCGTTGCTGTTTGCGCTTATCGGAGTAATTGCGCTGAAGCTTTTATTTGATAAGGCTTATCTGCCCATTTGGATGAAACGGGCGGCGCAGGTGCTTTCCGGCTGCTATATCGGCAGTTCAGTTACTTTGCAGGATGTGTTGGAATTAAAGGAATTGATTCCAGCGGTAATCCTGCTTTTATTGGGCTATACGGCCGCTTGTCTGGTCATTGGGAGCATCATATCCGGACTCTGTGGGATGAGCCGGCGAGAATCTATGTTGGTAGCAACGCCGGCAGGTGCCAGCGATATGGCCCTGATTTCAGCAGATTTAGGGGTCCAAAGCCCGGATCTGATTGTTTTGCAGGTGGTACGAATGCTCGTTGTCATTTCGGTTTTCCCGCAGATCATCCATCTTTTGGTTCGTTTGCTATCATAAAGGCTTGACTGTCCCCCAAGGGGGCGGTATATCCTGGAACTGGGAGGGATAATAATGACTATCAAAGAAATTTGCGAGGCCAGTGGTTTAACAAAAAAGGCAGTTGCTTATTATGAAGAAAAAGGATTGATTTGTCCGGATGTCCGGGAAAATGGATACCGAGAATACCGCAAAGAAGATGTGCAAACGCTGCGGGAAGTTGCCTGTTTGCGATTTTATGGGCTGACGGTAGCTCAGATCAGACAGGTTTTGGAAAGTGGAGACAAAGCTGGCACGATCACAGCGCTTCTTGTGGAAAAAGAAGAACAGCTGCACTGGCAGAAAAACTGTTTCCGAGCCCTTTGCGATTTGGCTAAGAATTATGATTTGGATAAGGCTGAACGGGAGAAAAAAGCGTTGGAGGCAAAGCAAAACATCCGGGAAAAACTGCGCCTGGCTTTTCCCGGCAGTTATGGAGATTATTTGAGCCTGCATTTTGGAAAATACCTGGGAGAACCGCTGGATACCCCGGAAAAAGAAGAAGCATATCTAAAAATGGTTTCCTTTTTAGATGGATTGCAGCTGAAGGAAATTTCTCCGGAACTGGAACAATATTTGACGCAAACCATGGAGTCGCTGCCGCCTCAGATGTGGAAAAAAGTAGACGCTACGGGGCAAGAAGCAGTGGTAGATCCAAGCGGTTATCTGGAACGCCATGGGGAGCAGCTTCGGGAATACATGCAGTTGATGCAAACAAAGGAATTTCAAACTTCTCCTGCGGCACAAATGAAAGCACTTCTGGGGGATTTTTTGAACAGCAGTGGTTATTACAGTATTTTTTTACCGAATTTACGGATTCTCAGTAAAAGATACCGAACTTACATTGGCCAGTTGGAACAGGCAAATGCTGTCTTTCTTCGGTGGATGGAGGAGCAGAAACTTTCATCAGACAGTCAAAACAGAAAAAAGGAGGAGAAAGAATACAGGAAGAAAGAAGTCAATTTGTTCAGAAAACCGTAAAGACCGGTATTTCTTTTGGCTCGGCTCTTGCTATGGTGATTAGCTATACCACGTGGCATTCTATTGGCTGGGCAATTTCCCACGGGCTTCTTAGTTGGCTGTATGGCATATATTTTTGGATTGTTCATACCTGATGGCAGCACAAAAGGCCATTTCAAACGAAGCGGCCTTTTGTTTATATGAGAATCATTTTTCCAGTTCACTTTTGAATTGAGCAAAATTCCTCCCACGCTTTGAGTGTGGGTAATTGGAAAGTGTCTATTTCGACTGTCCAAAAGCAAGGTCTTTGATTACTTCCCCAGCCAGTACTAAACCGGCGGCGGAAGGGACGAAAGAAACGCTTCCGGGAATTGTGCGGCGAGATGAGCCGGCAGGAAGTGCTTCATCGGCTGCGGTGGGGGAAAGCGCTGGTTCTTGCGAATAGACTACTTTACAGTGCTCAATCGCTCGCTTTTTTAACTCTCGGCGAATGACCCTTGCCAATGGGCAGACGGAAGTGCGGGAGATATCCGATACCTCAAATCGGGTAGGGTCTAGTTTATTGCCTGCTCCCATGCAGCTGATGACCGGGATTTTTTGCTCTATGGCAAGCTGTATGATACTCAGCTTGGCAGCAACGGTATCTACGGCATCCACGATATAAGAACAGGCTGACAGGTCGTATTCCGACGCATTTTCCGGCAGAAAAAATACTGGATACTGAACGACACGGCATTCTGGATTAATATCGGCAATGCGTTGGGCAGCCGCCTCCGTCTTTAACATACCGATGGTGCTTTGCAGCGCAATCAACTGCCGGTTGATGTTAGAAGCTGCAACCCGGTCGTTATCAAATAAAATCAGTGTGCCGACCCCCGCGCGGGCAAGTGCCTCTACGCAGTAGGATCCGACCCCTCCAACGCCAAACACTGCCACTGTTGCCTGGGAAAGACGGTTTACACCATCCTCTCCCAATAACAGGGCCGTGCGGCTAAATTCTTCTTTCATAGGAAAGCCTCCTCATTGATTAACGTATATCATAGCATACCGGCATGTAATTTTTCAATCTGTCACCGAATATTTCAAAAGGATAAGAAAAATCTACGGCGGCCCTCTTTTATATAAAACTGTATTTTTGCAAAAGAAAAGCCGTCTGTCAAACAGACGGCTTTTCAGCATATCCATTGGGTTATTTTTGACCGTTCTGCATCAATTTTTCAGCGCATTGCCGCAGCTCTTCTTCCGAATGCAGGGTGATGGCTGTCTGCTGGATGGTTTCCTGCACCCATGTGGGCAGGGACTGAAAATAAGCATTGGATTTCATATTCTCAGAAAAATTGGTTACCATGAGAAAACTCCCTTTCAGCTTAGATTTTATGGTAGTTTGTGCCGGCTGTCCTATTTTTATTCCTGCCAATGAGAAACGGGGTACTATTTTATCAGAGAAAAGCATATCATTTAGCAGAACAAATAAGGGGGAGAGTGCAAAAAATGGAATATAAGCTGAAAAAAGACCGCATTGCCGTTTGTGAAATCGCATTTGATTCCTTTACCGAACTGCCGATTGAAAGTGATTTGCTTCTGCCGGATTACTGTCCCGATATCGTGAAGGTGCTAAAATGCCAAGCGCGTCCTGCCTTTTCCAAAACAGAAGTCAGTGGGGACAAATGTATTTTGGAAGGCGCTACCGCGATTACCGTTTATTATACTGGCGAGGATGAGCAGCTGCGGACCAGTGAGCATAAAGTGGATTTTCTCAAGACGCTTGAATTAAAAACGACACCGCAAAATCCAATTGTATTCTGTTCTCTGAAAGAAGATTATTTGAATTGCAAAGCGATTAATCAGCGCCGGATAGACGTGAGAGGTGCTTTTACCGTCACGGTAAAAATTTTGTCCAGCACAGAAGAAGAGATGATTGGCGCAGCGGAAGGAGCAGGACTGCAACTGAGTCACCGACCGACGCATTCCAGCGAATTGGTGGGAACCGCTTCCAAAAAGTTTACTGTTCGGGAAGATCTGGAGTTGGGAGAGGAAAAACCGCCGATGGATTATATAATCCGGCACAGTGAAAAAATTCGGACTACCGACTGGAAAGTGACAGGAGGAAAAATAATTGTCAAAGGGGAACTGGAGGTCTTTTTGGAGTATCAGCCTCAGGAAGAAGACGCGAGGCAATCGGTTCGCTATCAGCTTCCAGTCAGCCAAATGTTGGACGTGGACGGTGCTGGAGAAGAATGTCTTTGTCATGTCCAGTTTGACCTGCTTTGGTCCGCTTTACATCCTCAGACAGATGCGGATGGCTTGACACGGACAGCCTCGGGAGAATTTACATTGGGACTGCGGTGTATTTTATTACGGGAAAATACGATTCTCCCCGTGACAGACGCATATTCTACGCAGTACGAACTGCAAATGTCTCAGAAATCCTCTGCTTTGCTTTTAGCTTTGGGAGCAATGCCTCAAACTTGCGATTTAGAGCAGGTAGCACAGTTGCCGGAGTATTTGAAAGAACCGGTGGATTTTTGGTGTGAAACAGGAGCATTATCTGCTTCAGTACAGGAGCAGACGCTGTTGGTCAGCGGGAAGTTGCGGTACTGTATGTTGGGAACCGATGCTGACGGAGCGCCTGTCTATTTTGAGCAGGCACAGGATGTGGCGCAGGAATATCAACTGGAAACCAAAGCAGACAGTTATTTGACCGAATTGTTTATCACAGTGCAGGACTGCCAGTATGAGACCCAGGAGAAAAACAAACTGCAGTATCACTGCAAGTTGCAGGTAGACGGTATGGTTTTAGGGGTTATACCTGTTTCATTCATTACCGGAATCAAAGTGGATGAAACAAGAGAGAAGAAGCGGGAAAATCAAAGCGCAATGACTATTTATTATGCCGACGCAGGAGAAAATATCTGGAGTATTGCCAAACGATATAATACCTCTCTGTCAGCTGTAATGGAAGAAAACGGATTGGAGGAGGAAATACTGCCGGAGAAACAGATCGTTCTGATCCCTATGATCGGTTAATGAGTGATATTTCTCTTTTTTAATCACTTTCTAAGAAAGCCATATATCAAAACAGAGGCCTGATTTCCAATCAGGCCTCTGTTTTGATATGTTTTTTTTTGAAGAATCCAGTCCGTAAGGAATCCGAAAAAAATTCCTAATGCAAAAATAATTGTCCAGATAATCCAGCCACTGTGGGTTTGTCCACCGCCGGGATCGGTTTGGGTTTTGCCCAGCCAAAGGCCAAGAAAACATCCGGCCGGATAGCAAACAATAGTTGTTGACGAAGCAATCCGGAAGTCGTACAACGCAGCGGCAACCAGTGCCGCAAATCCTGCTGCGGCTAAAACGGCCGGCCATTGTTTCATGCCGTGCAGAGAAAACAAACCAAACCGGCACAACAGATAGGCACCGGCCAGACAGACGGCTGAAAGAAAAAATCGGGAGAGACAGGACAGTTTTTTCTTTGGCATGCAATACCTCCTTTGGAACAAAAAAACAAAACGTTCATTTAAAGTTTTTCTCACCGGATAATCGCGACGATCTAGTTTTCACCAAGAAAGCCATAGTTTAAAAAGTGCCTTGTAATAAGGAAGTAAGATAGTGGCCAACGCAAAGTTTGTCCCTGCCGCTAATAAAATTCATTTTAGAAAGCTGCGAGGAAAAGGAAATCTCAATACAATTTTATATTACCATAAGGAGCAATCAGTGCAAGAAGAGACAACGCAAGGAAAACCTTTTATGAGAGAGCAGCAGGATGATTGCTATTTTGTTATTCTTATCGTATAATAATCGTACATGCGAAAGTTTTTAAATATGGACTTTGAAATAAGGACCTCTTTGGAGCAGTTCTATTTTAAAAGAGCATCCACTTCTATAAAACAGGGATGCCAGGAGGACGTTTATGATTCGAGAAAATGAGGCGCTGCTGGATCGTTTGAATATTGTGACAGATTTGGCGGTTTTATTTCTTTCTATTGTTTTAAGCTATACGGTACGTTTTCATATTTTTGATTCGACAGAAAACCACTTGCTTTTGTCTTATTATTTGTTGTTTGTGTTGGCCCTTCTGCCAATTTATTATCTGATTTTCAGTACTTTTGATCTGATTTGTGTTTTTCGAACCCGCACTTTCAGTGAAGAGGTCGTTAAATTAATTCAGGCCAATACAGTGATGGCAGGTACTGTTACAGCGATACTGTTTGTCATGAAATGGCATTATTTATCCCGTTGGGTAATGGTGCAGTATTTTTTTATCAGCACTCTGCTTTTGGTAGGCAAACATTTTTTGATGCGGTGGTTGATGAGCTATTTGCGGGAAAAAGGCTACCATAAAAAAACGCTGATTATTCTGGGATCCGGCGATTCTGCCAGAGAATATCTGGAGACGATCCGTTCTCATAAGGACTACGTTTATGATTATTTAGGCTATGTATCCAATTATGCCAAACTGGATGGTGATTACCTGGGGGATTACGGCTCTCTATATGAAGTGCTGAATGAGCGTAAACCGGAGGAACTGATTTGTGCGTTGGATATTTGTGAAGCTGGTTGTCTGGAGCAGATCATGTCTGACTGCGAAAAAACCGGAACAAAAGTTTCGATTATCCCGTTTTGTTATCGGTATATTCCCAGCAGGCCTTATATTGACCAAATCGACCGCATTCCTCTGATCAATATCCGCAAGATACCGCTAGACAATTATGCCAATGCTTTTTTAAAACGCACCATGGATTTTTTGGGCGCTTTGTTTTTGCTGATCCTCTGTTCTCCGATTTTGTTGGCAGCAGCTATCGGCGTGAAGCTGACATCGCCCGGCCCGGTGATTTTCAAACAAGAGCGAGTAGGACTGAATAAAGAACTGTTTACGATGTATAAATTCCGTTCCATGGTGGTAAACGATCAATCCAATACTGCGTGGAGTACAAACGAGGATCCCCGAAAAACAAAATTTGGCGCATTTATCCGTAAATTTTCCATTGATGAGCTGCCGCAGCTTTACAATGTGTTGAAAGGGGACATGAGTTTAGTGGGTCCACGGCCGGAACTGCCGTATTTTGTAGAGAACTTTCAAAAAAGCGTTCCGCTTTACATGGTAAAGCATCAGGTGAAGCCTGGCATCACTGGATTGGCTCAGGTCAAAGGTTACCGGGGAGATACTTCTATCCCGAAACGGATTGAATGGGATGTGTATTATATTGAGAACTGGAGTTTGTTTTTAGATATCAAAATCCTGTTTATGACGGTATTCAAAGGACTGCGAAATGAGGAAGTTTTGCCTGTCAGCGAAGAAAAGAAAAAGGAGAAGTAGCTTTGGAAAAGCGTTTTGTCTGGGCAATCAGAAAGAAAAATTGGCTGTTTCTTCCGGTTGCGTTTTTGTTAGCGGTTATGCCGGTTGTTATTCGTGCTACCCAGCACTTTTTGAGTGGTGATCTATACCGCTTATTTTTGACTGGACAAAAAACAGAGCTTTTTTCTCAATACCGCGCCCGCTTTTTATGGATTATGGCGGCGGTTATGCTGATTTTGGTACTGGTATTTTGGAAAAAGCTTTTTTCTGGAATTGACCGGCTGGGCTGGTTTTATTTTGCAGCTTGCTCCATTTTTTTGCTGTGTCTGGTTTTTTCCACACTTTTGTCCGATCATCAGGATACAGCGTTGTGGGGAATGTACGACAGGGCAGAAGGAATGATCACACAGATTTGTTATTTGATTTTATTTTTTTATACGGCCCGTTCTTATCGGTCGGTGCAGGATTTGAAACTGTTGATGGTGGCAATCGGAATTTTAATTGCAGTGAATACTGTTATGGGTATTTCTCAGTTTGCAGGCAATGATTTGATGACCAGCGATTGGATGAACCATTTAGTGGTGCCTGATGATATCGACGGAAGAATCAGTACGCTTCAGTTTGAAAAAGCCAAGATGTACGGTACGGCCAACCACTATAATTATTTGGGAAGTATCGCGGCTATGACCTTGCCGTTATGTACGGTTCTCGCACTGTTTGAAAAACGCTGGAAGTTTCGGATTCCTTCTATCCTGGCAGCTCTTTTTTCTTTGATTCTGCTGTTAGGCTCTACCTCGCGAGCTGGCCTCATTGGGGTGGCTGCCGCTGTGGTGTTGGCCGTAATCTTTTTTCGCCGCTTCCTTATGTGGCATTGGAAATTGGTGCTCTCTGCCGCCGGCGGATTGCTGATTGTAACGGTCGGACTGAATTTTCTTCTGCATAACGCTATTTTTGAGCGGATTCCTATGCTTTTTGAAGATATCCGGATTATTTTTTCGGATACATCTGACTTTGACTATAAAGACAATATTCCGGTCAGGGCTGTGGAAAATACGTCCACAGGCGCTGTTATTACCGTACAGGGAGATGCGTTGTCTCTCTCGGTGGAAAACGGCGAGGTCGTTTTTCGGAATCATGCAGGAACGGAAGTGCTTTTTACAGAAAATGACGACGGAGTTCTGGTGACACAGGATGACACCTTTGCCGATCTTTCTTTCCGGTCGGTTCAGTCGGCAAAAGGAAATACTTCTTATACATATCTGCGCCTTCTTTATAACGGAAAGCAGCTGCTCCAGTTTTATTATGACGAGACACAAGTCTATCTTGCAAATACAAATTCCACTGATCCAATGACATTAAAGGAGCCTCCAATTGCAGCTTGTTTAAAGGGAAAAGAACTGATAGGATCTATGCGCGGCTATATCTGGTCCAGAACCATTCCGATTCTTCCGCACTACTTGGTGCTGGGCGCCGGGCCGGATTGCTTTTTGTACGAATTTCCGCAGGATGATGTATTGGGTAAGTTGTATGCTTACGGTACAGGCAGTATCGTTGTCGATAAGCCGCATAATTTGTATTTGCAGATTTTTGTCAATGAAGGAGGAATTGCTCTCCTGGCATTTTTGTCGGTCTGCATTATTTATCTGTGGGACTGTTTTCGCTTGTATGGAGGAAAAAGGCAGGATCCAAACGGCCTGCGGGGCATTGCAGTGGGGCTGGGTGTTGCCGGCTATCTGTTTGCCGGATTTTTTAATGATTCCACCGTTATGACTTCAACTATATTTTGGATTTTGTTAGGCGTTGGTGTTGGTATGAACCGGCAATATCGAAAAGAAAGCGTGGGACTGTAATGGCAAAAAAAATCCTGTATGTGGCTTCAACATTCGGACATTTAAAAACGTTTCACATTCCTTATTTAAACGAGCTTTTGGCTCAGGGCAACGAGGTGCATGTTATGGGCGCGGGTGATCCTGTCGGCCTGCCGGACGGTGTAACAGCGATCCCGATGCCATTTGAAAAAAAGATGACTTCTCTGGGCAATTTTAAATGCGCGTACCGGATTCGAAAGCTGATTCGTAAGGAAGAATATGATTTAGTCAGCGTCCATACTTCGCTGGCAGCGTTTTTTACACGATTGGGGATTTTGTTTAGCGGACGGAAACCTTGGGTTATCAATACCGTACACGGGTATTTATTTGATGAAAACACCCCCTGGAAAAAGCGTATTGTTTTGCTGGCGGCAGAAAAGCTGACCCGACCGGTAACGAATGTGGTAGCGGTGATGAACCGGCAGGATGAACAGATTGCACAGAAATATCGTTTGTATCAAGATCAGCTGATTTTGATAGACGGTATGGGGATTGACGTTGCCCGATTTGAAAAAAATGATAAAACCATCGCCGCGGTACAAGCGCTACAGCGGGAGTATTTTCTTTCCCCGCAGGAGTTTGTTATGGTATGCGCGGCGGAATTTTCTGACCGGAAAAATCAGATGTTTTTGGTTCGGGCGATGCAGCGGCTGAAACAGGAAGGTCTCCCGTGCCGTTTGATTTTGGTAGGAGATGGGGAACGATTTGAGCGGACAAAATCTTTAGCCGTTCAGCTTTCGGTGCGCAAGGAAATCCGTTTTCCGGGGTATACACGGGAATTGGCGCCCTATTTCTATCTGGCGGATGCAAGTGTATCTGCCAGCAGGATTGAAGGATTGCCGTTTCAGATCATGGAAGCCATGGCCTGCGGGCTCCCTGTTATCGCAAGCCGGGTAAAGGGACACGAAGATTTGGTAGAGCCAGATGTCAACGGTTTGCTGTTTGATTTTGATGATGAAGAAATGTTTTGTCAAGCTGTCCGGCGTTTGTACGAAGATAAAAAATTAAGAGAACAGATGGGACAGGCAGGGAAGGAAAAGGTGCAACGATATCGGCTGGAAACCGTTCTGCCGGAAAACATGAAAAAATTATATATTCAACCGACTCAGAAACAGAAATCATAAATAACGCAGCAGGCTTTTGCCTGCTGCGTTATTATTATCCGAAAATCGAAAATGCCTGACAAAAATTTTTTCAAACGGCTTGAAATATTCAAAAATTGCGGTTTAAAAAGGAAAATGATTGACAAATCCGCCCAGATATTTTACAATGAAGAAAAATAACACTACAAATGTAGGAGAATATCATATGAAAATGAGAAAACTGCCGGAATCAGAATTGGAGATCATGATTGCATTATGGGAGGCAGACGGCCCAGTGCCGCGCAATTACTTCGATAAAAAATTGAAAGAGAGGAAAAACTGGGCCGACTCTACGATTTTAAGCTTACTGGGCCGACTGCAGGAAAAGGGATTTTTGTCCTGCAGTAAACAGGGCAATCGTAATCTTTATATGCCGCTTGTTTCAGAGGAAGAATATCTGGCTTATGAAAATCGAAGTTTTCTTCAAAAACTTCACGGTAATTCGATTCGGAACCTGGTGGCTTCGATGGTAGAAAGCAGGGATTTGACACAGTCTGATTTGGATGATTTACAGCATTATCTGGATCAGATGAAAAAGGAGGAGTAACCTATGGAGGGTCTGTTTGCGAATCTTATGCGTGTTACGCTGAATATGTCCGCATTGGCGGCCCTGACTTTGCTTTGCACTCCTCTTTTAAAAAAGAGATATTCGGCTAATTGGCGTTATTGGGTGTGGATGGTCATAGCGATACGCCTTTTGATCCCTTTTCAAATGCCGGCAATTGAACTGCCGGATTTAAAAGAGCCTTTTCAAGCGGTGCTTTCTTCGGCCTGGCCCGAACAGAAGAATCAGAAGTTGCCGGCTGCTTTGGAAGAAGGCAACCAGGCCTACCGGGAAGAAGATATTCCCCAAAATCTCTCAGAGCAGCAAAACAATATAATTGTGGGCTCTCCTGCACCCAATAAGGCGGTGGAGGGAGCGGCAGAATCTTTGCAGTTGGATTGGAAAACGAAACTAAGAGACTTTCCTTGGCAGAAAACAGGTTTGATTATTTGGGCCTTGGGAGCAGTGGTAGTATTTGCGGCTCACTTGGCATCCTACCAGAGAATGTGGCATGTGTTGCGCGCCTATGCCCAGCCGATGGAGGATCCTGCATGTCGGACTGCCTGGGAAGAAATAAAAAAGGAACAGGGGTATCGAGGGCCGTTGCGTCTAATGCGCTGTTCAGCAGCGTCTTCTCCAATGGTATGCGGCTTGTTCCGGCCTTTGCTGTTGCTTCCTTGTCAAAAATATTCTAATTTAACCCTTCAAATGATTTTTCGTCATGAATTGGTTCATATAATGCGCCATGATCTGTGGTATAAACTTTTGCTGCTTGCGGCATCCACAGTTCACTGGTTTAATCCAATCATTCATTGGTTGGTTCGTGCGGCGGATCGGGATTTGGAGATATCCTGCGACGAAAAGGTGACTTGCCGAAAGAATAGAGATTTTCGTGCTCAGTACAGTGAAGCAATTTTCGCGGTACTGCAGCAGGGGGTAGGGCGGCATTTCCTGTTTACTACCAGCTTTTGCAATGAGAAAAAGACGTTGATGCAGCGCTTTTCCGCGATATTTGACACCAATCGCAAGCATCGAGGCGTTGTGGCAATGAGCATGGTTTTGGTTGTTTGTCTGCTTACTGGCAGCCTGATTGGATGTCAGGCATCTTCTGGGAAGCAGTCATCTTTGTCAGAAAATTTGACTTCTTCGGTGCTTTCTGTCGGCGATACTGTTGTAGATGTGAAAGAAGAGGCGCTGGCTCAGATGGATTGGACTGCTTTGCTGTATGAAGAATATGCGTTTGGACATGATTTAGACGAGTTTCAGGCCCCGGAAGCGGATACGAGCATGGGATTCGGTTATTTAAAGGAAAAGGAGCGACTGGAACCCTATTTGGATGCAACAAACCAAGCGTATGGAATAAAAGCAAACCTACTAATCGGGATCCGGAATTTCTTTATATCATCACCCAGTGAGCTGGTTCAAGAGGACGAAATCAATTGGTTTGCCGGAGAAGGTTGGGGGATTGATCAGCTTGGTTTTACGCTGGAGCCAAGCAGTGTGCGGCAGGAAACAGATGGCGACATTATCATTGACTACCGGCGTATAGCCGATAAAGCCTTGCTACGGCCGGTGCGCTATATATTTCGGCCTGTTCTGGTGGAATCGGTTCCAGAGGCGCTGAAAGAGGATTTTTCAGAAGGAGATATTGTCTACCAAGTCGTCAGCGTACAAAATCTGAATATGGAGCAGTTGCCGCAACGACAGGCCATAGAAATATCCAATGCCCAGGAATTGCTGCAGGCAGCCGAGCGAATAAACGCGGGCGGATGGCTGAATCAGTATGATACTTATATCCTGACCGCGGACATTGATCTGTCTGGTGTTTCGTTTACCCCCATGGGACAGAATGAGCGGTATCTGGGCCATTGGGACGATGATGATGCCAGAGATCCCACTTTGCGGGGGTTTAACGGTGTTTTTGATGGGCAGGGCCATACGATTTTTGGGCTGCGCCTGGCGGCGGAAGGACAGGATTATTTGATGAATTCAGACTATGCTGTTGACGGCATCGGCCTGTTCAGTCTCATTGGTACAGAGGGCGTGGTAAAGAATCTAAATCTGAAGGACTGTGTGGTGACCTCTCCGTGCCGGTATGACGCAGAATATGGATCGGCAGGCCTCATGGCGGGAAGCTGTAATGGAACGCTGGAATCCGTTTCGGTGGAGGGAACGGTAGAAGGCGGTTACGAGGTAGGAGGCGTTGCGGGCCAAATAGGAGGCAATGCCAATTCCTGTACCGCTTCGGTAACGGTCAGCGGATATGGCGAGGTTGGAGCTTTCGCAGGTTCCTTTTGCGATGGTGTTTTAGAAGATTGTACCGCCTCAGGACAGGTCCGTGCCGTTCCAGCGCAGGATGCAGCTGCATATGATGGATTACCTACCGCAATCGGTGGTTTTATCGGCTTCAGCGTGCAAGGAACAGTAATCAACTGCGAGTCCTCCGTCTACATTTCAACAATGGTCAGTTCTAACCGGGTTGGTGCTTTTGCCGGATACGTTCAAAGTTTCCGGGCAGAAAACTGCATTTACGATGAACAAAAAGCACCGGGATGGGAAGTCGTTGATGTCGTATATAATACGTCTCCAGGGGACCGGCAGGACATTCGAGCGGCGTAAAAAACAATATCAAAAAAGGAGATCTGAATCAGATCTCCTTTTTTAATCATCCATTCTGCCGGATAAGTTGTGAAAATTCCGCCAGAGTTTCTGTAAGAGATGCTCTCAAAGAACTTTGTATTACTATGTAAAAAAATAGTTACTTAGAAATAAAATAATATCTTGTTTCTGTAAAGCAATAACGGTAAAATAAAGTCATTCTGATAGAAATCAACTTTCAAAAGGGTCGTTTTCAAGTGCAGTTTAGAATTTTTATCGTTTGCTTTTTTGCAGCTACCCGACATGAAACTTGATTTTACACGAAAAAATGCTATACTGAAAAAGTATTTTATTGGTATAAAAAGCATAAAAATGCAGACTTTTGGTTGGAGGTTGTTGGATTTGGATGGTTTTTCTTTGATGACTTTTTGGGCGCAGTATGGAGAATTTATCAAATTGGCGCTCATTTTTGTTGCGATCATTATTCTGTTAAAATTTAAAATTCCATTGTCCGGCGCCATTGGAATTGGCGCGGTGCTGACGGTAGCCCTTTATGGTATTCCCGTTCTGGATTCGTTGATGATTGCCGGGAAATCCATGATCAGCGAAGCCACGATTATGGTTCTTCTCAACTGTTATCTCATTACCTTTTTGCAGCGTATGATGGAACTGCGCGGCCATTTGGATTTGGCGCAGCGCTCTCTTTCCCGGCTTTTCAACAGCCGCCGGGTCAATGCGTCAATCGCTCCGGTTTTTATCGGGTTACTGCCGTCGCCCGGCGCTATTTTTATCGCAGGTTCCATGGTAGACACCGCCTGTGGGGATTACATTAGCAAAGAGGATAAAACATTTGTTGCGTCCTACTTTCGCCATATTCCCGAAAGTTTTCTGCCGACCTATTCCTCCATCATTTTGGCCTGTCAGCTGACGGGCGTGCAAATGGGCGCCTTCGTTCTGGGAATGGTGCCGATGGTGGCCTGCCTGATGCTATTGGGGTATTTATTTTATTTGCGAAAAGTGCCAAAAGAAACAGGAGAAGCCGCTTCAACCGATAAATTGGCAGATTTGCAAAGCCTTTGCCGCAGTTTATGGACGATTGCGGTTATCATCCTTTTAATTGTCGTATTGAATGTGCCGGTGTATATAGCGACGGTGGGAGTTATCATTGTGTATTTCTTTACCAGCCGTTTTACTTGGCAGGAGATCAAGCTGTTTTTTCTGTCCGCATTGGAAGCTCGTATTGTCATCAATACCTTTGTAGTTATGATTTTTAAAGATCTTTTAACGCATACCAACGTAATCACCGCTTTGCCAGGATTGTTTGAGGCGCTGCCCATCCCCAGTTTTTTGGTTTTTGGCTTGATCTTTTTCGTCGGTACCATTGTTGCAGGTTCTACGGCGATCATCACCTTATGCCTGCCTATGGCATTTGCGGCAGTTTCCGGCGCGGGTATGCCTCTCATGGTGTTTTTGATGAGCTGTACTTACGCGGCCATGCAGATTTCTCCTACGCATTTGTGCCTTACCTTGGCATGCGAGCATTTTAAAACGGATTTTGGAGCATTGGTCAAACGAACGTTACCAGTTATTGGAATTTTTTATGTGATTTTGACCGGATACTACATACTTTTAAATTTATTTTTTTAATCGCTTTTTACGTGGGTACAGCTGCGAAAAGGCTGTGCTCTTTTTATTTGGCAGAAAATCATGTGGCAGAGTGCTGTTTTACCTTTCTCTTTTACAGGCAAAGAAAACAATGAGTTTTTTATAAAATCCGCAGAGAAATATGAAAAATACTACGGGCCTTTTTATCGCTTGGATTATCATATAAAAACCTGGCTTTGCAGACAATCTGTCTGCAAAGCCAGGTTTTTAATTTCTGATATTTGAATAGCCAAGCAATCTGTTTATTATTTGCTCAGTAGCTCTATTCCTTTCCGGATGCGGTTAAGAGACTCCTCTTTGCCAAGAATAGCGCAAATTTCAATTCCGCCGCCGGGAGTAAACTGTTTTCCGCTTACCGCCACACGAACCGGCCAGAGCAGATATCCATTTTTCACGCCTAGTTTGGCAATCAAATCAAACAGGGCGGTATGGATGGATCCCTCGGTAAAATCTTCCAGCGATTCCAGCACAGGCAGTACGGCTTTGAGCGCCTCCAGAGAGGTTTCCTCGTTGGTTTTCATCTTTTTGTGAACATACAATGCCGTATCATATTCAGGCAAACAGTCGATAAAATCCACCTGCTCCGGAATTTGATTCAGCACTTCGGTCCGCGCCTGCAAAACTTTGGCGATAAGGCGCGTGTCCACATCTTCACGCTTTACTGTCTGACGAATCCAGGGTAAAGCAATTTCATGGAATTGCTCCAAAGAGAGCTGACGAATGTATTCCGCATTGATGTAATCCAGCTTTTGATTGTCAAAGATAGAAGGAGATTTGCTGATTCCGGAAACGGAGAACTCCTTTTTGAGTTCCTCCATTGTAAAAATTTCCTGTTCACCCTTTGGCGCCCATCCTAACAAAGCAAGGTAATTGACGATTGCAGCAGGCAAATATCCTTTGGCGACTAAATCCTGATAGGATGCGTCTCCATTTCGTTTAGACAACTTTTCAGTAGCGTTTTTCATAACCGGGGGGCAATGAATATAAGTGGGAATCTCCCAGCCAAACGCCTCGTACAGCAGGTTATATTTGGGAGTAGAAGACAGGTATTCAGAGCCACGGATGACATGGGTAATCCCCATGGTGTGGTCGTCCACTACATTGGCAAAATTATAGGTAGGCATGCCGTCAGCTTTGATGAGCACTTGATCATCTAGCGTGTCGTTATCTACGGTGATCAGCCCATATACCTCATCTTGGAAAGAAGTGGTACCCTCGGTAGGCATTTTCTGCCGGATGACATAGGGGATTCCTGCCGCCAGCTTTTCGGCAACCTCTTCTTTAGAAAGGTTGCGGCAGTGTCCATCATATCGGGGTGCAATGCCAGAAGCTTTTTGCAGTACCCGCACCTCATCCAAACGATTTTTGTCACAGAAACAGTAGTAGGCATGACCGCTTTCCACTAGCTGTTCCGCGTATTTTTTGAACATGGACATGCGCTCGCTCTGGACATAAGGCCCTACTGGGCCACCGATATCCGGTCCTTCATCCCAGTAAAGCCCCGCTTCTTTCAGCGTATTGTAAATGATGTCCACAGCGCCTTCCACATATCGCTCCTGGTCAGTATCCTCTATACGGAGAATAAAAGTACCGTTCTGGGATTTGGCCATCAAATAGGCATAAAGAGCAGTTCTAAGATTTCCCACATGCATGTAGCCGGTGGGACTGGGCGCAAAACGGGTCCGCACGCCTTCCAATTTCATGTTGTTTCCTCCTGCTGCCGCAGTTGCGGCGATTCCTGATTGTTCCATTTTTTTGGGAAAAACCGATACAGATATATATTACCTTTGGCCTGTTTGCTTGTCAAGGGAGGTTTGAGGATAACTTCCGCCCTACGTCTCGAAGGACGACTGATTCCGACAGGTTACGCTATGGAAAACGGCTATACTGAAAATACCGGAAACCATATTTTATGCACGAATCAAAGAAAAAATACCTGATGGACCGGTTGGATGCAAAGAAATGAGGGATAATTGTGTTAAAAACAAAGGAAAAGCCGATGCCTGCTGTTTCCCGCTTAGCAGAATTTTTCAAAGGGCAGGCGATACTGCTGGAATATCTGGCCTGCATGTTATGCGGATTTATCCTATCTAATGCTTTTTTGCTGGGGCAACTGGCCCCTTTTGGTGTAGCTTTTACCGCAGCGGGAAAAAAAGAACGAACTACGGCCGCCGGTGCCGGTGCGTTGCTGGGATACATTTTTTCATTTCATCCGGAGAATAATACCCGATATATTGCGGCGGTAACGCTGGCTGTTGCTGTCAAATGGCTTCTGCCTCCAAAACTGATGCAAAAATATCAACGCTGGATAGCGCCGGCCATTGCGTTCAGCGCCGTTTTGCTGCCGGGAATTGCGTTGGCTTCCATACGGGGGTATCTTTTGTACGATGTGGTGATTTGCCTGTCCGAATCGGTTTTAGCGGCTGGAACCTGCTTTTTTTTCCAGCATGCGGCTGAGGCTTTGCTTCGAAGAGAAAAGCTGGCGACATTAAACGGGAAAGATGTTTCCTGCTTGATTATTACTTATGCGCTGCTGGTGATGGCGTTGGGTTCTTTTGTGATTGCAGATGTGTCTGTTGGCCGGGTTGTGGCAGTAGTGACGATTCTTTTGGCAGCAAAATGCGGACGGGAATCCGGTGGAGCGATTGCCGGGGTAACAGCAGGAGTCACAATGGGAATTTTGGGAGGGGATTTTTTATTTTTGGCTGCAGCATACGGTTTTGGCGGTATGCTGGCAGGAATGTTTGCAGAGCTGGGATCGATTGTGCAGGCATTGGTGTTTGTGATTGTAAATGGCTTAACCGCGCTGATTATGGGCAGTGAATACCAGGCTTACAGCGTTTTGTATGAGATTTTCCTCGGTGCAGTATTGTTTTTGCTAATCCCCTCTTCTGCGGTACAAAGCCTGATTTTTTGGGGGCGGCAACGATCCGATGCTTTTTCTAAAACCGCACGTGAGGTGGTTTTGTCCAAATTGAAATTTGCTTCGGCAGCACTGTCAGACATCGGAGAAACTACCCGGCAGGTTCACCAAAAAATTGGTTCTTCTAGATCAGGTACTGTAGCGGACATTTTTGCCGCTGCGGCGGAGAACGTGTGCAGATCCTGTCCGCAAAAACCGGTTTGTTGGGGAGAACAATACCATTCGGTAATGGATGGTTTTAATAATTTGACTGAAGTTTTGCGGCAAAAGGGGAAAATAGCGGCAGAAGATTTTTCCGGATATATGGCGGAAAGGTGTGACCACAAATGGGAACTGGCAAACGAGATTTGCACCGGATATGAACGTTTGTCCGGTAAGCAGGAAGCGCGCGTACAGGCTCAGACTCTGCGTGGAGCTGTCACCGATCAGTTCGAGGGAATGAGCGGTATGCTGGACTCCTTGGCACAGGAGCTGACCGGTATTGAACAGGCAGAATTTCCTCTGACAGATCGGATCGGCGCCTTGATGGAACGGGAAAACCTTTCCCCTGTTTCGGTCAGTGCCTACACCGATCAGACTGGCCGACTAACAGTAGAAGCAGTCATTCCCAATTTTAAGCTGGCGCGATTCAATCAGACTTCTATGACTTTGTGGCTTTCTGATTTGTGCCAGCGCAGACTGCAGTTGCCGGCAGTGAGCGAAGTGGAAAATATGTCTCATCTGCGGTGGATCGAACGGACTGTTTATTCGGTAGAAACGGCAAAAATCCAGCATTCCTGTGACGGCCAGAAGGTATGCGGAGACGCGTTGGAAGAGATTTGGGACGGCAGAGGAAACGTCCATTTGCTCTTATCCGACGGAATGGGCAGTGGAAGCCGGGCAGCATTGGACTCTGCCATGACAGTTTGTTTGCTGAAAAAATTGGTGACGGCAGGTTTTTCTTTTGATTCCTCTTTGGAACTGGTTAATGCAGCATTGCTGGTCAAATCAGAAGAGGAATCCCTTTCTACGGTAGACGTGGCGACGGTAGACCTTTATTCCGGTGAAACCCAGTTTTTAAAAGCAGGAGCAGCGCCTACTTTTGTCTATCGAGACGGCTCGGTAGTTAAGGTAGAAGCTGCCTCCATGCCGGCAGGAATTTTAAAAGGGGTGGATTTTGCCAAAAGTCGGCTGAAGTTGCATGAAGGGGATTGGATCGTCATGATGTCGGACGGCATGCTTTTAGGCGGCAGCGAATGGATCTTTGACCAGATTAAGCTGTCAGCAAAAAAAACTGCCGAACAGTTAGCGCAGGATCTTTGGCAAACAGCAGAAAAAAGAAGACCGAATGGTCACGACGACGATGCTAGCGTCTTGGTTTGCAGGATTGTCAGAAAGCAATGAAGATTCAAAGAGACAGATCGGCTAGTTGACATTTTTTCTCAGGTTCGGTATGCTGGAACAAGAAAGCGGCCCGATTAGAAACAGTGTGACACAACAAGCAAAGGCGCCCCGCTTGCAGGACGCCTTTTTTAGGAGAATAAAATGGAAGTATTGGATTTTTGCAGCAAACATATCCAGCAGGCAAAGCGTTTGATCTGGGAAAATTATCAGGAAGAACGCCAGGCAGTACCAGTGCTTCCAACAGTCGGAGAACTACCGGGGTTGGACGAACTAGCCGAAAATGGTTTGGGGTGTGCGGCGTTTGAAAAAGGAGAAATGGTAGGCTTTCTCGCCTGTTTGAACCCTTGGGAAAACGCTTTTACTACGACTGCCAGAGGAACCTTTTCTCCCATTTTTGCCCATGGCGCAGTCCGTTCGGGGCGCGCTCAGATTTATCAAAGGCTGTATCAGGCGGCAGCGCAAAAATGGGCTGATGCCGGTATTTCTAGTCACTCTATTGGCTTGTATGCTCATGATCATGAGGCAGTCGGGGCGTTTTTCCAGTATGGGTTTGGTTTGCGATGCGTTGACGCTATCCGCTCTATGACGCCTGTGAAAGCACCCATGTGCGAGGGGTTTTCTTTTTTTGAAGTACCTGATTTGTCCCGCAATCGGGTAGAGCCACTGCACCGGATGCTGCGTGCTCATTTTGAAAAAAGCCCCTGCTTTATGAAGCATACTGGTCCGGATCATTGGTTGAAAGAAAAAACACGGCTGTTTGCAGCGGCAGACACGTCGGATATCGTCGCTTATATTGAAACGGCGGATACGGCAGAAAATTTTGTCACTGAGGTGCCGCAGATACAGAATATTTGCGGTGCGTTTTGCCTGCCGGCATATCGGGGAAAGGGATTGTATCCCAATCTTTTGAATTTTCTCATCGCTTCTCTCGCCATAGAAGGATATACCCTTTTGGGGGTGGATTACGAAAGCTTTAATCCGACAGCCGCCGGATTTTGGGGAAAATATTTTACTCCCTATACCAGCGGCGTGGTTCGTCGCATTGATGAAAATGTATTGGCCAAGTAAAAAGACGATTCGGCAGCGCAGAAAGCATTTTATTTTATCTGCTGGCGGATCGTCTTTTGCTGTTTGGGATTTTTACCGGATTATCCGATTTCGGTCTCCTTTTATCATGCTGGCCAGTTCTCTTTTTCAATCGTAGCAGCACTGTCCCTGGAATAAGTACCAATCAGTCTGGGCACGCCGATTTCTTCTTCACTCCGAAATCCTCATTTCATGCGATTGCAATGCTTTGGATTGGCGATGATGCAGAAAGAGAAAGTTACACCTGTACTGAAGAAAGCTGGCGAAAATCTGCGGCGTGACAGCGCGCATAGTGAAACAAATACTGCTGGGCAATTCCCATCCAGGGAGTAAACTGCTTGGGAAAGCCGTCGGGGTACAGGATAGCCAGTACCCGTTTCATCCACACATCCATAGGCACCACCTGTGTTTTGTGATACCCGTACAGCAGCACACAGTCAGCGACTTTGGGGCCTACGCCGCAAATACTGGTCAGAATCCGGCGGGCGCTGTCCACGTCCAGGGTAGCGATATTTTTTAAATCAACAAAGCCGGATGATACTTTCTGGGCTGCATCCAGAAGATATTTTGCGCGAAACCCGCTGCGCAGCGATGCAAGGTCTTCTATTGAGCACCGAGCAAGCCCATCCGGCGAAGGGAAAGCGGGAAGAGCTCCTGAAGAATCTCCCAAAAGGGAACATAATCGGTCTATAATACCGCGGATACGGGGGATATTATTGTTTTGACTGATAATAAAAGAGCATAAAGTTTCCCATGGATCCTGACGCAGCAAACGGATGCCCGGTGCAAACCTGACGGCCTGCCGTAAAATGGGGTCAGAGCAAAAATCTTGGCATAAAACGGCGTAATCTTCATCTAAACCGAAATAAGGAATCCAAAAGTCTCGAATGAGTTGGCGGCTGGTATGGGTAAAAGTCAAAACAGTACGTTCCTGTTTGATCCGGCAGAAATTTCCGCTGCCAATCCCTTCCCAAAATCCGTCAGGGCAGAGTTTCCAACGAAAACACTGTCCGCAGTCCAGTGTGCGTTCAAGATCAAAACAGACGACACCCTGCAGAAAAATCTGTCCATTTTTTTCAATGATTCTCATAAAAACCTCGCTTTTTGCCCTTCCTGTGGAAAAACAACATCTGCTTTCCAGTACCTCAGAATGTCCGCGTTATTACCGCATCATGTGGGATGCAGCTTTCAGGTTGCAAACAGTCCGGTGAAATAAAACAGCGGTCTATTTCTGTTTTCTTCTAAAGCCGCTTGTCATGGTGAGGATATTTCTGGCAACACAAAAAAGCTGCTGATTTACAGACATCAGGCTGCTTTTGTTACAGTATTTCAATATCCATTAAAATCTTATTATAGCACCTTTTTTGCAGATATGGTATACTGACCATAAATAGCCAATAGCGCTTGGAAAAAGTTTGACAATGCCGGCGCACACCTTTTGATGAAAGGGCGTATGATCATGAAGGATTCCATTTATACCATTCCGCTCAGTGAAGTACTGGAACCGAAAGACGGCTGTCCCATCTGCCGTTTGCGCAATATCCTGGAAGACAGGTGTCTGGAATACATTATGGGAGCGGCCATGATGGAACCGGATATCCGTATAGAAACAAACCGAGAGGGGTTTTGTTTCCCTCATTTTGAACGAATGCTCAAGGCAAAAAACCGTCTGTCTTTGGCTTTGATGCTGGAAAGCCGATTGGCGTATGTGGCGGAAAATGAATTGTCCATACCGTCGGCTAAAGGAGGGCTGTTTAAAAAAAATATCCCTGCCGTTTCCAAAAAACAAAGCTGCTTTGTCTGCGGTGAGGTCAATCGGGTCATGGACCGTATGTTGCAGACATTAATGCATATGTGGGAAAAGGAAGAAAATGTTCGAGAAGTGTACGCACAGCAACCGGTAATCTGTCTGGAACACTGCCAACAGCTGATGGCAATGGCTCCCGGTGCGATGGGGAAGAAAGCTGCGCCTTTTATCGCTGAAACGCAGCGGATTACGCGAAAATATTTGGAAGAGCTGGAGAAGGACGTAACTCACTTCTGTCGGATGTACGACTACCGCAGCAAGGGACAGGATTGGGGAAACAGCCGGGATTCCATTGAGCGGGCGATTTGGTTTTTGACAACCAGAGTGCCAAAAGAGGAAAAATAAAGTACGGAAAAACGCGCCGCATCTGCGGTGCGTTTTCTGTTTGTCTAGTATTTTTAATGCAAAACATGCTATAACCATTTGTAATTTGTAAAAACAGGAAAAAATTTTTTTATGTTGCCAATCGGCTTAAAAAGCGGATTAGCGGTCTTTTTTTGCAAAGCTCTCGTTTTTTCAATTAAATGGTATTTTTTTGTCAAGTGGAAAACAAAACTTTGTAAAAATAATTTTAAGCAGTCTATTTATCAGGAAATTCATGTTTATTTCCACTCTTTCCACAACCTTTTCCACTGAAAAGCTGTGGAAAGGGGAAATTACTGTTAGTATATTTGTTGAAAAGGTGGAAAAAAGATGAAGCAGGAAATTTATCCAGTAAATCTGCATAGTTTGAAACACGATGTCAAAAATATTCCAAGGAGCAGAACAAAGGGAGGAATTTGACATGGTGCGTGGCGTACACAAAAAAATCATTGAAGTGGCAGATACGCAGAATGAATTTTTTGAACGGGCCATTTTGATTGTAAAAGAAGGCTTTCGGGAGGAAGATCCGGAACGGCTGCGCCAAAAAGCCGGAGACTATGTTTCGCACATGGGAAATGTGGCGTTGGCCAGACGAAAAAAGGTAAAATTTTTGCGGAACTTGGGAAAAGTTTTAGCTGGCGCGGCGGTTGGAGTGGCTTTTATGCTGATTGTGATTTTTTGGCTGTAATTGCGAAAAGATAACCCAAGATGCTTTTTTCTCTGCCAATCTTATGATATAATATAACAAATATTGCGTTTTTTCGCCTTTTTGCGCGGCAAAAAAGAGAGGGCTGTGGAAGAAATCGGGCGGCGGAACGTTTGACAGTTGGAGGGATTGGAAAGCATGTCGGATCAGATGCAGAAGAGGGACAGTCAGCTGATTTTTGGCAGAAATGCCGTGCTGGAAGCAATCAAGGCGGGAGCTGCCATTGATAAGCTTTATGTGGCACCGGTGGAACAGAAAGGGAGTATTGGGAAAATTATTTCCCTGGCAAAATCAGCGGGCGTTCCGGTCAAGGATGTGACAGGACAGAAACTGGACGCTATGACCGGCAATCAGGCACATCAGGGTGTTGCGGCGACGATTGCGGCGGCAGCTTACGCGACAATGGATCAAGTTTGGGAGATGGTCCGCAAGAAAGGAGAAAAGCTTTTTCTGATCCTTGCAGACGAAATAGAAGATCCGCATAATCTTGGCGCGCTGATCCGGACGGCAGAATGCTGCGGCGCGCATGGAATTGTTGTTCCCAAACGACGTAGTGCGGGGTTATCCCCCACAGTGTATAAAAGTTCTGCAGGAGCAGTGAGCCATATTCCAGTGGTGAGGGTGGCAAACTTAGTGTCTTTCATTGAAGAATGGAAAGCGAAAGGCGTGTGGTTTTACTGTGCCGATATGGATGGCCAGACTTGGTGCCAGACAGATTTCAGCGGGCATACAGCTCTGGTGGTCGGCTCAGAGGGCAATGGAGTTGGCCGTTTGGTCAAGGAGAAGTGCGACTTTACCGTTTCTTTGCCGATGCTGGGCAAAATCAGTTCATTAAACGCTTCAGTGGCTGGCGGTGTGCTGATGTATGAAATAGCAAGACAACGTCTTGCCATCCAAGCGAGATAGAAAGGAGGAGCTGATATGCCCAATTCTTATGATGTAGATGATATTTTGGAAGAAATAAAGCGAAAAAAAAGCGCGAAAGCAATGCCGGAACAGAATACACAGCGCCCCAGGCCGACAGCTTGGGATCGTGTTGAGCCCTCTGCATCGGTAAACGCGCCTGCAGCAGAACAGCTCCAGCAGGCATCCTCTCTGGAGGGATTGGCAGATTTTTTTGGCAGCAACGCAAAGTTTGATATCGGTACGCAGGATAAGAAATCTCATCATCGTGCCGATCCGTCCCGGCGGGAGCAAGTACAAACACCGAAAACAAAAGAAATGGCGGAGGAGTCTGCTTGGCAGGAGTCGGAGCTTTTTCGTACGGAGCAACCGAAAGATATACAGGACATGCCCGATCCCCGGCGGGAAATTCATTTTGATTTGGAACAATGGCAGCAGGAGGAGGAAACTCCCCGGCAGCCAATCTTGGAAAAAACCCAGTTGAACATACCTCTTTCCGCTGTTCGGGAGCCGGAAGAGGATGAGATGGAAAATTTGGAAAAAACCCAGAGTATCCCCACGGCTAAGCCGGCAGATCATTTTGATTTTGAAAGCCTGCAGCGTACGTTGCATGAACAGGAGAAGGATCTGGAACCGGAGCCTTTTTCCGGCGAAGAAACAGAAGATGATGAAGAGGATATTGAAGATTTCCGTACACCGGCGGATATTGCGCCAATTCGTCACGACCTGCAGTCTTCTCTGTTTTCGCTCAATGTTCGCATTGCAGTGGTAGCAGTATTGTTTATTGGCACATTGTATCTTGCATTGGCCCAGACAGCAGGACTTCCGTTGCCTGCTTTTATGGATATGGAAACACAACCCCGCATTTATATGATTGTAAATCTGGCCCTTGTGATTATTTCGGCGCTGGTGTGCAACACCACAGTGGGTGGCGGACTTGCGTCCCTTTTGACCATGCAAGCTGACGGGGATTCTTTGGCAGCATTGGCGGTGATATCCACAATTGTGCAAGGAGTAGCAGTGGCGGCGTTTCCTCAAAAACTGCAGGAGCAGACACTGGGACTATTCTTTGTAGCGGCTGTTTTCGGGCTTCTTTGTAATGTGTGGGGGAAAAAGACAATCGTCTCCCGAATTGAAGGGAATTTTAGGATTGTTTCCTCTGAGATGCCGAAAAAAGCGGTATTATATTTGAAAAATAAGGAACTGGCCCGAGAATTAAGCCGGGGGATGGATTTGAATCCGCCTAACTTGGCATATGCCAGCAAAACAGGATTTCTTACCCGCTTTTTGGAACAGTCTTATGAGCCGGACAACAGCGAAGGATTGTTCCGGGTGATAGCGCCAGTGGTGGCGTTATGCAGTTTGGTAGTTGGTGGAGCCAGCTATTATCTGACTCGAGATATTTTCACAGCACTGACTGCTTTCAGCGCTGTGACCTGTATTGCTTCACCGGTAACAGCAACGCTTTATGCCAATTATCCGCTGCTGCGTGCACAGAAGTCTCTTGCGAAAGAAGGGGCGCAGCTGACCGGCTTTGAAGCGGTAGATACTTTTAGTATGATCAATGGCGTAACGGTAGATGCCAGTGAATTGTTCCCCAGCGATAATGTACTGCTGCACAATATCAAAATGTTTGAGAAGCGCCGGATTGATGAGGCGATTTTAGATGCGTCCAGTGCCTTGTGCTCTTTTGATGGTACCATTAAAAATGTTTTTATGAAGATCATACAAGGGAAAATGGAGATCTTGAAAAAGGTTGAAAATTTAGTGTATGAAGAAGGGATGGGACTGTCTGCCTGGGTGGATGGTAAACGGGTACTGATTGGCAACAGCGCATTAATGCGCCATCACGAAATCTATACTCCTTCCGCCGATTACGAGGCAAAATACCGTGTAGGCGGACGGGAATTGATCTACCTTTCTAATTCGGGTGAATTAACCGCCATGTTTGTTGTCAGCTATCAGCCGGATCCTCAAATTGCACAGGAATTGTATGAGCTGGAACGCAAGGGGATTGGATTGATTGTTCGGTCTACGGATCCCAACCTGACAGCTGAAAAAATCGCCCAGATTTATGATTTACCGGTTGAGATGGTGCATGTCATTCCGGCAAAATTACACAGTGATTTTGATATTATGACTGCCCGGAAAGATACGGCACCATCAGGTTTATCTTTTGCTGACGGTGCAGCGTCTTTGTTCCATGGCGTGGCTGCTGCGATTTCGGTGAAAAGCGCGATTGCTTTGGGGACGGTGCTTCAGATCGTAGGAATTTTGCTGGGATATGGCATTATGACAGTTTTTACGTTGCTGGGCGCAATGCAGAATGCGAACGGACTGGCAGTGGTGGCTTTTCAGCTTTTATGGGGAGCCGGTACGATGCTGTTTTCCAATCTGCGGAAAATATAATCCGTAATTCAATGAATAAAGCACCCGAGGTTCTCCGGGTGCTTTATTCATTGTGGGAAGAACATTTCTGTTTTGGCTGTATGATGGTTCCAAAGAAGATTAGAAAACGGATAAAAATAATTGGGAAAAGAGTTGACTTTTTCAGGATATCTTTATATGATGACTATGGAATTAATATGAATTAGTTATAATTTATATAGTTCCTATATTTAAAAAATATGGATAGAAGGTTTTTGCAATGAGAGAACTACTGGATTTGTTCTGGACCTTTGCCCGAATTGGAGGGCTGACTTTTGGGGGAGGCTATGCTATGTTGCCGATTTTACAGCGGGAGGTGGTGGAAAAACGCCAATGGGTAAGCGATGAGGAACTGATGGATTACTATGCGATTGGGCAGTGTACCCCTGGCATAATCGCCGTGAATACGGCAACCTTTGTGGGGCAGAAAACCAGGGGGATAATAGGCGGTATTATAGCGACATTAGGAGTGGTTTTTCCATCTTTGGTGATCATTACAGTCATTGCCGCTTTTATCCAGAATTTTGCGGATTTGGAAATTGTAAAAAACGCTTTTGCAGGGATTCGCATCTGTGTTTGCGTTCTGATTCTCAACGCAGTAATCAAGTTGCTGAAAAGCTCAGTGGTTGATAAAGCGACATTGGTTATCTATGCTGCGGTAGCTGTAGGGTCGATTTTAACCAGTGTTTCACCTATCATTTTTGTACTGCTGGCTGGTATTGCTGGTGTTTTGCTGCAAAACTGGAAGGGAGGCGCTACGAAATGATCTATTTGCGCTTGTTTTATGAGTTTTTTAAAGCGGGGCTGTTTTCGATTGGTGGAGGGTTGGCCACACTTCCTTTTTTGTATAACATTTCGGATACAACAGGATGGTTTACCCATGGACAGCTGGCAGATATGGTGGCTATTTCTGAATCAACGCCGGGGCCAATTGGTGTTAATATGGCTACCTATGTGGGGTTTGCCACAGGTGGAATTCCCGGCGCAGTAATTGCAACGATTGGATTGATTACGCCATCTATTATTGTCATTTTAGTGATTGCCGGATTTTTAAAGGCTTTTCGGGATAACAAGTATGTAAAAGGGGCGTTTTATGGGCTGCGCCCAGCTTCAACTGGACTAATCACTGCGGCCGGCTTCTCGGTGGTGATGATTTCTCTGGTACAGCTTGATGCATTCCGTGCCAGCGGTTCTATTTTGGATTTGTTTAATTGGAGAGGACTTTTGTTAGCAGCAGTTATTTTCCTATTGACCCGTGTATTTAAAAAGCTGCATCCAGCGGTATTTATCGGTGCATCCGCGGTGGCAGGAATCTTATTTGGATTTGCAGGGGTTTCGATATGAATATCAAACAGCTGCAATATTTCGTTACTATTGTGGAAAATGGCACGATTACTGCTGCTGCCAAAAAGCTGGGGATTTCCCAGCCTCCGTTGAGTGCGCAAATGAAACTGTTAGAGGAGGAGCTGGGCGTTACGCTGATGGAGCGCGGTGCCAGGCAGGTTCGTCTGACTGACACGGGGCGGATTCTGTACCGGCGGGCGGTTTCCATTGTGGAATTGACTGACACTACTTTAAAAGAGTTGACCGATTTTAGAAACGGGATATCCGGCGTACTGCGGTTGGGCACTGTATCTTCCTGCGGAATCGGATTGCTAAAAAGTAAAATGGCTGCATTTCGGGACAAATTTCCGGATGTGTGCTTTGAAATTTGTGAAGGGAACACTCTGGATCTGGCTGACCAGATTCGAAGCGGTGTGATCGATCTGGCGATTGTGCGGGCGCCGTTCCGCTCAGAAGAGTTTTCCTGTGTTTTTTTGGAAGAGGAACCGATGGTGGCGGTGGGCGATGAAAGTTATTTTTCCAAGATGCCGTGGGATTCTGCTACGTTGGCAGATTTGGAAGGCTTGCCGCTGATTTGCTATCGGAGGTGGGAATCACTCATTCGGGCAACTTTTGAAGAGGAGGGAATCGTTCCTTACATTTATTGTTTGAATGATGACGCCAGGACTTCTTTGATGTGGGCATCGGCAGGATTGGGTGTTGCAATTGTTCCCCGTTCTATCTGTTCGGTCATCACACGAAAAGGAATTGCTTATAAAAGACTCAGGGAAAAGGGAATGTATACACGGATGGCGGCAATTCGCAAAAAGGGTGGATACTGTCCTCCGTTGATGCAAGAGTTTTTGAATATTTTTGCACAACAGGAGTAAAAGTGTATGGATCTATTTCTCTAAGTAAAATGGACCGGGTTTATATTATTTTGGCGGGCTGCCATGGCGACAGTAACTGCATTTACAGCATTTTCAAATTGTCAGATTTTATTTTCACAATACTTCACAAATCTACTAAAAAATTGGCAGCTTGCGTTACGCAAGCTGCCAATTTGTGTTCTGACCAAGATTCATAAAAACGTTCATGGAAGGGCATGCTTTTTCCCCGGACTGTGTGGCTCGAAAAACATCATAAAAAATACAATGCAGAGAAGAAAACAGCATAAAAGGATGGAGCGGATTCCCCAAAAGGAACAAAACCAAGCACCTGCCGCTGCACCAACTAGAAAGAAAAGGATAATGCCATAGCAAGAAAGACTCTGACGCAGCAAAAAGAGGTCTCGGGTGTGGAGAAAATGAATCAGCAATTCAGTACCACTACGCAGATTTCCGGTACACATGGTGGTAGCAAGATGATTGCCATTGATTTTTCGGAAGCCTTGCACCTGGATAGAACAAACCAGTGCAACCAAAACATTGGCTGCCATATCCCAATTTCCGGCAGGAAGAAAAGCAACCGAAGCCAGTGTAATGATTTCCAACAGAATGATGATTTGTCTCCAGTGGAGCCGGCGGCCTTTTTGGAAGCAGCGGCATGTGACTTCGGCTATAAGGACGCCGGCGATGAAAGCCAGAATCGGGATGAGATAATATTGTGCTTTCTGAAATTGTCCACCGGCCAGATTCATCGCCAGAAGAACCAGATTGCCGGTCTGCGCATTGGCAAAGACACGCCCTCGAGTTAAGTAGGTATATGCGTCTAAAAAACCACCAATTACCGCCAGCAAAGCACCCAAACAAAAAGTTTCGGACATTTGTTTTCCTTTTTTATCGTTCATGGAATTTTATCACCTAATATACATTGTATGATTTCGTTTTTCAGGGAAGAGTATAGCACAGACGGCCAATGGTGTAAAGAATAATAGCTCTTTTTGATAAAATCGGTAGAGTGACACGCCATAAAATGAAAAAAGTTCTTTTGGTGAAAAATATTCTGATCAAAAAAGCAGCGCAAAGAGATAATTTTCATTATGGATTGGGAATATGATTTGAAGATAAAAAAGAAAAATACACTTTGAGCATAGAAAGATAGAATTTGAAAGGTTAAAGATTTTTATATTGCGTGGAGGATATATCGGGAAACTGTAATAAGCAAATCTTGCAGCAGAATGATCGGAACTTTTCATTTCCGCCAAAAACCTCCCATTAAAAAATGGGAGGTTTTTGGAGTAGCAGTGATTTGCCAAACAATTTTATCAGCCTTTTTCTCCAAAAAGCTGATTTATTCAGCTTGCGGTTCCGGGTCTGCGTGGACAGCTGTTTTAGAGCGCCAATTTCCTTTGAAATAATAAATACTGATCAATACGCAGTTAACGATCATTGCACTTGCCATTGCAACAAAAAGTCCCATATAGTTATGCGGAACCACCGCACAGAAATAGGCAACAGGAATTCGTACAACAAGTCCGCACAGAGAAGTAATCATTGGGGCAATGGAAGCACCGGCCCCGCGCATGGCACCTCCGACAACTGAACCAATTCCCATAATCGTATAAATGAAAGCCAAAAATCGCAGGCCGTTCATAGCCATTTCAATAACAGGTTCGTTGCTGGTAAAGGCCCGGAGCAAATAATGACCGAACAGCAGGAAAAGCACGCCCATTACAAGTCCGATGCCGGTAACCATTGCTGTTGCAGCCCGGATGCCTTTTTTGGTACGCTCAAGCTTTCCAGCCCCCATATTCTGTCCCACAAAGGTCGCAATTGCGCTGCCAAGACCCATCATGGGCATAACGGCGAACCCGTCCACTTTCATGATAATGCTGTTAGCAGCGATAAAATCAGAGCCAAATCCGTTGGTAAAGGACTGAACAACCATCATGCCTGCCGAATAGGCCATTTCCTGAATGCCGGAAGGCAGGCCAAGACGGAGAATATGCATCAGGCTTTCTTTTTTGATCCCCAGATGCCGGAACTGAATCCGGACGGCATACCTGCCGAGATGAATGCGCAAAAGCACCAATACAGCGGATGAACATTGGGAGATCAGAGTGGCCCAGGCCACGCCAGCCACTCCCATATTCAGGTAGATGACAAATACCAGGTCCAGCACAACGTTCATTACCGAACAGAAGATCAAAAAGATCAACGGCCAACGGGAATCTCCCATACCACGCAGGATGCCGCTGCCCATATTATAGATCATATTGCCGATCGTAGCGAAAAAAATGATGGACAAGTAGGTGGTGGAATCTTCTAAGATATTCTCCGGCGTCTGCATCAAGGAAAGGATACTGCGGCTGAGCAGCGCCCCGAGTACGGTGATGGCGGCGCCGAGAATCAGTGTTAAAGTAAAAGAGGTGTTAACTGCATCCTGCAACTGTTTTTGCCGTTTTGCACCAAAACACTGGGCGATCAGAATACCTGCACCCATGGAAAGACCGAAAAACAGGGCATTGAAGCACATCATAACCGAAAAACAGACACCGACAGCAGCCAAGGCATCAGATCCCACAAAGTTTCCGACAACGACCGAGTCGGCTACATTGTAAAGCTGATTTACAATATTGCCTGCAATAAGCGGAAGGGCGAACAGGGTCAGTTTGGATACGATGCCGCCTTCCGTGAGGTCTCCTTTTCGAACGACGGCTCTTTTTGATTCTGCCATTGAAAACTTCTTCCTTTCAATTCAAATAGACTAACGTTTCAATTCTATCAATATTTAATAAAATGTCAACAAAAACCGAAGAAGTTTGTCATATAAGACAATGATACCAAAGTTCGCAATGGTCTGCATGGTAATAAACACGGCGAGAAAAATAGAGAAAAGCCGCGAAGTTTCGCGGCTTTTCTAAAAATATGATGATTTATTTTGGAAGTATGCGGTTAAAATTATGTAGGGTTCTCCTCTGTTTGCGGCTCGTCGAACTTCGTTTCAATTCGTTTTCCACAGACCGGAGGAGAGTACCGCCAATAGGACAGATGATCCTCCTGCACAAAATAATGAAAAGGTTGGACCGGATAAGACGCGTCGAAAGCATCTACCAAGATTAGCTTTACCTTCATTTTTTCCGGAATCAGGCTTTTGATAAAAACACTGGCATGCTGGCCGGGAAAAACATCGCCTCGAGGCTCGGCCAGACCCGCCAGATTAGGGGTTAGTTCAATAAAAACCCCATAGCTTTCTGAAGAACGGATGACGCCTGCTACCGTTTCTCCGGGAGAGAACAGTGCTGCATTTTCCTCCCAGCTGCCCAACAGCTCTTTGTGGCTTAAAGCCACACGTCCGCTCGGTTCTACCTGACGCACCACTGCCCGGATTTTTTGTCCGGGAGAAAACCGGTCTCTCGGATGAGAAATGCGGGAAACCGAGATGGCATCAATCGGAATAAGGGAGGGAATGCCGCATCCCACATCGACAAAAGCGCCGAAAGGCTCCAAATGGGTAACACGAACTGGGATAATATCGCCGGGGTGCAGCTTTTTGACGTAGCGTTCCATACACTCTTCCTGTACCTGACGGCGGGAAAGAATGGCGATTGGTTCACCGTTTGGCCCGCGATCAAAGCGCAGGATGCGAAAGCAGACCACTTTGTTTACCCGGGAAATCAGGGCGATATCTTTGGTGGAGCCGTCCTGAATTCCGATGGCGCCTTCCTCTTTTGGAATGATCCCTTTCATACTGATTAAATCGACGATCAGATTGTGCCCGGAATCGCATAGGGTAACGCGCCCTTCGAGGACCCGCCCTTCCCGCCAGCTCTCTTGCAAAGATGCAGTACTTTTTAATGATGCAGTGTTTTCCACGGTATTCCATAAACAGCCTTCCGGCAGATATCGTTCCATTTTTATCCTCCATTCTGCCCGGCTTGTGTAAGGCCGCCGCGCATTTTTTGTCCGTTGGGGACTTCTCTGGGAAATATATATGAAACGAACCGCCTGGATATGACGGTTTACTGGATAGATGCGCCGGAGCCTCCCAAGCTCAGTAGCCGGCTGTGGATCCGACTAGCCTGATCGTCCGGACAGGATAGGCGAAGCGTACAGCCCAGTGCATGAGGTTCCGCCTTATTTTCAGAGTGCAGAATGACAAAACCATCAGGTACCGGCTGGGAAGGAAAGGTCATCAACTGCCCTGCCATAGCGACTGGTGGCGTTTTTGCTTGATATTCTTTTGCTTCCAAACTTTCTTCTTTGATGGCATATCCGTGCTGACGCAGAGAATGAACTGCTTGCTCGGCAAGATCCTGGTCAGCAAATTCACAGCTTATTTGCTTCATTTTTACTGCTCCTTTTTTTCAATCAATATTATTTTTGCCGGTTAAATGCAAATAATCGATGAAAAGAATTGGCATTTGCATGGAAAATCTGGTATACTATTTTTTACGTATTAGTAAAGTGAGGTGCCCATGTTGGACGTCCAGATTGGCGATGTGCTGACGATGAAAAAAAATCATCCCTGTGGTGAAAATCGTTTTTTGGTTTTGCGGGTCGGAATGGATTTTAAGATTCGTTGTTTGGGATGCGGCCGTGAAGTGATGGTGCCGCGCAGCAAAGTGGAAAAAAACATCCGAAAAATTTTCCGCGCAGAGGAACATACCTAGTGCGGTAAGGCTGTACCGGTCTGGCAGAAAACCAAAAGGATCATCGAATGGAACGGAGGATTTTTATGTTTGAAAAATTAAAAGACGTTGCCGCACGCTATGAGCAGATCAACGAAAAACTGATGGATCCGACAGTGGTGAGCGATAATAACCAATATAAAACTCTGATGAAAGAGCACAAAAACTTAACGCCGATCGTAGAAAAATACCGGGAATACGAAAAGGCCGAAGCCTCTTTGGAAGAAGCTAAAGAATTGCTGGAAGAAGGCGGCTTGGATAAGGATTTTAAGGAAATTGTAGAGGAACAAATGACTACCAGCCGCGATGAGATAGAACGATTGGGAGAGGAACTGAAGATTCTTCTTTTGCCGAAGGACCCCAATGATGACAAAAACGTTATCATTGAAATCAGAGGAGGTGCCGGCGGCGATGAGGCGGCGTTGTTCGCTAATTCTCTGTTCCGGATGTATTCCATGTACGCAGAGACCAAACGCTGGAAAACAGAGATTTTAAGCGCAAACGAAACAGAATTGGGTGGATTTAAAGAGGTGAGCTTTTCCATTGAGGGAGAGGGCGCCTATTCCAAGCTGAAATTTGAAAGCGGTGTGCATCGGGTGCAGAGAGTGCCGGAAACGGAGACGCAAGGCCGCATTCATACCTCTACTGTAACGGTAGCGGTGTTGCCGGAGGCAGAGGAAGTGGAATTGGAAATCGCACCCGGTGATCTGCAGATTGATACCTACCGCTCCAGCGGCGCCGGCGGTCAGCACGTTAACAAGACCGAATCCGCCATCCGAATCACTCATCTGCCTACTGGTACAGTGGTAGAGTGCCAGGATGAACGCAGCCAGCACAAGAACAAAGAAAAGGCTATGAAAATTCTGCGTTCCCGGCTGTATGAGCGGATGCTGGAAGAGCAGAATGCCAAGATTGCCTCAGAGCGGAAACTGCAGGTGGGTACCGGTGACCGGTCGGAACGTATCCGTACCTACAATTATCCCCAGGGGCGCTTGACCGATCACCGTATTGGACTGACACTGTATCGGCTGGAAGCGATTTTGAACGGCGACTTGGATGAAGTAGTAGACGCTTTGCGTGCCTATGACCAGGCAGAAAAGCTCAAAAGTCAGGGAGAGGAATAAAAATGGATACCCAAATTTTAAAAATCGCTTCGATTTTTGAAAATCCCGATGAGCTGCAGCAGGCGGCGGATATTCTGGCTCGCGGCGGTTTGGTGGCATTTCCCACGGAAACGGTTTACGGGCTGGGCGCCAATGGGTTGGACGAAGAGGCGGTGCGTTCAATTTATCAGGCGAAGGGGCGCCCCAGCGACAATCCGCTGATTCTGCATATCTGTGATACAGAAATGCTGCCTCAACTGGCCAGGGAAATCCCAAAGGCGGCGCTCAAGCTGGCGCTGGAATTTTGGCCGGGTCCATTGACGATGGTTCTTCCAAAGACCGAGCAGGTGCCGGATGTGGTTTCCGGCGGACTGGACACGGTAGCAATTCGTTTCCCCAGCAATCTGATCGCAAGGGAACTGATTCGGCGCAGCGGTAAGCCTATCGCGGCGCCTTCCGCCAATTTATCCGGTAGTCCAAGCCCCACAACAGCGCAGCACTGTATTGATGATCTGATGGGTCGGGTGGACGCAATCGTAGATGGCGGCAGCTGTGGTGTTGGGCTGGAATCCACGGTTATTTCCTTGGCAGGAGAGATTCCCACTGTGCTGCGTCCCGGGGGAGTAACGGTTGAGCAACTGCGACGGGTATTGAGCGAGGTCCGAGTCGATCCAGCGGTGACCCATCCCATGGCCGCCGGGCAGAAAGCCGCGTCGCCAGGAATGAAATATAAACATTACGCACCCAAAGCCAAGGTCGTTTTGGTAAATGGCAATACAGAGTCGTTTGCAGAATATGTCAACCAGCGAAAAAGCGACGGTGTCTTCGCCTTGTGTTTTTCAGAGGATCTTCCCGTTTTGGAAGTGCCTTCAGTCTGCTACGGCGGCGAAAAGCACGCGGAAGAGCAGGCTCATGCGCTGTTTGATGCGCTGCGCCGGCTGGATGATAAAAAAGCGCAGTTGGTATTTGCTCACTGTCCCAGCCAGGATGGCGTTGGATTGGCGGTATATAATCGGCTTTTGCGGGCAGCGGCTTTTGATGTGGTAAAACTGTGACGGCAAAGGAGTTTTCAACATGGGATGTTTGGTGGTAGGGCTGACAGGACAAACCGGTTCCGGGAAAAGCACAGTCAGCCGGATACTGACAGACTGCGGCATTCCGGTGATTGACTGCGACCGCCTGGCACGGGAAGCGGTGGAGCCGGGCAGTGAATGTCTTTTGCAGTTGGTACAGGCGTTCGGGGCTAAAATTTTGCAGCAGGACGGAAGCTTGGATCGAGCAAAAATGGCGGCGATTGCGTTTCCGGATCCGGAAAAACTGGAAATGCTTAACAGCATTACCCATAAAGCGATTTTGCGGCTGTTGGAAAAGCGGCTGGAAATGCTGGTCTCTGCTGGTGAAACGCTGGTAGTGGTCGATGCGCCGACATTGTTTGAAAGCGGCGCAGATGAGTTTTGCAGTATTGTGATTAGTGTGATTGCGCCGGAATCTTTGCGGTATGAGAGAATTTTGGAGCGGGATCACCTGGAACCAGAGTCAGCAAAAAGGCGAATGGGCGCGCAGAAGGATGATAATTTTTACACCGGACGCTCCGATTATGTACTGGTCAATGATGGTTCGGTAAAGGTTTTAGAAGAAAGGACCCGGCAGCTGGTCCGGATTTTACAAAAGAAAGCAGGTGAATGATGGTCATTCGAAAAGGCGGCGCGTTGCTGCTGGCGGTGATTTTGTTGATTACAGGCATCTTTGGTGCGGCAAAGGCGATGCGGTATTTCTATCAAAAGGCATATCCGCTGGGGTATGAGCAGCTGGTTCTGTCTGCCTGCGAGGAGAACGAACTGGAACCGTCTTTTGTCTTTGCCGTCATCCGCACCGAAAGCAGCTTTCGGCCAGATGCACAATCCAGTGTTGGTGCACGGGGATTGATGCAGATTACGGAGGAAACTTTCCAATGGATTCAGTTTCGCATGAAAGATGAAAGCGGCGCAAGTTATGATGATCTATTCGACGAAAAAATCAATATTCAGTATGGCACTTTTCTGCTGAAAACGCTGCTGGATGAGTTCGGAAGTGAAGCCAATGCTTTGTGCGCCTACCATGCAGGATGGGGAAACGCTAAAAAGTGGCTGCAGAGCGGGGAATATGCACCGGATGGAGAAAATATCCAGAATATCCCGTTTGGAGACACCAGCCGGTATGTCGAAAAAGTAATAGAGACTCAAAATACCTATGAAAAGCTCTATGATTTTTCTGTTGAACAATAAAAAATTCCACAAAGAATTTTGTGGAATAAAAAGATATATAAACTAGAAGTTGTAAGGAGGATGCAAAATGTCAAACGAGAACAAAACACAAGGTCAACTACTGGAGGAACAGCTTTTAATGGCTCCGAAAAATGGCGGTGAGAGCCTTGCTGCGGAAGAAATCGCCAAAGCGGATGCATTTTGCGAAGGGTACAAAGCTTTCTTAAAGCACGCAAAAACGGAGCGGGAAGCAGTAGCGCAGGCTATTGAAATCCTAAAAGCTCACGGCTATGTAGAATTTGATCCGGACAAAAAATACGGACCAGGAGATAAAGTTTATGCCAGTAATCGCGGCAAAGCGTTGTGTTTTGCAACCATTGGCACCCGGTCCATGAAAGAAGGCATCCGTTTAGTCGCCTCTCATATTGATTCCCCCCGGGTGGACTTAAAACCTAATCCGTTGTATGAAGATGCGGAAATCGGTTACTTTAAAACCCATTATTATGGAGGGATCCGCAAGTATCAGTGGACGGCAATTCCGCTGTCTTTGCATGGCGTGATTGTGAAAAAAGGTGGAGAAGCTGTTGCGGTTTCGGTGGGAGAAGAACCGGGCGAGCCGGTATTCTCCATCACAGACCTGCTGCCCCATTTAAGCAAGGATCAGGATGCCCGCAAACTGGGTGACGGGGTGCGCGGTGAGGAGCTTAACATTGTAATTGGTTCCCGGCCATTTCGGGATGACAAAGCGAGTCAGAAGGTCAAATTGGCTATCGCCAAACTTTTATTTGACAAATACGGCATTGTGGAGAGCGATTTCCAGGCGGCTGACCTGCAGGCAGTACCAGCGTTTGCCCCACGGGATGTGGGGTTTGACCGCAGCATAGTAGGCGCTTATGGACAAGATGATAAAGTTTGTGCTTATACTTCTTTGATGGCGGCGATTGAAGCTCCAGCACCGGAGTATACCCATGTGACGGTGATGGCAGATAAGGAAGAAGTCGGCTCACCCGGCGCTACCGGTATGGGGTCTGATTATTTTGTTTATTTTATCAGCGATCTGGCGAAACCGTACGGAATTGAAGGAAGAACCGTTCTGACCCATACCAAATGTCTGTCTGCCGATGTGAACTGTGCGTTTGACCCATCTTTCCCCGATGTGGCAGAGCGGCGCAATATCGCTTATGTCAACTATGGAACAGTATTGACCAAATACACTGGATCCAGAGGGAAGTCCGGCTGCAACGAGGCAACCGCCGAATTTATGGGGTTTGTCCGTGATTTGTTTGACAGCGAGGGTGTGCTTTGGCAGACTGGAGAAATCGGCAAGGTGGATCAGGGCGGCGGCGGTACCGTTGCCGTAGAAATTGCCAAACACAATGCGGACGTAGTAGACATTGGTGTGCCGGTGCTTTCCATGCATTCTCCGTTTGAACTGGTTTCAAAAATTGATACTTACATGACCTACCGGGCTTTTAAAGCCTTTTTGAAATAAAAAAGAAGCTTTTTCAAAAAAGGACAAGAGACGGAAGGAGGATGAAGATGAGCGATGTGATCCTTGGAAAAACTGGAATTCGTTCTCCTAAAAACGGCTTCGGTGCGCTTCCGATTCAGCGGGTATCCAAGGAATATGCTGCTATGCTGCTGCGAAAAGCTTATGATACCGGATTTACTTTTTTTGATACGGCACGGGCTTATAGCGACAGCGAGGAAAAAATCGGATACGCTCTATCAGATGTGCGGGATCAAATTACCATTGCGACAAAGACCGGCGCCACCGATGTGGAGACCTTTTGGGATCATCTGGAGACTAGTCTGAAAAACCTGAAGACGGACTACATTGACCTGTACCAGTTCCATACTCCTTCCTTTTGCCCCAAACCAGGAGACGGGACCGGCCTTTATGAGGCGATGCTGGAGGCCAAGGCACAGGGGAAAATCCGGCACATCGGTATTACAAACCACCGGTTGGATGTGGCAGAAGAAGCGGTACGGTCTGGGCTGTATGAAACGTTGCAGTTCCCGTTTTGCTATCTTGCAACCGAGAAGGATCTGGCGCTGGTTAAGCTTTGCCGGGAGTATCAGGTGGGGTTTATTGCGATGAAGGGACTTTCCGGCGGTCTCTTGACCCGATCCGACGCAGCGTATGCATGGCTGGATCAATTTGACAATGTACTTCCCATCTGGGGGGTGCAGCGGGAAGGCGAGCTGGATGAATTCATCCACTACTTTAATCATCCGCCTGCTTTTACCGGAGAAATTCGGGAAGTGATTGAAAAAGACCGGCAGGAATTGATTGGAAATTTCTGTCGTGCCTGCGGTTACTGTATGCCTTGTCCGATGGGAATTCAGATCAATTCCTGTGCTCGGATGTCCCAGTTAATTCGGCGCAGTCCGTCAGCTGGATGGCTCAGCGAAAAAAGCCAACAGATGATGATGAATATTGAAAAATGCGTCGAATGCGGCCAATGCAAATCCAAATGTCCTTATGAACTGGACACGCCGTTGCTTTTAAAACAGAATCTGGAGGATTATAAAAATATCCTGTTGGGGAAAACAAAAATTTAAATAAAAAGAAGCTGCTTCGAAAAAGGCCGTGCCCAAGATGATTGGGCACGGCCTTTTCCGTTTTTTGTTTGAAACCAGGAAATTTTGCCAATGATGTCAAGGCAGAATATTTTGGGCAAAAAAGAAAAAACTGCCCGAAAAAATCCGGACAGCGCTCAAAACCTATTGACAAGCCTTTTAAAGTATCATATAATTATTAAATGTATCACAATGGATAGTTATGCCATTCAACATAGCTATTATAGCAGAGGATATGGGAAAAAGCAATAGGATTTTGCAAAAACTGCGGGAAGATCTGAGGCAATGTTTGTAGTATTTGCATAATCGCATTGGCAATAGATGAATGGAGTGAGTAAGCCTATGGTGAAAGTCAAGCCTGTACATCTGGGTAAAAATGTCCGTATGAGCTTTAACCGCATCAATGAGGTTCTGGAAATGCCGAACCTGATCGAAGTGCAGAAAAACTCATACCAGTGGTTTTTGGATCAGGGCCTCAAAGAGGTGTTCCAGGATGTATCCGCCATTACCGACTACACCGGTAACCTGGTCCTGGATTTCATCGATTACCATCTGGATGAAACGCCCAAATACACGGTTGAAGAGTGTAAGGAAAGGGATGTTACCTATGCCGCACCTCTGCGTGTTCGCGCCAGCCTTTTGAATAAAGAGACCGGCGAGGTGAAAGAGCAGGATATCTTCATGGGCGATTTCCCGCTGATGACCGAAAGCGGCACTTTTGTGATCAACGGTGCGGAACGTGTTATTGTTTCTCAGCTGGTGCGCTCCCCGGGCGTATATTATGGCATGAGTTATGATAAAACCGGTAAAAAACTGTTTACCTCTACCGTGATTCCCAACCGCGGCGCATGGCTTGAGTATGAAACCGATGCCAACGATATTTTCTATGTGCGTATTGATAAAAACCGCAAAATCCCGATCACGACCTTTATCCGCGCGCTGCTCAAAATGCAGGATGACAAAGCGACGATGACCGGAGATGGTTTGACGGATCAATATGGCACCGACCAGGAAATCTATGAAATTTTTGGTGAGGATGAACGGCTGGTCAAGACCATCCAGGATAAAGACAACACCAAAAATGGCGAAGAGGGACTGCTGGAGGTTTACCGTAAGCTGCGCCCCGGCGAGCCGCCGACGGTAGACAGCGCTGTGACTCATCTGCAAAATCTATTCTTCGATTCCAGAAGATATGATTTGTCCCGGGTAGGGCGTTACAAATACAATAAAAAGCTAGGTATCGCTTTCCGTATTGCGGGTAAGACCATCGCAGAACCTGTTGCCAACCCCATGACTGGTGAACTGATGGCCAACATAGGGGATGTGCTTACCATTGACCAGGCGCTGGAAGTGGAGAGAGCCGGTGTTTCCAAGGTCAAGCTGTCAGTGGAGGATAAGGAATTTTATGTGATCTCCAACGGCATGGTTGACATCAAAGATTTTGTGGATTTTGACTGCTCGGAATACGGTATCAACGAAAAAGTACGTTTTGTTGTGCTCAAGGAGATTTTGGAGCAGAACGAGAGCGAAGAGGCGCTGCGCGAGGCGATTAAAGCCAATGTGGACAGCTTGATCCCCAAACATATTATCAAAGACGATATTTTTGCGTCCATTAACTATATTAACAATCTGTGCTACGGCGTGGGCAATACCGATGACATTGATCATCTGGGCAACCGTCGTATCCGCTCGGTGGGAGAATTGCTGCAAAATCAGTTCAGAATTGGTTTTTCCAGAATGGAGCGGGTTATTCGCGAAAGAATGACCATTCAAGCACAAGATACTGACGTGATTACTCCCCAAGCGCTGGTCAATATCCGGCCGGTGGTGGCGGCAATCAAAGAATTCTTTGGATCCTCTCCGCTGTCTCAGTTTATGGATCAGACCAACCCGCTGGCAGAATTGACCCACAAACGGCGTCTGTCTGCGTTGGGCCCTGGCGGCCTGTCCCGTGACCGTGCCGGGTTTGAGGTGCGTGACGTTCATTATAGCCATTATGGACGCATGTGCCCCATTGAAACTCCTGAAGGTCCCAACATCGGATTGATTTCCTATCTGGCGACTTTTGCCCGGATCAATGAGTATGGTTTCATCGAAGCGCCTTACCGCCGAGTAGATAAAACCACCCATAAGGTTTTGGATGAAGTGGTCTACATGACTGCCGATATGGAGGACAACTATGTTGTGGCACAGGCCAACGAGCCATTGGATGAAGAAGGCCGTCTGGCACGTCCAAGAGTCAATGCCCGTTTCCGTGATGAGATCTTGGAAGTAGAACGTGACCGCGCCGACTTTATGGATGTTTCGCCGAAAATGGTTGTTTCGGTGGCTACGGCGATGATTCCGTTTTTGGAGAATGACGATGCCAACCGTGCGTTGATGGGTTCCAACATGCAGCGGCAGGCGGTTCCGTTACTGAAGACCGAATCTCCGATTGTTGGTACCGGTATGGAATATAAAGCGGCGGTGGATTCTGGTGTTACAGTTGTTTCCAAGCACAACGGCGTAGTCGAAAAGGTGTCGGCTACCGAAATTGTCATCCGAACCGACGAGGGCTCGCTGGAAACTTACAAAATTCTGAAATTTATGCGTTCCAACCAGGGTACTTGTATCAACCAGCGCCCGATTGTGGAAAAAGGAGAGAGAGTTACCAAAGGCATGGTCATTGCAGATGGACCGGCTACCAGCAATGGCGAAATCAGCTTGGGTAAAAATGCACTGGTCGGTTTTATGACTTGGGAAGGCTACAACTACGAGGATGCAGTCCTCATCAATGAAAAGATTGTGCGTGACGATGTATATACCTCCATCCACATTGAGGAATATGAGATCGAAGCAAGAGATACCAAGTTGGGTGCAGAAGAAATTACCCGTGATATTCCAAACGTAGGCGAAGACGCGCTGAAGGAGTTGGATGAGCGGGGTATTATCCGTGTCGGCGCAGAGGTTCGCGCCGGAGATATTTTGGTCGGAAAGGTCACCCCGAAGGGTGAGACCGAACTGACCGCAGAAGAACGTCTTCTGCGCGCGATCTTTGGTGAAAAAGCCCGCGAGGTACGTGATACCTCTTTGCGTGTTCCCCACGGTGAGTACGGCATTATCGTGGATGTAAAAGTATTTACCCGCGAGAATTGCGACGAGCTGAACCCCGGGGTCAACATGGTTGTCCGTTGCTACATTGCGCAGAAGAGAAAAATCTCGGTGGGCGACAAAATGGCTGGACGTCACGGTAACAAGGGTGTTGTTTCCCGTATTCTCCCGCAGGAGGATATGCCTTTCCTGCCGGACGGCACGCCTTTGGACATTGTATTGAACCCGTTGGGCGTACCTTCCCGTATGAACATCGGTCAGGTGCTGGAAGTGCATTTGGGCCGTGCCGCTGCTGCTTTGGGCTGGAAGATTATGACGCCGGTATTCGACGGTGCGCATGAGGAAGATATCCGCGAGTGTTTAAAAGAAGCAGGCCTGCGGGAAGACGGTAAAACCATCCTGTACGATGGACGTACCGGCGAGAAGTTCGACAACCCGGTAACAGTCGGCTATATGTATTATTTGAAGCTGCATCACTTGGTTGATGATAAGATCCATGCCCGTTCTACTGGCCCGTACTCGTTGGTAACACAGCAGCCTTTGGGAGGTAAAGCCCAGTTTGGCGGTCAGCGTTTCGGAGAGATGGAAGTTTGGGCGCTGGAGGCTTATGGTGCCGCTTATACTCTGCAGGAAATTCTGACTGTCAAATCTGATGATACTGTAGGACGGGTTAAAACCTTTGAGGCGATTGTGAAAGGCAACAACATTCCGAAACCAGGCGTGCCGGAGTCCTTCAAGGTATTGATCAAAGAATTGCAGAGCTTGGCGCTGGATGTCAAAGTATTGGATAAAGACGATCAGGAGATCGATCTGAAACAGACCTTTGATGATGATGAGGACGTAGGTCTGGGCCATATGGACGACGATCTGATGGATATGGAACACGTGAAGAATGAGGATGAATTGGCGGACTCTTATACCATTGATGAACCAGAGACCGATGAAGCGGACAGTTTACTGGATGCTAACGATTTGCTGGGATTGGATGATGCCGACGATTTGTTCGAAGATGAAAATTTTTAACCGGTGATTTGGCCGGGCGATCTTTTGAAATCTGAGATACTGCCCGGCAAAACCTGTTTTGGATTGCCACTCACGAGTTTATACAGGAAGAAGGATCGCACTTGGAATTTAATGTTTTTGAATCGATCAAAATTGGTTTGGCTTCCCCCGATCAGATCCGCCAGTGGTCGCACGGTGTGGTGGAAAAACCGGAAACAATCAATTATCGTACCTTAAAACCGGAGCGGGACGGCCTGTTTTGCGAGCGTATTTTTGGACCGACAAAGGACTGGGAATGCTACTGCGGCAAATACAAGCGTCTGCGCTACAAAGGCAAAGTTTGTGAGCGCTGCGGCGTAGAAGTGACTCGCGCCAAAGTCCGCCGGGAACGGATGGGCCATATCGAACTTGCTGCACCGGTTTCTCATATTTGGTATTTTAAAGGAATCCCCTCCCGGATGGGCCTGATTCTGGATATGTCCCCCCGTCTGTTGGAGAAAGTATTGTATTTTGCATCTTATGTTGTGATCGATCCAGGCCAGACGCCTTTGGAGCCGAAACAGCTTTTGAACGAAAAAGAATACCGCGAAATGCGGGAAAAATATGAAGACGATTTCAGAGCCGGGATGGGTGCAGAAGCAATCAAAGAGCTGCTGGCCCAAATCGACCTGGAGAAGCTTTATAATGAATTGATGGAAGAATTGGAAAATGCTTCCGGTCAAAAACGTATCCGGTTACTCAAGCGGCTGGAAGTAGTAGAAGCGTTCAAAAAATCTGGCAATAATCCTACGTGGATGATTCTGGATGTGGTTCCGGTTATTCCTCCGGATATCCGCCCCATGGTGCAGCTGGATGGTGGCCGCTTTGCCACCAGTGATTTAAACGATCTGTATCGCCGGGTGATCAACCGCAATAACCGTTTAAAACGCTTGCTGGAACTGGGTGCGCCGGATATCATTGTTCGCAACGAAAAACGTATGTTGCAGGAAGCGGTAGACGCGCTGATTGATAACGGCCGCCGCGGCCGTCCGGTTACCGGACCGAACAACCGGCCGTTGAAATCTCTGTCCGATATGCTGAAAGGTAAGCAGGGCCGATTCCGCCAGAACCTTTTGGGTAAACGTGTTGACTACTCCGGCCGTTCGGTTATCGTCGTGGGTCCGGAACTGAAAATGTATCAGTGCGGTCTGCCCAAAGAGATGGCGCTGGAACTATTCAAGCCTTTCGTTATGAAGCGCCTGGTAGATACCGGAGCGGCGACGAATATCAAAAACGCCAGAAAAATGGTGGAACGTGCCCGCACCGAGGTTTGGGATGCGTTGGATATTGTAATCAAAGACCATCCGGTTTTGTTGAATCGTGCGCCTACGTTGCATAGATTGGGCATTCAAGCGTTTGAGCCAGTTTTGGTAGAAGGCCGTGCTCTTAAGCTGCATCCGTTGGTATGTACTGCTTACAACGCCGACTTCGACGGCGATCAGATGGCGGTTCACGTGCCGCTGTCTGCAGAAGCACAGGCGGAAGCCCGCTTTCTGATGTTGGCCGCCAACAACCTGTTGAAACCTTCCGACGGTCGCCCTGTAGCGGTTCCAACGCAGGATATGGTGCTTGGTTCTTATTATCTGACATTGGAAAAAGATGGAGAACCCGGCGAGGGAAAAGCTTTTACCAGCGTGGAAGAGGCGATGATGGCCTATAACGAAGGCGTCATTGGTCTGCACGCGAAAATTAAAGTTCGCAAAACGAAAGTAATCGACGGCGAAACTTACTCGCAACTGATTGAAACGACCATGGGTCGAATCATTTTCAATGATCCGATTCCGCAGGATTTGGGTTATGTTGACCGCAGCAAGCCGGAGAATATGTTCAAGCTGGAAGTCGAGTTTTTGGTCGGCAAAAAGCAGTTGGGTCAGATTATTGAAAAATGTATCCGGATGCATGGCACCGCTACCACAGCGGAAGTGTTGGACAGAATTAAGGCACAGGGCTTTAAATATTCTACTCGCAGCGCTATCACTGTTGCAGTTTGTGACGCAGTCATTCCGCCGCAGAAAAAGGAACTGATGGAAGAAGCCGATCAGAAGATCGAAAAGATTACCAAGCAGTACCGCAGAGGTTTGATTTCCAATGATGAGCGTTATCAGATGGTCATCAAAACCTGGAACGAAACCACTGACAAAGTAGCGGACGCCCTGAAAAACAACCTGGATAAGTACAACCCGATCTTCATGATGGCCGACTCGGGTGCTCGTGGTAGTATGAACCAGATCCGTCAGCTGGCCGGTATGCGCGGACTGATCGCCAACACCTCCGGTAAAGCGATTGAGATCCCGATTCGCGCGAACTACCGTGAAGGCTTGAACATTTTGGAATACTTTATTTCTTCTCGAGGCGCGAGAAAAGGTTTGGCCGATACCGCGCTGCGTACTGCCGACTCCGGTTATCTGACCAGACGTCTGGTGGACGTTTCTCAGGAAGTGATTATCCGTCAGCACGATTGCGGTACTCACGAGGGCATCGAGGTTTGTGACATTCGCGATGGCAACGAGATGATCGAACCGTTTACCGAGCGCTTGATGGGCCGTTATCCTGTTGAGGATGTATTGCATCCGGAAACTGGTGAGCTGTTGGTGTCCAAAGACAAAATGATGAACGAAAGCGACGCCAAAAAGATTGTGAACGCTGGTATCACGAAGCTGAAGATACGTTCCATTCTCAACTGTGAATCCAAATATGGCGTTTGCGCCAAATGCTATGGCGACAATCTGGCTAACGGCAAACCCGTTGCAGTGGGCGAAGCGGTTGGTATCATTGCGGCACAGTCCATCGGTGAGCCTGGTACACAGCTGACCATGCGTACGTTCCATACGGGCGGTATTGCGTCGGCTGATGATATCACGCAGGGCCTTCCCCGTGTTGAGGAGCTATTTGAGGCCAGAAAGCCGAAGCATCAGGCGATTATTAGCAAAACTTCCGGTGATGTCCGGATGGAAGAAATCAAGAAAAACCGTCACATTGTGGTGTTCAACAAAGACACTTTGGAAGAAGAAAGCTACCTCATTCCTTATGGTTCTCGTCTGAAAGTTTCCGAAGGGGATCATGTGGAGGCAGGCGATATGTTAACCGAAGGTGCGGTGAACCCGCATGATGTGCTGGCGATTAAAGGACCGCTGGCGGTTCAGGACTACCTGATCCAAGAAGTGCAGCGTGTTTACCGGATGCAGGGTGTTGACATCAATGATAAGCACATTGAGGTCATCGTCCGCCAAATGATGCGAAAATGCCGCGTCGAAGATGCGGGCAGCACCGATCTGATTACCGGCTCGTTGATCGATAAATCTGAACTGACCGAAAAGAATCGCGAGATCCGTGCGCGGATCGCCGCCGGAGAAGATGGCCTGCAGGAGGCAACTGCTTCTACGTTGCTTTTGGGTATTACCAAGGCCTCTCTGGCGACCGATAGTTTCCTGTCTGCGGCGTCTTTCCAGGAAACGACTCGTGTTTTGACAGAAGCTGCGATCAAGGGGAAAGTGGATCCTCTGCTGGGTCTAAAGGAAAATGTTATTATCGGTAAACTAGTTCCGGCCGGTACCGGTATGAGCTGCTATTCTGGCGTAGAGTATCAAAATGTAAACGCAAATCCCTATTTTAACGACATTAAAATTGATGTTGAATAGGATAAGGCTGTTATAAAATACAGGGGGATGTCATCCCCCTGTATTTTGTTTGTTTTCCAGATATATTTTTTCTTTTCCGTATAAAACGTGAGAATTATACAATAATTTTTCCTAGAAAACGGACAGGTTTGATGAATCCGCTATTGACAAGGTTTGACCTGCAATGCTAAAATAATTAAGCTGTGTGTAATAGGTGAGGTATGCCTATTCATAACAGAGATTGATATTTTGTGTAAAGGAGAGTTTTCTCTCTTTACAATAAAAATTTATGTAAGGAGGTGCAATATGCCTACTTTTAACCAGCTCGTTCGCAAAGGCAGAGAGGTGGTTGAGAAAAAGTCGACCGCGCCTGCACTGCTGAAAGGATGGAACTCCAAAAAGCGTGTAGCCATTGACCAAAATTCTCCCCAAAAGCGTGGCGTGTGTACTGCAATCAGAACCGCGACCCCGAAAAAACCAAACTCTGCATTGAGAAAGATCGCCAGAGTCAAGCTGACCAACGGAATCGAGGCTACCGCCTACATCCCCGGTATCGGCCACAACCTGCAGGAGCATAGCGTTGTACTGATTCGTGGTGGACGTGTTAAGGACCTTCCTGGTGTTCGTTACCACATCATCCGTGGTACTTTGGATGCACAGGGTGTTGCAAAGAGAATGCAGGCCCGCTCCAAATACGGCGCCAAACGTCCGAAGGCTGGTGCTTCGAAGTAAGAAATTTCCGATTAGGCTGATTTTTGCTGCTGATGCAGCGGTTAACATATAGATATGTTGCCGTCGTATTGGCACAACGGGAGTTTCGTCACTTTCGAGTACCGATGAATTCATACTATATGAAGGAGGGAAGCAAAGTGCCAAGAAGAGGTAATATTGCAAAACGTGATGTTTTGCCCGATCCGCTTTACAATTCCAAACTGGTTACCCGTCTGATTAACAGCGTAATGTACGATGGTAAAAAAGGCGTTGCCCAGAAAATTGTATATGATGCGTTTGAAATCGTTAAGGAGAAAACCGGCAAGGATCCCCTGGAGGCTTTCGAGGCCGCTATGGAGAATATTATGCCTGTTTTGGAGGTAAAGGCCCGTCGTGTCGGCGGTGCTACCTATCAGGTTCCGATGGAGGTTCGCCCCGAGAGACGCGAGACCTTGGGCCTGCGTTGGGTAACTCTATACGCCAGAAATCGTTCGGAAAGAACGATGAAAGAAAGACTGGCCGGCGAGATTATGGACGCTATCAACGAGCAGGGCGGCGCGTTCAAAAAACGCGAGGATACCCACAAAATGGCAGAAGCAAACAAGGCTTTTGCACATTACAGATGGTAGTTTGTTATCCAATATGGGTAATGTACGGGTTTTTAGCCCGCTGAAAACAAAGGAAAACTGGTATTGTGCGAACTTTTTTCAAAAGTCTGCACGAACCTATTTGAGTGATTATCTTGAAGGAGGACACTATGCCAAGAGACGTTTCGCTTGAGCAAACTCGTAATATCGGCATAATGGCCCACATTGATGCTGGTAAAACTACCACAACCGAACGTATTTTGTATTACACCGGCGTAAACCATAAAATCGGTGAAACACATGACGGTTCGGCAACAATGGACTGGATGGCGCAGGAGCAGGAGAGAGGTATTACCATTACCTCTGCTGCGACTACCGCTTACTGGAACGGCCATAGAATCAATATTATCGATACCCCCGGACACGTGGACTTTACTGTTGAGGTAGAGCGTTCTTTGCGTGTTTTGGACGGTTCGGTTACCGTGTTCTGCGCAAAAGGCGGCGTAGAGCCTCAGTCTGAAACTGTATGGCGTCAGGCTGACAAATATCACGTGCCGAGAATGGCCTTTGTCAACAAAATGGACATTATGGGCGCGGACTTTTACAACGTTCTGCAGATGATGCACGATCGGTTGAAATGTAACGCGGTTCCGATTCAACTGCCTATCGGGTCGGAAACATTCTTCAAGGGCATTATCGACCTCCTGGAGATGAAAGCTTACATTTATAATGACAGCAAAGCACTGGTCAACTACACGGTGGAAGAAATCCCTGAGGATATGAAGGAGAAAGCGGAAGAGTATCGTGCCGCTATGATCGAGCATATCGCAGAGACTGATGATGAGTTGATGGAAAAATATCTCGAGGGTGAAGAATTCACCTTGGAAGAGATGAAAGCAGCCATCCGCAAATCCACCATCAATAATACGATGGTACCGGTTGTGTGCGGTACAGCTTATAAGAACAAAGGTGTTCAGAAACTGCTGGATGCAATTGTAGATTATATGCCCGCTCCGACTGATATCGAGCATATCAAGGGCGTCAACCCCGAGACTGAGGAGGAAGAAGAAAGACCTTCTTCCGACGATGAGCCTTTCGCAGCGCTGGCTTTTAAGATTGCTACTGACCCGTATGTGGGTAAGCTGTGCTTCTTCCGTGTATATTCCGGTACGGTAACTGCAGGTTCTACCGTGTATAACTCGGTGAAGGATGACACGGAAAGAATGGGACGTATTCTGCAGATGCATGCAAATCACAGAAAGGATCTGGAGGTTTGTTATGCAGGCGATATTGCGGCAGCGGTAGGATTGAAGAATACCACCACCGGCGATACCTTGTGCGACCCGAAAGCGCCGATCATTCTGGAATCCATGGAATTCCCGGAACCGGTTATCCGTGTTGCCATTGAGCCGAAAACCAAAGCTGGCCAGGAGAAAATGGGAATTGGTCTTGCGAAGTTGGCGGAAGAAGACCCCACTTTCAAGACTTATACCGATCAGGAAACCGGCCAGACCATCATCGCAGGTATGGGCGAGCTGCATTTGGAAATCATTGTAGACCGTCTGCTGCGTGAGTTTAAAGTTGAGGCGAATATCGGTAGCCCGCAAGTTGCGTATAAGGAAACGATCCGCAAATCTGTTGAGGTTGACAACAAATACGCTCGTCAGTCTGGCGGTAAAGGCCAGTACGGTCACGTTAAGATCAAAGTGGAACCCAACGAATCCGGTAAGGGTTATGAGTTCCGCAACCAGATTGTCGGCGGCGCGATCCCGAAAGAGTATATCCCCGCTGTTGACGCTGGTATCCAGGGCGCAATGCAGGCTGGCGTATTGGCAGGGTATCCTGTTGTTGACTGTATTGTAACTTTGTTTGACGGTTCTTATCATGAAGTTGACTCCTCTGAAATGGCATTTAAGATTGCTGGTTCTATGGCTTTCAAAGAAGCGATGAGAAAGGCTGATCCGGTCATTCTGGAACCCATCATGAAAGTTGCCGTCACGACTCCTGAGGAGTACATGGGCGATGTAATCGGTGACTTGAACTCCCGCCGTGGCCAGATCCAGGGTATGGAAACCCGCCCGGGCGCACAGCAGATCAATGCGTTTGTTCCGCTGTCTGAGATGTTCGGTTATTCCACCGATCTGCGTTCCAAGACCCAGGGACGCGGCCAGTACGTAATGGAACCCAGCCACTATATTGAGGTTCCGAAGTCGATTGCAGAAGGCATCATGAACGCCAGAAGCAAAAAAGATTAATTTTTCCGCATAATTGCCGGAAAAGTCTTGAATTTTTCGGCCTTTATTGGTAAAATAACCCCATAGGCATGTACGAAAACTATCTTCTAATATAAGGGAGGAAATTCACTAATGGCAAAGGCGAAATTTGAAAGAACCAAACCCCATGTTAACATTGGTACCATCGGCCACGTTGACCATGGTAAAACCACTCTGACTGCTGCTATCACCAAGACTCTGGCGATGAAAGGCCAGGCCCAGTACGAAGCTTATGATATGATCGATAAGGCTCCCGAAGAGAGAGAGCGTGGTATCACCATCAACACCGCTCACGTTGAGTACGAGACGGATCATCGTCATTACGCTCACGTTGACTGCCCCGGACATGCTGACTATGTTAAAAACATGATTACCGGTGCTGCGCAGATGGATGGTGCTATTCTGGTTGTTTCTGCGGCTGACGGCCCCATGCCTCAGACCCGTGAGCACATCCTGCTGTCCCGTCAGGTAGGCGTTCCCTACATTGTCGTATTCATGAATAAAGCGGATCAGGTTGACGACCCCGAGTTGCTCGAACTGGTTGAGATGGAAATTCGTGACCTGCTGAATTCTTATGAGTTCCCGGGCGACGATACTCCTATCATTGTTGGTTCTGCTCTGGCTGCACTGGAAGCTCCCGACGATCTGAGCAATCCTGCTTACGAGCCGATCCTGAAGCTGATGGATGCTGTTGACGAGTACATTCCTACTCCTGAGCGGAAAGCGGATCTGCCTTTCCTGATGCCTGTTGAGGACGTCTTCACCATCACTGGTCGTGGTACCGTTGCTACCGGCCGTGTAGAGAGAGGTCAGTTGAAGACCGGTGAGGAAATTGAGATCATCGGTTTGACCGAGGAGAGAAAGAAAACCGTTGTTACTGGTATCGAGATGTTCAGAAAGATTCTGGATTACGCAGAAGCTGGCGACAACATCGGCGCTCTGCTGCGTGGTATTCAGAGAACCGAGATCGAGCGTGGTCAGGTTTTGTGCAAACCCGGTTCTATCAATCCCCACACGAAATTCCATGCACAGGTTTATATCCTGAAAAAAGAGGAGGGTGGTCGTCATACTCCATTCTTCAACAACTACAGACCGCAGTTCTATTTCAGAACAACCGACGTTACCGGTGTTATCACTCTGCCCGAGGGTGTTGAGATGTGTATGCCTGGTGATAACGTTGAGATGGATGTTGAACTGATCACTCCTATCGCAATTGAAGAGGGCCTGCGTTTCGCTATCCGTGAGGGCGGCAGAACTGTAGGTTCTGGCGTTGTTACCAAAATCAACGGCTAATTTTAATGCAATAAAAAACTCCAGCATATGCTGGAGTTTTTTATATGTGGATAATAAGATTTTAAGAAGGCTTTACTTTTTTGGCAGTAAACATGGATTGCCTAACTTGCAAATTCGGAGCAATTTTTTCCATATTATTCCAAATTTTCAGAAAAGCGAGGGTCCTGCTGGTACATTTGCCCCAGTCCGGCGAGCATTTCCGTGAAACAATCATAGTAGTGCTCCGTAATATGCCTTTGCCAGGCAGCAACGAGTTTTTGTGCTTCATCGCAGTCCGGACGTTCTTTTTTTTCGAGCTAATGCTGCGAAATGAGAAAAAATGACCTCCATTTCTGATTTGATATTTTCCCAATCGCTGTCCGTATATTTTTTTCGCTGTCCGTATATTTTTTTGTTTTTTCCTCGCTTTGGGCATAAGCTGAGGTATTTCCCCATCGTGTTCGTACCTCATCGACATATTTTTTTCGAGTTTTGTTGATATCTGTTTGGTCAAAAGCGGTAAACGGCATGCTGCATTTTCCTTTTATCATTTGATCTACATAGTGAATCAGTGCATTCAGTTGCTTCCGTTGTAAAATCAGAAGCTGACGATGTTGCTGCAGGACTATATTGGGATCAAAGGTGGGACTATTCAAAATTTGTATAATTTCTTTTAACAGAATCCGGAGTTCTTTGAGAAAAAGAATTAGTTGGAGCTGCCGCATCTGATCGGCTCCATACAACCGATAGCCACTGTTGGTGACCTGTGCCGGATGCAGTAGACCAATTTGGTCGTAATAATGTAGCGTGCGCACGCTGACGCTGGTCAAATCACTGACTTCCTTTACGGTTTTCATAAAATATGCCCCCCTTGACAAGACGATCATACGCTATTACGCAGCGTGAGTGTCAAGATATTTTGTAAGAAAAAGAAAAAGAGAAAAAACGCTGTGTTTTTTCTCTTTTTCTTTGGGTAGAAAGGAAATTTAAGGGAGTATGGGTTTGCATAAAATTTGATCGATCTTAGTATCCAGAATGTGATTGGCATGAGCAGCGCGCATAATAACGGCTGTGTCTGCTCCACGACCTGTACCGCCAATGGAGAGGATGGGCACATTCGGTGGGATAAAACCTCCATCTGCCGCCATGGCAGCAATTTCTACGCAGACTTTCATGCCCTGACCAAAAAAGCGTAGAGTATGAGCGATGATTTCTACTGGGGCAACGCCGCCGAATTTGCCGGTAATCCCCCGCTCTGCCCCGCTGAGGGCGTGAGAAGAGGCGTATACCTGGAATCCTTTTTCCCGCAATTGCTGGATGGTTTCATCGGTCAACTCATTTTTTCCCGGCTCTTTGAATCCATATGCATGTGGGATACAAACGACGTTTACACCATCCAACGCAGGGAAACATTGAGCGGTATAGCCAGTAGTAGTTGCCAGAACGACATGGCGAATATCATAGTTTTTGATTGCCTGTGTGGCAATCTCGATTGTTTTTGCGGTATTTTCTTTTCCGGGCGACTCAAAATACATGACAGATGCTCCTTTCAAATTTTTTTAGACGATGGAGATAGGCGGGATCAATGCGTTCTAAACAAAGCGCAAAATAAAAAAGACAGCAGGTTTCAACAGAGCAGACTTTATTTGTTTTCATTATAATGGAACATAACGAAAAAGAAAAGAGGAATCCAAGAAAAAATGGAGGATCAGTACCAACAGGAAAAGAGCAAGCTTGGGGAAAATAAAAAAGGCTTGTTGTAAATCGGCGTTTGTTATGATAAACTAACTTTGTATCCATAAGCATACAGCATCGCAATCCCCAAAAAGCTTTCGCTTTTTATCTGTCTAATGAAAAGAACGTCAGGTAAAATGCTGCGTTGCTTTTAAAGAGTAGTCGTTTTCAGAGAAAAAGAATCGAGGAATGAGCTTTGCAGAGTGTGAAAAAAAGAAAGCGTGTGCAAAGCGCGTTTGAATGGATGGATGCGCTGGTCTCTGCGGTGATTATCGTAGTGCTGTTATTTACCTTTTTGTTTCGCACCATTGGCGTGGAGGGTACTTCGATGGTGCCAACTTTGGCCAATGGAGATCGGCTGATTGTATCGCATCTCTTTTACCGGCCAACACCAGGTGATGTGGTTGTGATTGTTCAGCCAGAAAGCGATACTCCTGCGATTATCAAAAGGATCATTGCGGTAGAAGGCCAAACAGTGGACATTAATTTCAGCTTTGGAACGGTTACTGTGGATGGGCAGGTACTGGAGGAAGATTATATCAACGAACCGACCTATATGAAGAGAGACGTGGATTTTCCGGTTACAGTGCCGCAAGGATGTGTTTTTGTCATGGGAGATAACAGAAATCGTTCCTTAGACAGCCGGGACAGCAGTATTGGAATGGTAGATCAGCGGTATATTTTGGGAAAAGCCGTTTTCCGGCTTTTCCCGTTTCAGAAAATCGGATTGATAGAATAAAGGAGAAGATAACATGACCGAAGCCCCTTCGATTCAGTGGTTTCCTGGCCATATGGCAAAAACAAGACGGCTCATGCGGGAAAGCCTGCGTCTGGTGGATGTCGTGGTAGAAGTAATCGACGCGAGAATCCCGATCAGCAGCCGGAATCCGGAGTTGCCGGGATTGGTTGGGCAAAAGCCGCGCATTGTGCTGCTCAATAAATGCGATGCAGCGGATGAGATGATAACGCGGGACTGGTGTAATTATTATAAAGAACAGGGAATTGCGGCGATCCCTACCGATTGCCGCAGCGGTAAAGGGATCAAACAGTTTGTGCCAACCGTGAAAGAAGTGCTGCGCCCATTGTTGGAGCGCCGCGCGCAAAAGGGAATGCAGGGCGCACCCATACGTATGATGATTGTAGGAATTCCAAACGTAGGAAAGTCCTCGTTTATCAATCGGATGGCTGGTTCCCGCAGGACGAAAGTGGAAGACCGGCCCGGTGTGACTCGTGGCCGTCAATGGGTGAATTTGGAAAATGGGATTGATCTGTTGGATATGCCAGGCATTCTTTGGCCGAAATTTGAAGATAAGCGGGTAGGAGAGTATCTTGCTTTTACCGGCGCGGTGAAAGATGACATAGTTGACATTGAGCTTTTGGCGATGCGCCTGTTGGAACTTTTAAACGAGCATTACCATGAATTGCTGTGTGAACGATATAAGATGACCGACGAAGAAACGGCAGATATTGATGCGTATGATTTGCTGGAATTGGTGGCCCAAAAACGCGGTATGCTGCAATCCGGCGGTACAGTCAATACAGAACGGGCAGCCATCGCGGTTCTGGATGAATTCCGCAGTGGGAAAATTGGTAAAATTACGCTGGAAACGCCGCAAAAACCGCAGAAAAAAGAACGATTGCAACCGTCCTTTCAGGAGGAATGCTGATGGCGCCCCGGAAAATTCCGCCGGATTTATACGAATTCGAGCGGATGGCATATACCATAAATGATTTTACATGGGTTTGCGGGGTGGATGAAGCCGGGCGGGGACCTCTTGCAGGTCCAGTATTTGCCGCTGCGGTAATTTTACCCAAAGACTTTGCGATAGAAGGGTTGAATGATTCCAAAAAGCTCAGTGAAAAAAAACGGGAATTTTTATATGAGAAAATCGTGCAGCAAGCGGTTGCCTATCAAATTTGTATGGTGGACGAAAAAGAGATCGATCGGCTGAATATTTTAGCTGCGTCAATGCTGGCGATGAAAAACGCGGTAGAAGGGCTTTCTATCTACCCGGACATTGCCTACATCGACGGAAACCGCACACCGGAGCTGGAAATTCCGGCGATTGCTGTGATCAAGGGTGACGCGACATCGGCATCTATTGCTGCGGCGTCGATTTTGGCAAAAGTTGCCCGGGATCGTTTTATGATAGAATTGGACCGTCAATATCCCCAATATAGATTTGCCCGCCACAAAGGCTATCCGACAAAAGAACATTACGAGCGCATCGGCCAATATGGAATTTCGCCCGTTCATCGAATCAGTTTCCTCAAAAATCTGGATGATCATTTAAAAAGGTAGAACGCCAATGACAACACGGGAAATCGGCACAAAAGGAGAATCTTTTGCTGCACAGGTTTTGCAAAAAAACGGTGCGGAAATTCTTTCGCGCAACTATTATACGCCTTACGGAGAAATTGATTTGATTGTTCGTGATGGGAATTGCATTGCTTTTGTAGAAGTAAAGACTCGCCGGGCAGGATCCATAACCCGGCCTGCAGAAGCGGTGGATCGGCGTAAGCAAAAGAGAATTGCCCGATCAGCTGTGTGCTACCTGATGGCGCATCCCGCCGATTTACAGCCGAGATTTGATGTGTTCGAGATTGTGACGGAAAAAGGAAAAACGTTTTCCGTTCAATCTTATCAATACATAATAAACGCATATGAGGTGACAAATTATGAAAGCATTTGACATGCATTGCGATACCCTGTTGGGCGGTAATCGCAACCATTGGGATCTGGTCAACGATCAGATGCACATTTCTCTGGATAAACTGGGCGCTTTTGAACATTATGTCCAGTGCTTTGCTATTTTTATCCCGGATCAGTTTCGTGGACAGGATGCGATTGATTTTTACGATCGGACTTTCGCGTATTACAAAGCTCAGACCGAGAAATATGCGGACCGGATGGAATGGGCGCACAATGGAAAGGAACTGGCTCAAGCGAAAAAACCGATTACCGGCATTCTAACCATCGAGGGAGGCTGCGCGCTGGCAGGAGATATCAGCCGAGTGAAGCTGTTGAAAGAGCAGGGTGTTGCCATGATGACGTTAACCTGGAACGGACCCAATGAGTTGGGCTGCGGCACCAGCAAGAATGAAGGGTTGACAGATTTTGGCAAAGCTGCGATCAAAGAGATGGAGAAAGTCGGCATGCTGGTAGATTTGTCCCACATTTCAGACGCTGGTTTTGACGATGCTTGCTCAGTAGCAACGAAACCGTTGATTGCCAGCCACTCGAATTCCCGTGCAGTTTGCGGTCATATCCGCAATGTAACCGACGAGCAGTTTAAAGAATATGTCAAACGCGGTGGTTTGGTGGGATTGAATTATTCCAAAGATTTCATTTGTGACGATCCGGAAAAAGCAGATTTCGATTGGCTGTACCGGCATATTGAGCATTTCCTGAGTTTGGGTGGGGAAAAAGTCGTAGCACTGGGCTCTGATTTTGACGGTACGCATGTGCCGGAATGCTTAAGCTCGGTGGAAAAAAATGCTGATTTTTACGAGTATCTGCTGAAAAAGAATTTGAATGAGGATTTGGTTCGGGATATTTTCTTTGAAAACGCAAACCGTGTATTCCAGGAGTATGTCCTGTAAACCGTTTAGTGAAACGCCAAAGGAGTGAAAAGGGTGCAGTATCAAAGCACAAGAGATAAAACGCAGAAAGTTTCGGCCAGCCGAGCTATTTTACAGGGCCTTTCTGCCGAAGGTGGACTGTTTGTCCCGGAACAACTGCCCAAATTTTCTGAGCAGCATCTGGAAAAAATGGTCAGCCAAGACTATATTCGGCGCGCACAGAAAATTTTGGAAGAATTTTTGTCAGATTTTTCCAATGAAGAAATTGAAAGTTGTTTGAAAGGCGCTTATGATGCGAAAAAATTCTCGGGCTCTCAGATCGCACCGCTGTCCAAACTGGGAGAGAACGCATATCTGCTGGAATTATGGCACGGACCGACCTGCGCTTTTAAGGACATGGCTTTGCAGTTACTGCCCCGTCTTATGACCGTCTCCATGCAGAAATCTGGAGACGGAAAGGAAATTGTAATTTTGGTAGCTACGTCCGGTGATACGGGTAAGGCAGCGTTGGAGGGTTTCTGTAATGTACCTGGTATCCGAATTGTGGTATTTTATCCCGAAGAAGGGGTAAGCCCTTTGCAAAAGCTGCAGATGGCTACACAAGAAGGAGAAAATGTTTTTGTCGCGGCGATTCAGGGGAATTTTGACGATGCCCAAAGCGGCGTAAAAAAACTATTTTGTGATCCACAGATAGCAACGGCGCTTCAAAAACAAAACCGTGTGTTTTCCAGCGCCAATTCCATTAACTGGGGACGGTTGCTGCCACAGATTGTTTACTATGTCAGCGCTTACTGTGACTTAGTGCGGGATGAGCAGATTGCACTGGGAGATCCTATCAATGTTTGTGTGCCCACTGGGAATTTTGGAAATATTCTGGCGGCTTACTATGCCAAACAAATGGGGCTTCCCATTCACAAATTGATTTGTGCATCCAATAAAAATAACGTGCTGACGGATTTCATCAGCACCGGTACGTATGATCGGAACCGGCCGTTTTATCCTACGACCTCTCCTTCTATGGATATTCTGATCTCCAGCAATTTGGAGCGGCTTTTATTCCATCTGGCGGACGAGGATGACTCCATTGTGCGCCAGCTGATGGAAGATTTAAAAAACGAAGGACGGTATACCGTTCCCCAGCAGGTTTTATCCCGCTTGCAGGCAGATTTCGCTGGCGGCTTTAGCGATGAAGAGGAGACCGCCGCTACCATTAAACGGCTGTTTGATACCTATTCCTATTTATGCGATACGCATACTGCGGTGGCGGTTTCTGTCCATGAAGACTACTGTGCCCGGACAGGAGACGATACCAAGACAGTGATTGCTTCTACGGCAAACCCTTTCAAATTCCCGCATGCAGTGCTGACAGCGCTGGGCGGAAAAACACAAGGGGCAGACGAGTTTGAAATTGCTCAAAAACTGGAAGAAATTTCTGGCTGCGAGATGCCAAATCAACTGGCGGGACTGCGGGAAAAGACAGTTCGTTTTACGGAGACTTTTTCCAAAAATCGAATGGATGACGCGCTGACAAAGGCATTGCAAAACGTTTGAACCCAAAAATGCGGCGGAAAAGACTAAGAGCCCTTTCCGCCGTTTTCTTATCCAATATGGGAAAGGAGAAGTGCCGATGAGCCTTTTTGCGATCGGAGATCCACATCTGTCCTTTGGGTGCCAGAAACCGATGGACATTTTTAAAGGCTGGGAAAATCATGCGGTGCGGCTGGAAAAAAACTGGAAGGATACAGTAGAAAAAGAGGATACAGTTGTGTTGCCAGGAGATATTTCCTGGGCGATGAATTTCGAAGAACTGCTGCCGGACTTTCAGTTCCTGCACAGCCTGCCGGGAAAAAAAGTGATTTTAAAAGGAAATCATGACTATTGGTGGGCAACCAGGAATAAAATGGATCAGTTTTTACTGCGAAACGGATTAGACAGTATAGAAGTGCTCCATAATAGTTGTATCTGCGCGGAAGGATTTCGTCTGTGTGGTACCCGTGGCTGGCTATTTGAAAATGGGCAACCCCACGACGAGAAGGTTCTGGCCCGGGAAGCAGGCCGCCTGAGAATTTCCTTAGAGGCTGCAAAGGAAAAAGAAGGAGAACTGCTGGTTTTTCTGCACTATCCGCCCATTTTTGGTCAGGAAGTGAATCTTCCGATTTTGGAAACATTATTGGAATTTGATGTTCGTCGGGTGTATTATGGGCACATTCATGCAAGCGGATGCTCTTATGCGCTCAATGGTGTTTATCAAGGAATTGATTTTCGGCTCATTTCCGGTGATTTTTTATATTTTAATCCGATAAAAATTGAAAAAAGCACGGAAAAATCACAGCTTTTTTAGAGGAAACGACGAAACGGAAAAAATTATCAAATTCGTAACAATTCATTCTTGGCAAACCCCTTTTTGACATGCTATAATAACATAGTTAATTTGCATTCGGCACCAGGGGTTGTGTGACCCTGCGGCTGGACAGTACAGGAGGAAGTTTACATGAGCCTTGTTTCGGCTAACAAAGTGGAAACCAATACGTATGAGCTGGTGGTTTCCATCGGCGCGGAAGATTTCAAAAAAGGAATCGACAAGATTTATAAGAAAACCGCAAAAAATATCACCGTTCCCGGTTTTCGAAAAGGGAAAGCGCCCAAAAGCGTAATTGAAAAGCTGTATGGCGAAGCCGTTTTTTATGAGGATACTGTCAACGACATGTACCCTGATGCTTATACCAAAGCAGTAGAGGAAGCGGGAATTGATCCTGTGGACCGCCCGGAAATCGAAATCACCGATGTTTCTGCAGAAGGTTTTTCTTTTACCGCAAAAGTGACGGTAAAACCGGAAGTAACAGTCAAAAAATACAAAGGTTTGAAAGCTACAAAAACACCTGTCAGCGTGAGTGATGATCAGGTGGATGAAGAAATTGCCAAGCTGCAGGAAAGAAACGGCAGAATGGTGACTGTAGAAGGCCGTGCAGCAAAAGATGGAGATAACACAATCATTGACTTTGAAGGTTTTGTAGACGATGTTCCTTTCGAAGGGGGAAAAGGTGAAAAGTTTGACCTGAAGTTGGGTTCCGGTCAGTTTATTCCCGGCTTTGAGGAGCAGATCGTGGGCAAAAATGTGGGCGAGGAATTTGACGTGAATGTCACTTTTCCGGAAGATTATCAGGCGGAAGAATTGGCGGGCAAGGCTGCTGTGTTCAAATGCAAATTGCATGAAATCAAGGAAAAAGAACTGCCGGAGCTGGATGACGAGTTTGCAAAAGACGTCAGCGAGTTTGATACTCTGGATGAATTGAAAAAGGATATCCGTGCAAAACTGACGGAAGCGGCAGAGAAAAGCGCTGAGACCGCGGTAGAAGAGCAGCTGGTAGAGCAGGTTGTAGAGAGCATGGAAGCAGAGATCCCCCAGTGCATGGTAGATCGCAAGACTGATGAAATGCTGCAGGAATTTGATTACCGTTTGCAGTCTCAGGGTTTGAATCTGGATTTGTATATGAAATATACCGGATTTAGCGCAGATACTTTTAAGGAAACTTATAAGGAGCAGGCTCTCAATCAGGTAAAAATTCGTTTGGCTCTGGAAGAGATCGTTAAGCTGGAAAAGATTGAAGTTACCGAAGAAGAGCTGAATGCAGAGTTCGAAAAGATGGCTTCTGCTTATTCCATGGATTTAGAGAAAATCAAAGAACTGGTACCTGCTGAGGATATTAAATTGGATCTGGCAGTGAATAAAGCGATCGATTTGATTAAGTCCAGCGCGGAAGTTTCTGAAAGTGCGCCGGAGAAGAAAAAGGCTCCTGCGAAAAAGAAAGCAGCGGCAAAAGAAGAAAAAGCAGACGAAGATGGAGAAAAGAAAGCGCCTGCCAAAAAGAAAACAACAAAGAAAAAAGCGGAAGAGACCAAAGATGCTGAATAAGCAGTCAGCTTTTCTAGGTGCCTGTGTTTTTTCCTCTTACATATTTTGAATGGGGGTAATAAACCATGAGTCTGGTACCAATGGTAGTGGAACAAACAAATCGCGGCGAGCGTTCCTATGACATTTTTTCCAGATTGCTCAACGACAGAATTATAATGCTTTGTGAGGAAGTAAACGATGCCAGCGCGAGTTTGGTAGTCGCACAGCTTTTGTACTTGGAAGGACAGGACCCGGACAAGGACATTAGCTTGTATATTAATAGCCCTGGTGGCTCTGTAACTGCTGGTTTGGCGATTTACGACACAATGCAGTATATCAAATGTGATGTTTCCACGATCTGTATTGGTATGGCGGCTTCTATGGGTGCGTTTTTGCTTTCCTCCGGCGCCAAAGGCAAGCGTTTGGCACTGCCCAACAGTGAAATTATGATCCACCAGCCAATGGGTGGAATGCAGGGGCAGGTTACCGACATAAAAATTCATGCAGAACGGTACTTGCGTATTAAAGAAAACCTGAACAAAATGTTGGCGGACAATACAGGAAAACCGCTGGAGATCATCCAACGGGATACGGAACGCGACAACTTTATGTCTGCCCAGGAGGCCATGGAGTATGGCCTGATTGACAAGGTTATTACGAACCGATAATATTTTGAATTCGTGTGGGGACATTCGGCTCCACACGAATTTTTACCTGGTAAAAAGCAGGTGTTTGAAAAGAGGAGGAACCTTATGGCAAAAAACGATGATGGCTCCAGAATGCTGCGATGTTCCTTTTGCGGCAAAACGCAGGACAAGGTGGATAAGCTGATCGCCGGTACTGGGGTGTGCATCTGCAATGAGTGCGTACAGTTGTGCAACAGCGTATTGGAGGAAGAGGGATTGTCCAGCCGCCGCAGGTCGTCAAGAGAAGAAGCGGCGGATATTACCATTCCAAAACCAGCTCAGATCAAAGAGGTGCTGGATCAGTATGTCATCGGACAGGACGCGGCCAAGAAATCTCTGTCAGTGGCAGTGTATAATCATTACAAACGAATTTTTTTCGGTAGTGATGGCGATGTAGAGCTGAATAAAAGCAATGTTTTGTTGGTTGGCCCTACTGGAACCGGCAAAACGATGTTGGCACAAACGCTTGCGAAAACGCTGAAGGTTCCTTTTGCGGTAACAGACGCTACCACTTTGACAGAAGCTGGATATGTAGGCGAGGATGTAGAAAATATCCTGCTGAGATTGATTCAGGCTGCGGATTATGATATTGAAAAGGCCGAACGCGGGATTATTTATATTGATGAAATCGACAAAATTGCAAGAAAAAGCGAAAATCCTTCCATCACCCGTGATGTCAGCGGGGAAGGGGTGCAACAGGCGCTGTTGAAGATTTTGGAAGGTACTGTGTCCAATGTACCACCTACGGGAGGAAGAAAACATCCCCAGCAGGAGTTTATCCAGATTGATACTTCCAATATCCTGTTTATTTGCGGAGGAGCTTTTGACGGAATCGATAAAATCATTGAAAAAAGAGTCAATCAAAAATCCGGACTGGGTTTTGGTTCAGAGCTCAAAGATGCCAAAGCGAAAAATTCTGATTTGTTGCTTAGCCAGATTCTGCCGGAAGACTTGGTTAAGTTTGGTTTGATTCCGGAATTAGTGGGCCGTATTCCGGTGGTCACTGGCCTGAAGGCTTTGGACGAGGAAGCGTTGATACGGATTTTGGTGGAACCAAAAAATGCCATTGTCAAGCAGTACCAGAAGTTATTTGAGATGGATCACATTCAGTTGACCTTTGATGCGGAAGCACTTAAAGCCATTGCTCATTTGGCGATTGAGCGGAAAAATGGCGCCAGAGGATTGCGCTCCATCATGGAGTCCATTTTATCTGAGGCCATGTTTGCCGCTCCGTCCGATGGCACAATTGAAACCTTAACGATTACGGCAGATTGCGTAAAAGGAAAGGAAGGCCCGCGGGTCACTTATGACTTGGATCGGCCTACCACTTCTTTGACATTGCCTGCCACAAAGAAACCTCGTCCCAGGCGAGATTCCGTTTCCTAGCCAAAAGAAAGAAATTAACTCCACCTTTCTTTTCCAAAAAGAAAGGTGGACTTGCTTTTTTACAGAGATTTTAGTATAATGCAGCAAAGCAGAGCACCTGCTTTGCTGACAAAAATGAGAATTGGATAGAAATAGATTAAAAATCGGACGCGCGCCAGGAAAAGATTTGGGCAGATCCGATATCCCCAAGTAAGAAGGTGAAAAAATGTCTGAATGGAAACAATATCAAATGCCGGCGGTAGCATTGCGGGGATTGGTTTTATTTCCGAAAATGATCCTGCATTTTGATGTGGGCAGAGAAAAATCCATTTTAGCACTCAATGCTGCTATGAAAGATGGAAAACGAGTATTTTTGACAGCGCAAAAAGATGTAAGAGAAGATGATCCAAAAGAAAATGGACTTTATCAGACCGGCGTAGTGGCTGAAATCCGACAAATTTTGCGTTCTGGTGAAGAAGGCCTGAAAGTATTGGTAGAAGGGAAATACCGTGCTAGGATCTCGCAGGTCATCCAAAAAGAACCATACTGGGCAGTCGTCGCTGAAGAAGCTCCTCTGAAGTCCCCAACCATCCGCAGCAAAACAATGGAAGAAGCACTTATCCGCATTGTAAAGGATTCGTTTGAAGAGTTTTGCTATCAAATGCCGAAAATGCCTAAGGAGATTATTGTCAATGTATTGGGCAGTAATGACCCGCTGTATCTTTCAGAGTACATACCCAGTAATTTGCCGCTGAAAATTGAGGATAAGCAGCGCATTTTGGAGGAAGATGTTTTGTCAAAGCGTCTGCGGCTATTGGCCCAGGCGATGGAAAAAGAAAATGATATTCTGGGGCTGGAGCACGATATCTACGACAAAGTGCGGGAGTCGATGGATAAAAACCAGCGAGAGTATTACCTTCGGGAACAGATGCGTGTTATTTCCGAAGAATTGGGCGAAGAAGAATCCGTAATGGATGAAGCGGAGGAGTACCGCCGCCGTATTGCTGCTTTAACGTTGCCACAGGAGATGTCTGAGAAATTTTACGCGGAAGCAGACCGTCTTTCCAAAATGCCGCCGAATTCGCATGAATCCAGTGTAATCCGCGGGTATTTGGATTTATGTCTGGAACTGCCGTGGAATATTTCTACCAAGGACAAAATTGATCTTTCCAAGGCAAAAGCACAACTGGACAGGGATCATTATGGATTGACCAAAGTTAAGGAGCGCATCCTGGAAATGTTGGCGGTGCGCAAGTTGGCGCCAGATATCAAAGGACAGATCATCTGTCTGGCGGGTCCTCCTGGTGTGGGAAAAACTTCGATCGCCAAGTCGATTGCCAAATCGATGGGGCGGAAATATGCCCGTATCTCTTTGGGCGGCGTGAAAGATGAATCGGACATTCGCGGACACAGAAAAACCTATATTGGTGCTATGCCGGGCCGTATTATCAATGCGATAAAATTGGCAGGCAGTAACAATCCGCTGATTCTTTTGGATGAGGTGGATAAGCTGGGCGGTGATTATAAAGGGGATCCATCTGCTGCACTGCTGGAAGTGCTGGATGCAGAGCAGAATGATACTTTCCGTGACCATTTTGTAGAGGTTCCGTTTGACTTAAGCCAGGTGCTATTCATTACGACTGCGAACGATGTGGGGATGATTCCGGCGCCGCTTTTGGATCGCATGGAACTGATTGAGCTCTCAAGCTATACGCGGGAGGAAAAATTCCATATCGCAAAAGAGCATCTGGTTCCCAAGCAGTTGCACCGGCATGGGCTGACAGCACGCACCTGCAAAATAGAAGATTCAGCGATTTACGGTTTGCTGGATTATTATACCAGAGAGGCTGGCGTTCGCACGCTGGAGCGGGAAATCGCGTCTTTGTGCCGGAAAGCGGCGGAAGAGATTGTATCGCAAAAGACAAAAAAGGTAACAATCCGTGAAAAAACGTTGTTAGATTGGATTGGACCGAAAAAGTTTTTGCCGGAAATGATCAGCCCAGTAAATGAGATTGGCTGCGTCAACGGCTTGGCTTGGACTTCTGTCGGTGGTGAGCTTCTGCAAGCGGAAGTAGCGGCGATGGAAGGTGCCGGAAAGATCGAACTGACAGGATCGTTAGGCGATGTGATGAAAGAATCGGCCCATATTGCTGTGAGTTTGGTGCGCCGGATGGCAGATCAGTATGGGATTGAAAAAGACTTTTATAAAACAAAGGATATTCATATCCATTTCCCCGAAGGAGCAACGCCAAAAGATGGTCCTTCTGCCGGCGTGACGATTGTAACAGCGCTGGTGTCTGCGCTTACCGGAATACCAGTACGGCGGGAAGTGGCGATGACTGGCGAAATCAGCTTGAGAGGTAAGGTTATGCCTATCGGCGGGTTGAAGGAAAAATCCATGGCGGCCTATCGGGCAGGAATCAAAACCGTGATAATTCCCAAGGAAAATCAGCCGGATTTATCGGAGTTTGACAAGGCGGTATTGGAAGCGCTGAATTTTGTCCCAGTCGAGCGGATCGAAGAGGTACTCAAAGCAGCGCTGACCGGTCCTTCCGCTGCAGAACCAGCCCCCTCACCGGTTCCTCAGGAATTTGCACCTCCCATCACGGCAGAAACGCGCCGCAAGCCTGCGATTATCGACTGCTGAAGGAGAGAGCCCATGAATTTTCAAAATGTTCAGTTCGAAGCATCTTACGGGTTGTTTCAACAAATACCGCCGTGTGAAATGCCAGAGTTTGCATTTTCCGGCCGGTCCAACGTGGGAAAATCGTCTTTGATCAACAAGCTTTTTGACCGCAAACAGTTGGCCCGGGTCAGCGCCATGCCGGGAAAAACCACAACCATCAATTTTTTTCGGGTGGATAACGTGCGTTTTGCCGATTTGCCGGGATACGGTTATGCGAAGGTTTCTAAAAAAGAAAAAAAACGCTGGTCCGGGCTTATCGGCGATTATCTGGCCAGTGACCGGGATATTGCATTGGTATTCCAGCTGATTGATATGCGCCATCCGCCGACGAAAGATGATTTGTTGATGATCGATTATTTAGTGGAATATGAAATGCCTTTTGCCGTCGTCCTGACCAAAATGGATAAACTATCCCAGCGGGAACGGGCAGAGCGGTTGGCATCACTTCAGACGGAAATTCCTTATGCAGATCAGATTACCATTTTGCCAGTTTCTGCTCAAACAGGGGAAGGAATTGAGGAAATTCGCCAAATCATTGAAGAATTGGCCTGCCGGGAAAATGAGACGGCACTGGGCGTAGAATCAGATCTGGAAACGGATACCGTACCGGAGACGATTTTTGCTCAGCCTGGGCAGAAAGACGATGTGGAGGAGGCGATTCGCCGTTTTCGAGAGTCGGTGCGTTCTGGAGAGTTGGAGAACAAACAACAAGAGAAACTTCCGACCAGACAACGAAAGAGGGACGAAACATGTTTGTAGCAGACTGTCTGCAGGTAAATAAGCAAGGCCATTTATGCATGGAAGAACTGGACGTTTTGGAATTGGCGGCAAAATACGGAACACCGCTGTATGTGATGAGTGAGACCCAGATCCGAAAAAATTGCCGGATGTATCAGGATTCTTTAAAGCGCTTTTACAGCGGAAATGGCTTGGCTTTGTATGCCAGTAAAGCATTTTGCTGCAAAGAAATTTGCCGCATTGCTGCACAAGAGGGAATGGGCCTTGATGTTGTGTCTGGCGGCGAACTATATACAGCGGTCAGCGCTGGATTTTCACCGGAAAAAATTTACTTTCATGGCAATAACAAAACAGCGCCGGAATTGGTTGCTGCCCTAGAACAGAAGGTAGGAACCATTGTTGTGGATAATCTGGAAGAACTGGAAATGCTTGACCGGCTGGCCGGGGCTCAGAATATACATCAGCAGATCATGCTTCGCATTAAACCAGGAGTAGACGCACATACACATAACTTCATCCGCACCGGCCAGATTGATTCTAAATTTGGCTTTGCGTTGGAGACAGGTGAAGCGATGGCGGCGGTAAAACAGGCGGTACGCTGTTCTCATATCGAGCTTACCGGTCTGCATTGCCATATTGGTTCCCAGATTTTTGACACAGACCCCTTTTTGCTGACGGTCCGGATTATGATTGGATTTTTGGCACAGATCCGGCAGCAAACCGGATGTGAGCTGCGCAAGCTGAATCTGGGCGGCGGTTTTGGAATTCAGTATACACCGGATCAAAACCCGCCTATGTACGAAACTTATATGGAACATGTTTCTTCTGCCATTCATGAGGCGTGTGGCCTTTTGGACTTTCCAATGCCGTATATCCTCATGGAACCGGGAAGATCTATTGTTGGTCCGGCGGGCATTACGTTGTATACGGTTGGATCAGTAAAAGAAATTCCGGGAGTACGTACCTATGTGTCTGTTGATGGCGGCATGACCGATAATCCCCGTTATGCGCTGTATCAATCGGAGTATCAGATCATGAACGCAGGGCTGGCTACGCAGGAGAAAACCATGCGTGTTACCTTGGCGGGCCGCTGCTGCGAAAGCGGCGATTTGATCGGAGAAAATTTGCCTGTGCAGCATTTGGAAAAAGGGGACGTTGTGCGGTGCTGTCTACTGGTGCCTATAATTATTCAATGGCCTCCCATTATAATCGTATGCCAAATCCTCCGGTGGTAATGGTAAGAGAAAACAATGATCGGGTCATTGTGCGCAGAGAAACCTGGGAAGACCTGATTCGGATGGATGTATAAATGGTTGAAATCAAAAGCGGCAAGATTTTTGCCGCTTTTTTGCTATGCAAAACTACGAAAAAAACATCCATGTGCATGGTCCGTAAAGCTCGGTGCATGGGATAGAACAGTCTGTATGCGTAAAACGTTATGCGTTATTGACTTTACATGTCATGATGGTGTGTTGGAGGCATGAAGCTTCATAGCTATTTGGTGTAAGAATATCCAGAATGTTGCTAAAAGGGAATACATTGGAAAAAAAGAAAAGAACCGTTTACTTTTCGCCTTTCTTATGTTAAACTATAAATTGATTTCATACTCTAAAATCGTAAAGTGTAAAATCGGGAGGTCATTTCAATGAATGAAAAGTTAAAAGGACTGCATGTAGAATATCTTTTTCAGGCGGTTTTGTGCTTGGAAACGATGGAAGAGTGCTATAATTTTTTTGAGGATTTATGTACTGTCCCTGAGCTTAAGGCTTTATCTCAGCGGTTGCAGGTGGCAAAAATGCTACATGAACACAAAGTTTACAGTGAAATTGTTCAGGCAACCGGAGCTAGTACCGCTACTATTAGCCGTGTCAATCGGTCGCTGAGCTATGGGTGTGACGGATATCAAGTTGTATTTGACCGGGTGAAGGATGAATGAGAGGGTACGGAGCATTTGCTTGGTATTATGATGAGCTGACGGAGAATGTGTCCTATCAAAAACGGGCGGATTATTTTTTGCAGCTGATAGAAAAATTTGGGAGCAGCGGTCCAATCGTATTGGATTTGGCCTGTGGAACCGGCAGCTTATCTATGGAATTGGCCCAGCGCGGTTGTGACGTGATCGGTGTGGATGCTTCGGAGGATATGCTTTCAGTAGCGCAGGAAAAAGCAATGGAACATCCGGAGTGGGACATTCTTTATCTGTGTCAGTCCATGACAGAACTAGACTTATTCGGTACGGTGGATACGACGATCTGCGCGCTGGACAGTATTAACCATTTAACGGATCCAAGGCAGGTACAGCAGACTTTTCAAAAAGTGAGCCTTTTTACAGCGCCAGGCGGACTGTTTTTGTTTGATGCGAATACCCCGTATAAGCATCGAGAAGTACTGGGCAACAGTTGTTATATTTATGAGTTTGACGATCTGTTTTGCGCTTGGCAGAATTTTTTTGAGGAAGCAACCTGCACAGTAACTGTGCAGCTGGATTTTTTCTCAGAAGAAAATGGGCATTATATTCGAGAACAGGAGTATATTGTTGAGCGGGCTTATACGCAAGAGGAACTGTCCCAGTGGCTGGAACAGGCCGAATTTGAGCTGCTGGCAGTATACGGAGAAGATAGCTTGGATCCGCCGGCGCCAGACTGTCAGCGCTGGATTTTTGCAGCCAGAAAAAAGTAAGGAGATCATTGATTTATGGCAACCTTAGTCAGAAGCATTTCCCAAAATGGCAGTGTGACCTGCACAGCGATTGATTCCACTGATATTGCAGCGAAAGCAGAGCAGATTCATAAGACTTCTGCGACGGTGACGGCGGCGTTGGGCCGCCTGTTGACCGCTGCATCGCTAATGGGAGTAATGTTGAAAAAGGCAGAGAACTCCATCACACTTCGCTTGCGGGGAGATGGCCCGGCAGGATTTTTGATTGCGGTTACTGACGGCTTGGGAAATGTGCGCGGAGATGTGGAAAACCCGGTGGTTGAAATCCCGTTAAACGGGCTGGGAAAACTGGATGTAGCAGGTGCGGTAGGCCGGAGCGGAAGCCTTTCGGTGGTAAAGGACTTGGGGCTGAAAGATCCATATGTCGGGCAAGTGCCGATTGTTTCCGGTGAGATTGCGGAGGATATTACCCACTACTACGCCGTCAGCGAGCAGACACCTACGGTCTGCGCGTTGGGAGTTTTGGTCAACCCGGATTTGACGGTAAAGGCAGCCGGTGGTTTTTTGGCTCAGCTTTTGCCGGGCGCATCGGAAGAAGATATCGACCGGCTGGAACAGAATATTGGAAAGCTTTCGTCGGTCACGCAGCTTTTGACAGGTGGTGCGTCGGTGGAGGATATCTGCCGGATGGTGCTGGAAGGATTTTCGCCGCAGATTCTGGAGACGGTGCAGACTGAATATCGCTGCAGTTGTTCCCGGCAAAGAGTGGAGCGGGCTTTGATCAGTATTGGCAAAAAGGATTTGCAGCAGATGATGGCGGAAGAGGAAACGGTTGAAGTCAACTGCCATTTCTGCGGCAAAAAGTATCATTTCGATCAAGAGGATCTGAAAGCTTTGTTGAAAAAAGCGGAGAAGAAGGACGAAACTCCCTCTTTTCATTGATACAGCCATCAGAAGGCTGAAATTTTATAAAGGACTGCTTTTACACCAGGGGAACCGGGAAAGAATCGGTTTTGTGATTTTACCAGTAAAACTTTGCGTTGGGGCTTTCCGGAATTTTTATGGGATGAGGACAGATGTTTTTTCTGCGATGCATGGGAAAAATTACTTTGCAATCTGTAAAAAATATCCGGCGAAGCGCTGTTATTTTTAGAAAAGCAGTTGACAAAAGGGAGGAAATCCGATATAATAAAACACGTCGCTGAAAAGCGGTAAGGAGTGGGAGCATAGCTCAGCTGGGAGAGCATCTGCCTTACAAGCAGAGGGTCACAGGTTCGAGCCCTGTTGTTCCCACCAAGTTTGGCCTGGTAGTTCAGTTGGTTAGAACGCTAGCCTGTCACGCTAGAGGTCGTGGGTTCGAACCCCATCCAGGTCGCC
>CAKXHL010000005.1 GCA_934875375.1 uncultured bacterium
CAGCTGAGCTATGCTCCCACTCCTTACCGCTTTTCAGCGACGTGTTTTATTATATCGGATTTCCTCCCTTTTGTCAATTATAAAATCCAAAAAACATGCAGATTTTTGGATTAATTTATCGGGGATAATCGATTGGAAACCGGAAAAAATAAAAATAAGAGGTGAACGATATGTGCCATAAAACGAAAGAAGATGAACCTATAAAACGTGGAAACTACACCCAGATTGATCCGAAAAAAAATATTATTCCCAAAAATCTGATGTATAGTGTAACTCGTCATGACAAACCGTCTCCGGACGAAAGCAATATCCCGATTCCAGATGATGAAAACACAGCCTTATCCAAAAAATTCGTTGATGATAATCATTTAAACTAACCTGCATAAAAAATTTTTTTCAACGCTTCCAGTCTTTTCTCTCCAATTCCAGGAACGCTGTCTAAATCGTCTATGGAGTCAACTGGCCCTTTTTGTTGCAAATAATCATAAATATTTTTGGCTGTAGATGGACCGATACCCTCGGCATAAGTGAGTTCATCAATGGTCGCAGTATTGATATTTATTTTGTCTTGGTATTCTGCCGGTATTTGAGTTATTGTCCAAACATGAATGGCTGAGTCGGTTAAAACAGGCTGTGTTAATGTTAAAATCAGCCAAGTTATCAATACAGTGAACAATACCGCGGCTGCTAAAACCCAATAAAATCGCCGAATCTTTTTCTCTTGTGTCAATTTTATCAACCTTTTAAACAGGCCTTACAACAGTGAGGCCTGTTTGTTTCAGATTTTTCATTCCACAAACGCCGTTGGGATCACTTTAACTCTACGATTGTAACACCGGTTTCCCCCTCTCCATAAACACCCAATCGGAAGGATCGAACATTTTTATGACGGCGTAGGTGTTGATGGATAGCGTTCCGTAAAATACCAGTCCCTTTGCCATGAATGAGTGTAAGGGTATGCAGTCCGGTCATAACCGCATTATCAATAAAACGATCGGTTTCCATAATGCCTTCCTCTGCATTCATACCGCGAAGGTCTATTTCTGCGTCACTTGCCCTCTGTGTTTTCTTGGTTGCACTTACTGATACAGAGCCACCTGCTGAACGCTTTCCGGTTTTTTTGATTGGAGCCGAATCTGCTAACCGAAGAGACGATTGCTTTACCGTCAGTTTAATCGCTCCGGCTTGTACCTGTACCATACCATTTTTGTCTGGCAAGGATAGGACTTTACCGGCAGAACCCAAATCAGTGACAAAAACCGTATCTCCTTTTACCAGCGGTCGAGGTAACTTATAATCTTCCTGCTGCTTTTGTGCCACCGGATCAGCAAGATCATACAAACGATTCAAGTTCGAACGCATTTGTGTTTTCGCTTTGGATGCCAACTGGGAAAAGGCCTCTGAATCTTTTTGTTTTCGGATTTCTTGCAACTCATCCAATAATTTTTCCGATTCTGCGCGCACATTTTCTACAATTCGCCGCGCTTCATATCTTGCTTTTTCTACTTCTTTTTCCTTTTCTTTATCCAGATTCGCTTTATACTCAGCGATCTCCTTTTTGGTAGTTTGCACCTGTACCCTTAAAAGCTGCGCCTCCTCCAATTCTTTGGCAAGGCTCTGGCGCGTTTGTTCCAGCTGTGAAACTGCGTCTTCGAACTTTGCACTTTCGTAAGACACCAGTTCTTTTGCCCGATTTACAATTTCCGCACGGATTCCCAACCGCTGTGAAATCGCAAAAGCATTAGATTTGCCAGGTACACCAATGGACAGCTTATAAGTAGGCCGCAGTGAAGAAACATCAAATTCACATGATCCGTTTTCTACTCCTTCCGTCTCCAATGCAAACAGCTTAATTTCCGCATAATGGGTGGTTGCCACAATTCGTGCTCCTGTGCGGCGAAGCGATTCGATAATTGAAATAGCAAGCGCAGCTCCCTCTACCGGGTCGGTACCAGCTCCCAACTCATCCAATAAAACAAGAGTTCGATTATCTGTTTTCTCCAGAATCGAGATAATATTAACCATATGGGCCGAAAAGGTAGATAAATTTTGTTCTATACTTTGCTCGTCGCCAATATCGGCCAAAACATTTTCAAAAATAGAGATCTGGCTTCCGTCCGCCGCTGGAATCATCAAGCCACACATTGCCATCAGGGTAAATAACCCTAGGGTTTTCAGTGCGACTGTTTTGCCTCCCGTATTGGGCCCTGTGATGATCAGCGTATCAAATGACTCTCCCAAATAAATATCTGTTGGCACCACTATATTTTTCAAAATCATGGGGTGTCTCGCTTTTTTCAATCGAATAATGCCATCATCGGTCAAAATCGGTTCCACTGCATGCATCTTATCTGCCAAACGTGATTTCGCAAAAATGAAATCAATTTCCACAACCGAATCATAATCCTGCAGAATACTTTGGCTATGCTGCCCTATTAAAGCCGATAATTCGGCAACAATTCGGGCAATCTCATCGCTTTCTTTTCCCTGTAGTAAGCGAATTTCATTATTGGCTTCTACAACGCCCAAAGGTTCAATAAATAAGGTGGCACCACTGGAAGAAGTGTCATGCACCAAGCCCTTGATTTCTGCGCGATGTTCGGCTTTGACCGGAACAACATAGCGCCCATCTCGCATGGTGACCAAACTTTCCTGGAGATATTTTTGATAAGACGGAGAATGAATCAGCTTATCCAGCTGATTTTTTACGCTGAGACCTGCATTACGAATCTTTCTGCGAATATCTGCCAAGGCCGGACTTGCGTTATCTGCCACCATATCCTCAGACAGGATTGCCGTATTGATTTTATCCTCAATAAAAGGATGGGGCGTTAAGCCGCTGAAAAGGTAATCCAAAGAGCTTTCCACCGCCTCACAGTGCTTTCTCCAATCAGATAGTGCGCGAATGGTACGAAGCGCATTGGAAATTTCCAATAGTTCCCGTAAAGAAAGACTGGTCCCCAGTTCTGCACGTTTGACCATATTTTTGATATTTTTAAAATTATAAACGGTGGGAGCACCATGACGGTTTGAAAGGGTATTGGCATCCGCTGTCTGCCTCATTTCTTCTTTTGCACGGTAAAGACTGGTCTGGGGCTCTAAAGTCAGAGCTCTTTCTTTGCTGTCATCACAGCTGGCACATTCAGCCAGCATATTTAAAATTTTATCCAACTCCAGCGCCTGCTGGTGTTTTTTTTCAATCGGCAATGTTGTCACCTTCCCTTAACCAAACGAAACAATAGAGTGAAAGAATTCCAAGCTTTGGTAACTTCGCTCTGTTTGACTTTGTAAAAATCGTTCTGATGCGTCATTCAAACAGTGGATACTTTCCAGCCCAATTGTAAAGGCAAATAGCTTTTCTGTTGGAGAATAAAGAATATGGCGCATGGCAGCTAAGGCGCCCGGCGTCAAAGAAATATGTACTTCTTTTTGATTTGTACTGCAATTTTCGCAGTAGATAACGCCATCATTCGGATAAAAAAACATCCTATCTGCCGTAAAACAGCCGCAGCCTGCACACGCAATCAAATCTGGCATAAAACCTGAAATGCTCAATGCACGCAATTCAAAAAGGGCTTTTAAGAGCATTTGATCAATCCTGTTATTTTGCAAAAAGAAAAGGCAGTTTAGTAATAATTTTAAAAACTGCCCATCATCGTTCTCTCTTGGACCCAGCACCGTAGAAACCTCCGCAAAGTAAGAAGCTAGGGCAAGTTTTTCCATCGATTGCCGAAGTCCGAAAAATTGTTCAATGCTGTCAGCATGGTCCAATGAATAGCGCTCTCGATTCCAAAATAAAATCATTGATGAATAACACAAAAGTCCAGTAGAAGGAGCCAACGGATTTTTAAATCGGCGAGCCCCTTTGGCATAAGCAAAAATCACGCCCCGGTCTTCCGTCAGGATCGTCAAAAGCTTATCTTCATCCCCATTGGCCAGTTCTTTGAGAATGATCCCCTTCGTTTTGATCTGCATTGGCCAGTTCATCCTCCGATTCGTCTTGCAAATGCCGCAGCAACATAGAGGCTTTGCGGTATTGCATATAATCGCTTACTGCTCCAGTTTTTAAAAATTGATTCCATGCGTCTTCCGGCCTCATATAAAAACCTCCCACCGGTGAAATACACTAACAGTATTTCCACACAGGGAAAAAGCTATTACCGGGAAAAGAGTCCATTTCTTCCATAAATTTGCCCTTGACAACACAGTCTTTCATACAAAAAAACATCAATAATTGGTGTTATTGTCATAGTAGCATACAATTTCTCAACAGTCAAACAAGGCATATTGGGAGATTATAAGAAGAAAATTTTCTTGTAAAAAATGGGCAGTGAGCCCCAATTGGCCCACAAGCCCATTGCCTTTAGGATTCCCGAAAACCAAGATCGCGAATGACGCCAGGACGATTTCTCCAGTCCTCTTTGACTTTTACCCAGCATTGCAGATTAATTTTAACACCTAAAAAAGATTCAATTTCCCGCCTTGCCTGGCTGGCAATCTTTTTTAGCATCGTCCCTTGTTTTCCAATGATAATCCTTTTATGACTATCCTTTTCGCAGTAGATCACGGCATGGATATCGATCAAATTTTGGTGTTCCCGGTCTGTCATCTGCTCTATTGTAACAGCCGTTCCATGGGGAATTTCTTCATTTAAGCAATTCAAAAGCTTTTCCCGGATGATCTCCGCGATAATAACCCGTTCCGGCTGGTCGGTCATTGCATCATCGGGAAAATAATGGGGGCCTTCTTTCGCGTGATGCGACAGTTCGTCCAACAGTTGAGGGAGGCCGTCTCCGTTCAAAGCGCTGACCGGTACGACTGCTTCAAATGGAAACAATTCGGAAAAAGCGGCAATCTTTTCCATCATCATATCTTTTTTGGGAATAGTATCAATTTTATTAATAACCAAAATGGCAGGAAGCCGTAGGTCTCGAAAACGCTGCAACAATTCCAGCTCTGTTGGGTGGATTTTGCCCAACGGTTCCGTTACCAATACGGCAGCATCTACATCTGCTACCGAATCCTTGATTTGTTTTACCATGAATTCGCTGAGCTTGGTTTTAGGATTATGCAGTCCTGGTGTATCAATAAAGACAAATTGGGTATTTTCCTGTGTCAACACGCCGGTGATCCTTGTACGGGTCGTCTGTGGTTTCGGCGATACAATTGCAACCTTCTCTCCTACAAACCGGTTCAATAAGCTGGATTTTCCCACGTTCGGTCGGCCAACAATCGCAAGAAAGGCCGAGGCTGTTTTTCCCATTATATCCTCCTATTTTCCGGTGACAGCTTCCAAATCATCCGTATCTCTCGTAAGGCCTAACCGCGCCAGAATCATTTCTTCTTTTTCTCGCATTTTTGCTGCCTCCAATCCACCCGCTTCATGATCGTAGCCGAGTAAGTGAAGCATGGAATGAACCGTCAAAAATCCCATTTCCCGCTGAAAAGAATGGCCATACAATTCCGCCTGCGCTGTCGCTTTTTCTACAGAGATAACAATGTCTCCCAACATATAGGCGCCAGTATCTTCATTTTTGTCAAAAATGCCATTTTCTCCAAGTGGGAAAGAAAGTACATCCGTTTCAATATCTTTTCCTCGAAATTCTGCGTTTAAGTGCTTGATTTCCCGGTTGTCAATAAAACTGATACTGACTTCTGCTGGTTTTTCAAATTTTTCATAAGCCAATACGGCATGACAACAACGCCGCAGTAACAACCTTGTCCCGGAAGGGATTTTTACTTGTTTTTGTCGATTTGAAATTTGCACTTTTAGTTTTTCCATTATTTTCCGCCAAATGGCGTATCTTCCCCTCTCCATTTATTTTATCTGCTATTTCCTTTGTACTTTTGCAATTCTAAAACATTTTCAGCAGACGAATCTATTCACACATAGAAAGTTTGTTTTTATTTCTACAATGCATGTATATTATACATCTTTCCATGATCGTTCGTAAAGGTTTTTTTGATAATTTTGCCAGAAAAAACACATTTTTTACTACTTTTCCCAAGGAAGAAACAGCATATAAGCCAGAGCTTTTCATCCAGTATTTTTCTCTATAATACTGAGGAAAGTACCCTGATATAAAAACGCGCAGCATGAAAACAGTACTGCACGTTTTTCCAAACAGATTATTTTCTTTTTCCACGGGTTTGCTGACGATTGAATGCAGCTGTTTTTTTCTCGCTTTCTGCTTTTTCAAATGCTTTGACAATATCTTTGACCAGACGGTTCCGCACCACATCGCGGTTATTTAAACGAACAATCGCAATTCCTTCGATAGAGCTGAGAATAGAGGCACATTTTTCCAGTCCAGAATCTTCTTTTTTGGGTAAATCAATCTGTGTGATATCTCCAGTCAATACCATTTTGGAGTCTTCTCCCAGACGGGTTAATGCCATTTTCAAAGTTGACAGTGAAGCATTTTGGCTTTCATCTATAATAATACTTGCTCTATTTAAAGTCCTTCCCCGCATATATGCCAAAGGAGCGATTTCAATTACGCCGCGTTCCAGGTATTTCTGAACACTCTCAGCGCCCAGCATATCATTTAATGCGTCATATAAAGGCCGCAGGTAAGGGTCAACTTTTTGGGACAGATCCCCCGGCAAAAATCCCAGCCTTTCCTCGCCGGCCTCTATGGCAGGGCGGCTCATAATAATTCGCTCGATCTTGCCATCTTTTAAGTCTGCCACAGCCTGGGCGACGGCAAGATAAGTTTTTCCGGTACCAGCGGGTCCAATACAGAGTGTGACCGTATTTTTTTGAAGGGCTTTGATATAATTTTTTTGCCCTATAGTTTTGCACTTGATGGGCCGATTCGAGTGAGCAATGACGACAATATCAGACATGGCGCTTAGCGTTTCATAAATTTCTCCGTTTTGAACGGATTCTAGTACACGATAGACCACATTGATTGTAATTTCTTCCTTGTTATCATAAAGGATTTTCAAATGATTCAAAACATCGGCAGCATTTTTTACGTCGTCATCCGATTCGCCGGTGATTTCGATATGCGCGTTTCTTGCACGGATAGAAACAGGCAAAGCCTGTTCGATCACACGGATATTTTGGTCCTGAATGCCAAATACGGCCATTTGCTGCTCCAGGGTAAATTCCAGTTCCTGCACCTGTAAATAATCCCTCCCTATTTGGATATTGACAAAGGTTAATCAAATTATACTGCACATCTATTCTTTTTTCAAGAAAAACGCTGTTATACTTAAGCAAGAAAACCTGCTATCAGCTGATGAAAAAGAAAAAGGCCGCTATTTTGAAAACACAAAGCAGCGAGCCTTTTCTCAAGTTATTTTGTAACTTTATGGAATACCTTTTTACCTTTTTTCACAATAACATCACCTTTTGCAAACAGATCCGCCGGGATACGGGCAGTCGGATCCATTACTTTTTCCTCATTGACAGAAATACCGCCCTGTTGTACCAGTCTGCGCCCCTCTGCCTTTGACGGTGCCAAACCTGTAGAAACCAGCAAATCCAAAATTCCAACAGAACCGTCCTGGAACAATTCTTCCGGCAATTGGGTTGCCGGCATGTTGCTGTTGTCTGAGCCGCCGGAAAACAAAGCTTTTGCCGCTTCCAACGCTTTATCCGCATCTTCTTTGCTGTGAACCATTTTCGTCAATTCATAAGCCAGAATTTCTTTTGCCTTATTCAGTTCGCTTCCCTGCCAATTTTCCATCGCTTCGATTTCCTCAATCGGCAAAAAGGTAAGTAATTTCAAACAATTAATAACATCTGCATCGTCTACATTACGCCAGTACTGGAAAAATTCGTATGGTGTTGTCTTTTCAGGGTTAAGCCAAAGCGCACCATTTTCGGTTTTCCCCATCTTTTTACCTTCTTTGGTGGTCAGCAGTGTAAAGGTCAGGCCGTAAACTTCTTCTCGTTCTACCCGGCGCACTAAATCAACTCCGCCCAAAATATTGGACCATTGATCATTGCCTCCCAACTCCATTTTACATCCGTATTCCCGGAACAAATGTAAAAAATCGTAACTCTGCATGATCATATAGTTGAATTCTAAGAAGGTGCATCCCCGTTCTAAACGAGTTTTCACACAGTCTGCAGAAAGCATTTTATTAACAGAAAAGTGAACGCCCACATCTCGTAAAAGCTCAATGTATTTTAGATTCATCAGCCAGTCACCATTTCGTGCAATGATGGCTTTTCCAGGCGTGATATCAACAAATTTACTCATTTGTTTTAAAAACTGATCTGCATTATAGTTAATTTCATCCACAGTCATCATCTTTCGCATATCAGTCTTGCCCGTCGGATCACCGATCATCGTTGTACCGGTTCCCAACAGCAATATCGGTACATGTCCGGCTTTTTGAAGATGTTTGATAACAATCAGCTGTAAAAAATGACCAACATGCAAACTATCTGCAGTGGCGTCGAATCCAATATAAAAAGTGACTTTTTCCTTTTCTAAAAGTTCTTTTACTTTTTCCTCGTCAGTACATTGGGCAATCAGCCCGCGGCGTTTAAATTCTTCAAAAACTGTCATAACCAATTCTCCTTTACAAAAATAAAAGCCCTCTGTCCTGTTTCGGACAGAGGGCGTAAACTTACGCGGTACCACCTCGTTCACCACATCACTGTGGCCTCACCGGATACGGGCATTACTGCCGATATCTTCTCTCTGTAACGGGAGAACCCGCCCTTGCCTACTAGAAAACCATTCGGAAGGTAGCTCCAAGATGTATTCACAAAACCATTCAGCGCCTTTTTCCACCAGCCAAAGGCTCTCTTTACCTGAATTAGTATTGCTACTTCTTCTCTTCACCGCTTTTTACCTATCGCACTTGATTATAATAAGTTTTTTCTTTTTTGTCAAGTTTTTTTACAAATCACATAAATAATGATCTTTTATTTTCCTATAAACTCGGCAAACAGACCGCCCGGTAAAGAGAATGCGAACAATGGAAGAAACACAGATCATGGCAAAGCCTATCACCGCCGCGATTTCTAACGTATACAGGCCTGTCTCCCAGAATAGCTGGTTTTCCCCCATAACACAGTATTCCATGGTGCGGTAAATACCGCTTCCTGGAACCAGAGGGATTAATCCCGCCACCAAATAAATTGTTACCGGCGTTTTGTGAATTCTGGCGAATATCTCTGCATAAATCGACATGACCGCTGCCGCAACAAAATAACCGAAAATATCCGTTGTAAACAAGCGGCAAGTTAAAAGGTATGCCAGCCAGCTGATGGCTCCCCCGATTGCAGAAAACAGCAACTTCTTATTGCGAAGATTAAATACGATGCCGAAAGCTACCACACCAGCTGCTGCATACAGGCAGGTTAAAAAGTCGCCGCGCACACTGCTTTTTCCCAGCAGTGATTGAAAGAAAGACAGGGGCATCATTACGCCAACGGCAATTCCTGCACCAATGAGTACGGCCTCTGCTATTCGCGTCAATCCTGCAATAAAATCCCCTGCCATAATATCCCGCATAGCATTGGTAAGCATCAGTCCTGGTACTAGATTCATAATTGCTCCCATCAGGACATGGCTGACCTGATCCAGTATATGAAGCTGAGCGCCAAATCCCGCCATCAAAGCGGACAAAGCCCCGCAGATTACGGTGACAAAAAAACTATTGGCATTTAGTTTTCCCATCCCATAGGAAACCAGCTTAATCATGATGCCGATTGGGAACGCCCACATGCCGTCTTTCCAGTTGCCGCCAAAAAACAGGGCGAAAATCAACGCAGCTGCGCCATGCGCACCACAAAGCATCCAAAGCGGGTATTCTATGCCGGTGCGGATCTGCCGGAGCATTTCTTTGGCAGAAATGTAGTCCGGTTTTTCCCTGCAAAGCTGGCGGGAAAGATTGTTTAACTGGTCTACCTTGTCCAAATCAGTACCTTTGGAAATAATCCGTCTGGTTCGGCTGTATGTTTCTTCCTGGCGGGTGATCGAAACAATAATGGTAGAAGGAATCGCAAAAACGTCCACGATCTCGATTCCATATGCGAAGCAGATTCGCTTAACCGTTTCTTCTACCCGATAAATTTCACCGCCATAAGAAAGCATGTCAAAACCAATATCCGACACAAGCTGCAGAAGTTTTTTATCTTCCATTGTCATTTTCCTTTGCCTGCAAAATCAATTCCCTGGCGCTGGCCAAAACCGTTGGTGTTAAGTTTTCCCCACCCATGATGCGCGCTAATTCCTGTACCCGTTCTTCCTGCGGTAACGCATTGACGGTTGTAAAAGTGCGGCCGTCTCGAACTATTTTTGCAATCAGCAGATGGGTATCGGCAAAGGCAGCAACTTGTGCCAGATGCGTGACACAGATGATTTGTCTGCCTGCGGAAGCCTGCTTCAGCTTTCTCCCAATTTTCTGAGCTGCCCTACCGCTGACACCCGTATCTACTTCGTCAAAAATCAGTGTTCCGACCCGATCTCCCTCTGCAATTACGTTTTTGAGGCTGAGCATTATCCGGGACAGTTCGCCGCCGGAAGCAATTTTTCCAATGGGTTTCGGCGGTTCGCCTGGGTTGGTTGAAATATAAAATTCCATTCGGTCAATTCCCGTTTCGTCCAATTCTACCGTTTCCGCATGAACAATAAAACGGACAGAAGGCATATCCAAAAAAGTCAGTTCGGCACAAACTTGATCCTCAAATTGCTTGGCTGCACTTTTCCTTTTCTCACTTAACTGCTTTGCCAATTTTATCAAACGTGCTTCACTTTGTCCGTGTTCCTTTTCCAATTTGGCCTGCAACTCTTCTGCGTGGATGATAGAATTCAATTCCTGCTGAGCCCGTTCTTTAAAAGCCAGAATTTCTTCCACCGATCCGCCATATTTTCTTTTCAGGCGAAAAATAAGATCTAAGCGTTCTTCAATGCGATCCAGCTCTGCAGGATCCATTTCCGCATCGGATAATGCGTCCCTCAGGTTTTCCCTAACTTCCTCTAATTCATAACGCATGTCCAGAATCCGATCAGATTTTATTTGCGGATAATAAACCTCCAGCATCTGAAATTGTTCCTGTGTCTGATCCAGCATGGACAAAATGCCATCGCTTTCTTCTGTTCCCTGCAAAAGATCATGGGCGATATGCAACGCTTCTATGATTTTTACACTGTTCTGCATCTTTTTTTTTGCCGATTGCAACTCTTCTTCTTCATCCGGAAAAAGTGCCGCGGAAGAAATTTCATTGATTTGATAAGAAAGCAGGTCTGTCCGCTGTGCCTTTTCCCTTTCATCAGTCTGAAGCTGGCGTAATTTACGCTGCAGTTCTACATAATAAGCATATTCCACTCGATATTCTTTTAAAAGCGCCGCTGTTTTTCCGAATTGATCAATATATACCAGATGTTGTTCCGGCAACAAAAGAAACTGATTATCATGCTGTCCATGAATGTTGATGAGACTTTGCGCAACTTCTCGTAGAATTGACACGGTAGAGGGCCTCCCGCCAATTTTGCAGGAGGTTTTTCCATCGGCGGAAATTTCCCTAGAGAGCAAAAGAGAGCCATCCTCCTCCGGCTCAAATCCCATGGAAAGCAACTGCTCTTTGGTCTCATCGCCAATTCCTTCAAACAGAGCAGTAACCAGCGCTTTGGGTGCGCCTGTTCTGACAAGATCACGAGATGTGCGGTTCCCTAAAACAGCATTAATTGCATCAATGACAATGGATTTACCTGCACCGGTTTCACCGGTAAATACATTTAACCCCTTTTCAAAAGCGACCTGTACCTTTTCGATTACGGCAATATTTTGAATAAAAAGCTGTGAAAGCATTAATTTCACCTGCCTTGCATATGCTTGCTTAATTCCTCTGCCAGCTCTTCCGCTAACTGATCTTCACGCATCATAACAAAGAAAGTATTGTCGCCGGAAAGCGTACCGACAATGCCTTTTATCTCCATGGCATCCAACATTTCGCAAACAGCATTTGCCATACCGGTGTGGCATTTCACAACAACAAAGTTTTTGCAGTGATCAACACTATAAACCGACTTATTAAAAAAGGTATAAAATTGGGAAGACATGTCTGGTCGAGGCTTACTTGCCGAAACGCTGTACTGATATTTGCCATCATTGGCTGCAGTTTTTACCAGCCGTAATTCTTTAATATCCCGCGAGACGGTAGCCTGTGTGACTTCATATCCGTTTTCACGCAACAGACGAAGAAGTTCTTCTTGTGTATCCACGGCATTTGATTCGATCAACTCCAAAATTTTCTGATGTCGTTTCGATTTCATTCATGACTGCCTCCCCACATTAATTTTTGATTTAAAACCTCATAAAATCCTTTTCCCGCAAAGCGGATTAGTCTGAAAACTTTTTGGGAACGCTGTACTTGTATATCCCTTCCAATTGGAACTTTGATTCCAAGACTTCCATCTGCCGATAAAATCAGGTCACTGTCATTGTTTACATGCTTGGCACATAACGTTAATTTCCGTTCCGGTGCGAATAGAATCGTTCTGGAAAAAAGCGAATATGGACAAATGGGGGATAAACTGATTGATTGAATGGATGGATCCACTACCGGTCCGCCGGCGCTCATAGCATAGGCGGTAGAACCCGTGGGCGTTGCGAGGATAACACCGTCTCCGCGCAATGAGTAAAGGGGATTGCCATCACAGAGTATATCGATATCAACGATACGAGAATATTCACCGCGGGTCAATACGATATCGTTGACAGCCCAGCAGTTTTCTGTACCAACCGAGGCCTCAATCAACATTCGATTTTCTATTTGATAATCGCCCGAAGCAATTTTTGCAATTAGCTCCGTTTCTTCCCGTTCAATGGTGGCAAGAAATCCCACGCGTCCCGCATTAATCCCTAAAACGGGTACGTCATATCGTACAGCATCCTGTGCTATATGAAGAATCGTGCCGTCTCCTCCAATGGCAATAATAAAATCACTGTTTTTTAGCCCTTGCTCTTTTGGTTGAAACAGTACGCTGCGGATGGGGAATTCCCGCTGCATTGCTTCTGGCATTACTGCAGTGATACCGCATTTTTCCATTACACGAGCGACGGCAAATGTGCAAGCTCGCGAGTTGGCCTTCCCCAAATTGGGGATGATATACCCTTGCATAATCGTCCCCCCTATTGTTTGTCCAGCTGCATATGAGACGCTTCTACAACAGAACTGATCATTTCCGGATCAATTTCCAGACGAGGAGAAAGTTCTTTTTTCAGATAAACTAAATATTCTATATTTCCTTCTGGTCCTTTTACTGGTGAAAATGTTAATCCCAGTACAGAAAATCCTGTTTCAACTGCAAAGTCAATTACCTTTACAATAGTATCTTGATGAATTTGCGAATCTTTTACCACGCCCTTTTTCCCAACAAAGCCTTTTCCCGCTTCAAACTGTGGTTTAATTAGGCAGATCATTTCACCATCATCAGACAGCAAGGGATAAGCCGCCGGGAGAATTAAGGTCAGGGAAATAAATGAGACATCCACACTTGCAAAATTCACAGGATCCGTCACCTGCTCTTTGGTAACATGGCGGAAATTGGTCCGTTCCAGATTGACTACCCTTTCGTCCGTCCGCAGTTTCCAAGCGAGTTGGCCATAACCAACATCAATGGCATAAACTTTTTTGGCACCGTTTTGCAGCATACAATCAGTGAATCCGCCGGTAGATGCACCAATATCCATACAGATAGCATTTTGAACCTGAATCGGGAATGATTCAAAAGCTTTTTCCAGCTTCAGGCCGCCTCGGGAAACGTAGCGCAGTGTTTCCCCCCGCAGTTCAATTTTATCTTCATCCAAAACCTCGGTTCCAGCTTTGTCCGCCTTTTGCCCATTCACATAAACGATTCCGGCCATAATAATCGCTTTGGCTTTATCCCGGCCAGAAACCAGGCCCAGCTGAACCAATTTTATGTCTAAACGTGTTTTCATCATGTCATCACCCTATTGATTCTTCTACCCAAGCGGCGAGCATTTGCGGTGTCCATCCTAATTCTTCGAAAATTTCATCGACAGACGCCTGTGCCAAAAATCGATTGGGCACTGCCCGGACAAAAAATTGACCTTGATATCCATTTTGCAAAAGAAGATTTCCAGTCATTTGAGAGATTGACCCTTGTTCTATTGCTTCTTCTACAAAAAAAATACTTTTCTTTTTTAAAAACATCGGCAGCAATTCTTCACAATAAGGTAGCAGCTGTGTCAATTTTAATACACCTACGTCGACTCCCTTTTGCCGAAGGAGTTCCGCCGCCTGGCAACAGGAAACCGCAAGCCGACCATAAGAAATCAAAAGAATGTCTACATCCTTTGAAAGCTGAAATTTTTCATTTCCATGCAGTCCCGCTGGAAAAGCCTTTTCCCGCCCCTTAGGATATCGGACGGCCACCGGTCCGATGCATCGATACATCGCACGATCCAGACAGGCCCGAAGCTCTGGATAGGTAGCAGGGGATAAAATAGTAATCCCCGGAATGGAAGAAAGAAAAGAAATGTCAAAGATTCCCTGATGGGTTTCTCCATCTTCCCCGACGATGCCGGCGCGGTCTACCGCCAGCAAAACATGCTCATTGGCGATTGCCATATCCTGCATCACCTGATCATAGGCGCGCTGCAAAAACGTAGAGTATACGGCAAAGACCGGATGAAGTCCGCCATGGGCCAGTCCGGCAGAGAAAGTAACTGCGTGAGATTCTGCGATTCCCACATCATAAAATCGTTCTGGATAACGGGCAGCGAATTCCTCCAGACCAGTTCCGTCCTTCATTGCTGCCGTGATGGCACAGATTTTAGTATCTTTTTCCGCAGCTTCTGCAATCCAGCTTCCGAAAACTGCCGAGAAATCCTGCGGCCGATTTTCACAACTGCCCAATTTTGCGTTAAATTGCGGAACACCATGATAGGCATCCGGTTGCTTTTCCGCAAAACTATATCCTTTTCCTTTTATGGTGTCAACGTGCACCAAAACAGGACCGTCCGACGCTTTTGCACGTTCAAACGCATCACAAAGGCTTTCCAAATCGTGTCCGTCCACCGGACCAACATATTCAAATCCGAAATCCTCAAATAGATTGCTGTGGTAAAGCATTTCTTTTAAATAGCTTTTTGAATCAGATAGCAGCTTTGCCATCGGCTTCCCCACCAAGGGAACAGCAGATATCCACTTTCGAATTTTATCCCGCGTTGAGTAATATTCCGGTTTTGAGCGAATTTGCGCCAGATAGCGTGCAAAGGCTCCAACGTTTTTGGAAATAGACATCTCATTATCGTTTAAAACAATAATAATCCGATCCTTATAATGCCCTGCATTGTTCAGCGCCTCATAAGCCATTCCTCCGGTAAAAGCACCATCTCCGATCACCGCAATGGTAAAACCTGGTTCCGCTTTTAAACTTTTGGCACGAGCTAATCCCGCTGCCACCGATATAGAAGTACTGCTATGTCCCGCGATAAACGCATCATAAATGCTTTCTGCAGGCTTTGGAAATCCAGAAAGGCCACCTTTTTGCCGCAGGGTATTCATTTTGTTTTTCCTGCCAGTTAAAATTTTATGGGTGTAGGATTGATGTCCTACGTCCCAAACGATCTGATCTTTTGGAGCATCAAAGGTTTTATGCAAAGCCACCGTCAATTCTACGACGCCTAAATTAGAAGATAGGTGCCCACCCGTTTTGGAAACCGTATGAATCAAAGCACTTCGAATTTCTGCACATAATGCTTCTAGCTGCCGGAACGACAATTTTTTCAAATCCTGCGGAAGCTTCAATCGATCCAACAAATTATCCAATTCTCAACAATCCTTTTCCCTCGCTTTTCCAATTCCTATTGCACTGGAAATATCATTGCGACTAAAATTCCCAGCAGCATACCGCCCAAAACTTCCAGCGGCGTATGGCCCAGATATTCTTTCAACGCCTTATCTCCCAGTTCTTCTGCGATTTGATCATCTGCTGGGTTATCCGATTCTTCAGAGACAAGCTGGAATCCGAATACCAACTTGTTGAGTACCTTTGCATGTTCTCCTGCGGCCCGGCGCACCCCCATAGCATCATACATCACGATACAGGCCAATGCCAGCGCCAAGGCGAACTCCGCTGAGGAAACTCCTGTTTTTCTGGCCATCGCGATGGTCAGAGAACATACTAAAGCTGTATGGGAGCTAGGCATTCCCCCGGCACCGATCATTCGTTCCATTACAAGCTTTTTTTTCAAAACTAGCGTCAGCAACGTTTTCGAAAGCTGTGCCAAAAACCAAGCTGTAATGGCTACATTAATATAGTAATTGGCCGTGAGCCCTTTTATCAAGTCCATTTTTTCAAATCCTTTATTGCAGTCTGTTAAGCAAAGCGTTCGTTAAATTCACCAAAAACCCATCTGCTACACCTAATTTGCTCAATTGGCACAGCGCTTTTTCTGTATAACTTTTCGCAATTTCTCGTGATTTTTCCATCCCCAACAAGGTGACAAACGTATTTTTTTGGTTTGCCGCATCACTGCCAACCGGCTTACCCAAAAGGGACTGATCACCGGTTACATCCAGTATATCATCAACAATTTGAAAAGCCAACCCTAAAAATCGTGCATAATTCTCCGCAGAAGACACTTCATCTTCACGTCCTGCTAAAAGGCAGCCGGATACACAGGCAGCTTCCAGTAATGCGCCGGTTTTCAGCCGATACATTTCTTCCAGTGCTTGTTCATCTATTTTTTTTCCTTCACTGGCCAAATCAATGACTTGACCACCAATCATCCCCTGATATCCTGCACATTCCGACAGTTTTTTTACCACTGCAAGAACCCGTGAGGCCGGAAGATAATCTGCCGACTGAACCGCCGTTTCAAAAGAGCAGGTCAAAAGACCGTCTCCAGCCAGAAGAGCCGTAGCTTCATCAAACTGGACATGACAGGACGGCTTCCCGCGTCGCATTGCATCGTCGTCCATGCAGGGCAGATCATCGTGAATGAGAGAATAAGCCTGGATCATTTCCACTGCGCAGGCCACTGGCATAGCCTGCTTTTCAGGAATCCCCCCCAGTTTGGCAAATTCCAAAACGAGGATTGCCCGAATGCGTTTTCCGCCTCCCAACAGGGAGTAGCGCATTGCCTCGATCACTTTTTCCTGACGGCAGGGTATCTGCAACAGCGACCGGTCCAGTGCATTCTCTATCGTTTCCTTATAAACTTTCCATTGTTCCGGAAAGGTTTTCTTCTGATTCATTTGACTCATTTTTCGCCATAACCTCTTTTACCCGCAATTTTGCCTGCTGCAATTTCTCATTGCAAAAACGAACCAGTGTGGTTCCTTCCTCAAATAATGCCAAAGATTCATCCAGGGTTCCCTGTCCGCTATCTAATATCTGTAAAATTTGCTCAATCCGGGCCATCGCCTGTTCGAGCGACAACTCTTTTTTTTCTGTATTTTTACTCACTGCCTTTGCCTCCTTGCAGAATCTGAGCTGGAACCGTTCCGTCTGCCAGCCGGAGTGCGACATGATCCCCCGCCTTGAGCTGATGGGTACTGTTGATCATCTTCCCTCGCATTGTGATAACCGAAAAGCCGCGCGACATCACTTTAAAAGGGCTTAAAGAATCCAGAATGCCGGCGGCTTTGCCCAATCGGGCAGTTTCCCGTTCCAATCGGACAGGAATCAATGTGTTCAACCGGGATATTTGTTCTTCAACACGCGCTTTCACTTGTGCCAGCGCGTAATATGGTGAACGCAGCGCCTGATGATTCTGATATCCTTCTATCTTTGCCTGCAAAGCGGATAAACGGCCGTTCAAACTGTCGTTTACCCGTTTTTGCCGTCCAAACTGAGCTTCTAACAGATGAATTCGGTTTTCTATTTTTTGCACCATCTGTCTTTCATAAGAGAAAAGTTGAAATTCCAACTCCTTTTTGTCCGGAACTGCCAGTTCTGCAGCCGCCGATGGAGTTGGTGCCCGTAAATCCGCTGTGAAATCACAGATGGTAAAATCAACTTCATGCCCCACAGCCGAAATAATCGGCGTGCGGCAGCAAAAAATCTCCCGGGCGAGCGCTTCGTCATTAAAACTCCATAAATCTTCCAAAGATCCGCCGCCCCGACCGATAATCAAAAGATCGCACAGGCCCAGTTCATCCATCTGACGGATGGCAGCTTTCAAGTCAGCTGCGGACTTTTCCCCCTGTACCAGTACTGACCGTACCAGCACCGTCACCAACGGATACCGGCGGCGCAGAATATTCAACATATCCTGTAAAGCGGCACCGGACTTGGCGGTAATGATTCCGATCACTTGTGGGAAACGAGGAATTGGCTTTTTATGCGCCGGATCGAACAATCCTTCCGATGAAAGCTTCTTTTTTAACTGCTCAAAAGCAAGACTCAAATCTCCAATTCCGTCTGGCTGCATTTCACGGCAGTATATTTGATATACGCCGTCCCGATCATACACGCCAACCTCTCCTCTGACCAAAACAGTCATCCCGTTTTCCGGAGTAAAATGGATGCGAGACGCAAAATTGCGGAACATTACCGCTTTTACTGCAGCGTCTTTATCCTTCAACGTAAAATACAGATGACCAGATGCATATTGTCCTTTGAAATTGGAAATTTCTCCGCGGATAAAAACGTCTTTCAGCTGCAAATTCTGCTCAAAGAGAGATTTGATATAATGATTAAGCTGTGAAACACTCAACACCGTACTGTTCGGCATTTTAGACCTCCTGCGCCATCCGTGCCGCTAATACGGCAATCCCGGCAGCATTGTCACTGGAAAAAACGGGCGGACAGAAAACGCCGCCAAACCGACTTTCTATCACTTGTCGGATATACCGATTGGACATCACTCCCCCCGCATACAGCAGAGGATATCCCGGATATTTTTCCAAAAGCAATTCTGTCATTCTACTAAGAGAGACTACTAAAAAATCAAGACAGTATCGTGCAACGTCCTCCGGTCTTTCCCCTTTTTCCAACATGAAACGACAACGATTTTCCACTCCGGAAAGGCTGCAGTCGCAGCCTTTCATAACCGGTTTCACCGAGAATTTTTTTGTACTTTGTTCTGCCAACAGTTCCAATTGCGGTCCGGCGGGAAAAGGCAATCCCAGCATCTTTCCAACCCGATCCACCGCTTGTCCTGCTTTCAAGTCCAGAGATCCGGTAATTTTTTGAATATCCATTCGATGTCTGTCCGGGCGAACCAAAAGGCCCTCAGAAGTACCGCCGGAAAAATGGAACGCCAAAAATGGCCGATCGAACCAGTCCAAATGCCCGGAGCCGTAAAGTGCCGCTGCAACATGACCTTCCTGATGCGAAAATGGATATACCGGAATTTGTAAAGCCGCCCCTAATGTTCTGGCTTGAGATTCCCCTGCCAGAAAACAAGGCATATAGGAGCCCTCTTGTCTCCTGGGCTGTGTAGATACCCCAATCCCAGACAAAGGCGTCCGTATATCAAACAAAAGCGATGCCAAATCCGGCAGCTGCCGCACATGTTGGAAAAGCGCTTCACTCTGCCGCAGACCCAGTTTTCCCTTTTCTACCGGCAGCAGTTTTTTCTGCTGCATTATTTTTCCCGATTCCCAATCCAGCAGCGCCATAGAAGTCGTATAATTGCTGGTGTCAATTCCAAGGAAGATTCCCATTATGCCTGTCCATCCTCTTCCGTTAGCAGAGTATTTTCTTCACTCCCACGAGAAATAGCACCTAATACACCGTTGACAAACGAAGAGTCTTCCTCTCCGCCGAATCTTTTTGCCAATTCTACCGCTTCGTTAATAGAAACGCTTTCCGGAATAGACTCCTCAAACTTCATTTCGTACAGTGCAAGGCGCAGTACAGCCAATGAAACTTTGGAGATTCGGTTTTTTTTCCATCGGGTGGCATGCTTCTCAATCAGTTGATCCAGTTCTTCTATTTTTTCGATGGTATTTTTCGCTAAAGAATAGGCAAACGGGTTTATTTGTAAAGAGCGGCCTTCTACCGCATTTGCAATGATATCATCAACTTGCTCACCAGAAAAGGAATGTTCAAAAATAATAAAAAACGCCTCTTCCCTCGCTTCACGCCTCGTCATTTTATACCTCCGATTTATCATCTGTCCATTTTCCCTGATACGAAAAAGAAGCCCTCCAAAATTGGAGGGCTTATGCCAACTACTGAGCTGCCGCCTCGTCAAAGGTAATGCCTACCACAAAAATATTTACCTTTGCTACAACGATCCCGGTCATATTCTGCACTGCATTTTTCACGCTTTTTTGGATATTCTCAGAAACAATCGGTATTTTCGCTCCATATTTTAAATTCACATATACGTCAATAACCGCCACATCATCATTCATTTCAATATTGATTGATTTTGCCGTTTGCGATTTGGTCAAAAATTTTTTTAGGTTTACAGCCGCAGGGCAGTAAGCCATAGAGGCCACACCATCAATTTCTTTGGTGGCGAAATTGGCAATCGTAGCTACAACTTCCTGGGAAATTTTCAAATTTCCAACGGTTTCACGTTTTTCTCGTTCCATCAAGTTCCCTCCTATTGCCGGATCACCGCCGACAAAATATCATATAAAACCCAAAAGCGTTTTTCAACTTGCTTTCCAGCTTACTCTCCATCTAGTCAAGATTGGCTTAACCGATGAAAAATAGAGAGCTGGATATGAATATATTATACCACAAATCAACAAAGACACAACCTTATAATATGAATATTTCCAATATTTTATTTGAAAAAATTCTCTCTTTTACCAGTAAATGCAGAAAATAAAATAGAAAAATTGGCAAAAAGATTACTTTTTCTATTTCCTATGAGGTGATTTTCGTATTGCAGGTGGAACATTATACATGGATTTTTTCGACAAAAAAGATCCCAAAAACCGCTGGCTTTTGGGATCTTTTGTTATTGAGCTTCCGTAATCGAAATATTCTCTTCTACCGCGCCGGTTTCTGCAATCAAAATGTCTTTGATCTGTGCAACTTCTTCTTTCAGCAAACCGTTGGTCTTTATAATTGCATCAACCCGATCGCCGTCAATGTATACCATACAATCGGAAAACCCTTTAGCTTTTATCATATTTTCAATTTTGCCTTCTGTCTCGATTGCTTCTGCTACTCCAGTAGCTTTTACGGCCAGTTGAGATTTTTGCTCATCACTTAAAGAACTGTCCTGAAACATCTGCGTCAAAGTATCAATGGCGCTATCCCGAGATTGTTGCCTAGTCAGTCGTGCTTCACTGAAAAAAGAGCTTCCAGCTGCGTTCACTTCCAGATCATCCTGATTTTCACCTGTATTGGCATCGACATACTGTGCATCTCCGTAATTTTTTCCTGCTTCCAGCTGATCGGTAATATCAAGTCCGCCATTCTTGCCGCCAAAAGTCCAGTTGAGGTAGACGGCAATACCTAAAACCAGAACCAGGGCCGCCAAAATAATATGTCTTTTTCCTAAAATCATGTTCATGAAAAATTCCTCCGTTCATTTCATTTATTTTGAGGGCTTTGTCAGCTGTGCGACATACACCCGGTTAGAAGAGATTCCCAACGCACAGGTAACCGCGTTTACCACTTGCTCGTTGACTTGGGCGCTGCCCGCCCCTTCGCATACGATGACGACCCCCTGCACCGTTGGCTCCAGCTGCTTTTGAATCAGCGGCTGTTCTTCACCATTTTTATTGACCAATATGTATTTTTGTTCACTATTGTCTTTCTCCCGCAAAGTTTTTACGCCTTCTTCATCATAGTCCTTTGTGGTATCTGTATTGCGGACTTCTTCTTGTAAATATACATATTCCACTCCGCTTTCCAGTGTAACCCATACCTGCGCTTCCCCCACGCCTTGGATACTGCTGACTAGCTGATAAAGTTTTTCTTCTGTTTGTTTACAAAAGGTTTCGTTGTCTGACGAAACAGATACGGCATCCTGCGGTATTTTTGTTTTTTGCGGAAAAAATTCAGAAAACAAGATTAACAAAATCCCGATAAATCCAATCAGGACGACCCATTTTATTTTTTTATCTGAAGCAAAAATAGCGAAAGTTTTTTTCCACATTTCCATTGCTTTTTCTTTTCCGTTCACGACACTTTCTCGCCTCCTGCCAAAATTTCGGGAGTAATCCCCGTTTGTTCCGACACGATTTGCAAAATCTCTTGAGAATGAGAACGCATCTCTTTTTCCAACTGGATTACTATACTGCTAATATATATGTCATCATTCTCCCCAACATGTATGCTGACGCTGATTTCTTCCGGAAAAATCTGACGGGCTGATAAGGCTTTTTTCACAATCTGCTTCACATTTCTACTAAAGCCATCGGCTGTTTGGTGGAGAACTTCCTGTGAAAGGTCCTTTGTTGTCTGTTCTGTAATATCCGTTCCGATTGCATAATCCCCAGAGGGAAACGATAGCCCTTTTGCAAAGGGAGCCATAATACAGCAAACAAAAAACAACCCAATGACGCAGCGCAGGGCTTTTTGCACCTTTCCTTCCGGAGCTGCTAGCTGAGCAACTGAGGCAGCGATGGCAGTAGCGCACACTGCCACTGCCCAAATACGAATAGCCTGCAAAATTATCCCCCCATTCCCACAACCAGCATGACCGTGGTTGAAATGATAAATAAAAGTCCAAACAGCAATGTGATGGACATTAAAAGTCCCAAAGCGGAAGAGGTTGCCTCCAACACTTTTGATAAAGTTCCAGTGCCGACCAGCTGTCCGATCAGCGAAGCGGCCTGCATGGTCAAGTACCAACAAATGATCTCTGCCAACAGAGGCAGAAAGGTAAACACAGCAATAAGAATTCCATACACCCCTACCGATGTTTTCAAAAGTTTTAAACAGGACTGTGCTGTCACCAATGCGTCAGACAAAGCGCTTCCAATCACTGGTACAAAGCTACTGGTAACAAATTTGGCAGTTTTAACCGTTACGGTGTCTGCACTGACTGCAACCATGCTCTGTACGCCCAAAAGCCCTACATATACAGTTAAAAGAAGACCCAATGCCCAATTTACAAATTTTTTTACTGTTTTTCCAATTTGATCTAAGTGTAGTTCCGGCGCAATCGCTGCCGTAAAACAAAACGCCAAAAATATACCAATCAGAGGAACCAGAATTTGAGATGCAGTCTGTCCGACAACCTGCGAAGTTCCGAACAACAAAAGATGATAAACACCGGCAGAAACCGGTTGCCCTCCGGCTGTCAAAATGCCACAGAATACGGGAATAAACCCATTCATAAACTGTGATCCTTGTAGAATAGCTTGAGCAGTTTTTTGAATACAATGGGTTATCGGTTCCAGCACTGCCGCAATAAGACAAAGCACTGCTACGCCGCTGAACACCTTGTCCAGCCCGTGCGCATTGAATCCGACTTTCAACGCATCCATTGCAGCACAAAGCAAGATAACTGCGGTCAGTGTTCCCAGCAGCAAAAGAGGGGCGCGGACCGTTTGAGAAAACGCCGATTTGCATACCTGCCATAATTGGGTCGGTGACAATGACAAAAGTTTACGATAATCCAGTTGTTGCAACTCCAGTTGTGACAGGATTTCTTTTGCCTCATCCGGCGCCTGCTCGGACAATTCCTGTGCACCGGACGCTTCGATCTGACCTTGCAGATTTTGATTGGTTATCTCATCCGACGTTTCCTGTGCCCAAGCGACTCCAGGTATACAGAAAAGACAAAGCAAAAACAAACATATGATTTTACGTCTCATTTTTTGTTCCTTTTTATAATGCAATTAATTTTTTTACGATTTCCAGCAATTTTCCGAATAACGGCAGCCCTAAAGAAAGTACAGTGATTTTGCCTGCCAGCTCCAGTTTTGAACTGATGGCTGTTTCTCCAGCATCACGGCAGGCATCGCTGGCTAACTGCGTTAGATAACAAACGCCAAGGCTTTTTACCAGAATACCAATATATTCCAAAGAAAGACTGGCTTTGGACAGCATTTCTTTCAGTTCATCGAAAATCGGTAAAAGCTGCGAACACAGCATGCCGATAATCAAAATGCCTACTGCTAACGAAACAAACACCGCATATTCTGGCTTATATTGTCTTAGCAAAACTGCAATTACCATACCAACCAGCCCAACACCGATCATGCCGATCCACTCCACACCAGTCACCCCAGTCCAAAAATGGTTTTTACCGTTTCAAATAGAGTGTTGATTTCGTTAATAATCATCATTAAAACAACAATCAACCCTGCCAATGTTGTCATCATTGCCTGTTCTTCCCTGCCGGATCGAATCAAAACCTGATTCAGTACCGCCACAATGATGCCAATCGCAGCAATTTTGAAAATTAAATCCACATCCATCCTTTTTTCCTCCTTTGCTGATTCCGTTACAGCGTTGGTATCTGTGAATCCTGCTCTTATTAAGGACTGGAACGACTGGCATTTTTGTGTTCATCGTCCCTTCAACTTGTCCTATGACTATAAATATGCCTGTCCGCTTGATTTGAGAACTATTTTGAAAAAGAAAAATGGCCTGTGAGTTTTTTCCTCACAGGCCTTAGAAGGAGATTATTATTTTACAGTAATCAACTCATATTCCCGGGTGCCGAGACCAATTTTTTCTGCATGTTCTAAACAGGTTCGCCATTCCGATTCCGGCGTAGAATTGGTAAAATGATCGTGGTAGTCTACAAAATCCGGTTTCTCCATATTTTTGGCTAACTGGCTGCCGGGAAGCGGCGTCGCCGCCATGCAGGCATCCACGCAGGCTTGATCCAGAGCCAGTGGGTCGAACGAAGCAAACATGCCGATATTAGGCAGAATCGGTGCATCGTTTTCACAATGGCAATCACAGTTGGGCGACACATCCACTACCAGAGAAATATGGAAGCAGGGTCTTCCGTCGATAACTGCTTTAGTATATTCAGCCATTCGGCAGTTTAAATCAGAAAGAGCCGCACTGCTGTCAAAAGCGATGGCATCAAAATTACAGGCGCCAAGGCACCGGCCGCAACCAACACAATGTCTCTGATTTACCTGCATTTTTTTGCTGGCAGCGTCAAACTCCAAGCCTTGATTGGCGCACTCCTGTAGGCAGCGGCGGCATCCCCTGCATTTTTCCGGATCAATACTTGGCTTGCCATCGTTATGCTGGTCTTTTTTGCCAGCACGAGATCCGCAGCCCATGCCAATGTTTTTTATCGCCCCGCCAAAGCCGGTCATTTCATGACCTTTAAAATGCGTCAGACTAATAAATACATCTGCGTCCATAATAGCTCGGCCAATTTTCGCCTCCTTGATATATTTACCGCCTTTTACCGGGACCTCAATATCGTCGGTCCCTTTCAAACCATCTCCGATCAAAATAGGGCATCCCACAGTTAAAGGCGTAAAACCGTTTTCCCAGGCGCAATACAAATGTTCCAAGGCATTTTTACGGCTGCCGGGATATAATGTATTGCAATCGGTCAAAAACGGATGGCCGCCCAGTTCTTTTACTACATCTGCTACGGCTTTGGCATAATTAGGCCGCAAAAAACTGATATTCCCCAATTCGCCAAAATGCATTTTGATAGCCGCAAACTTTCCGTCCATGTCGATTTGTCCGATTCCTGCCGTGCGGATCAACTTTTTTAATTTGGCAGGCAGACCATCGCCAAATGCAACTGTATGAAAATCGGTAAAATAGACTTTTGCTTTCTCCATTGTATTTTCCTCCCATGTTAAGACACCAGCTGTTTTCATTCTCTGCCGGATATATTTTTCTTTTACCAAAAACATCGTACTACACGGAGTTTACTCCATGTCAAGAGATCCTTCCAATCAAAACACACTGTTTTTCCTTTAAAAGCCATATCAAAACGCTACTGCAAAAATGTTTTAATTTTTTCCAAAGATTGTAGAGCGACATCCCTGCCGTACTCATATACCTGACGCATTCGATCGGGATTGTGCTCAATCCGGCCGATAGACAGCGGTTGCTGTGGGCGAAGAATAAAGGCGGCTCCTTCCTTTTCTCTTTTTTCAATATATGACAAATCTTCATTATATTTTTCATGGCGTTGTGTCAATGCTTTGACCATCTGTGGGTAGCGACGAAAGCCCAAGCGAATCAAAGGCAAGGCTCTATTTTTCTTTTTACAATATCCCGCCGGTTGAGTCAGAATGACTAAATTTTTTTCATATCCCAGCTTTTCAAAATACCGCAGCGGAAGAGAATCCGCAATGCCTCCATCTAACATCTGGCAGCCATCCATTTCTACTACTCTGGAAACAAGGGGCATAGACGCAGATGCCCGCAGCCATTCGAAACAAGCATCATCCGCTACTGTGCATTTTCGATAAACAGCTTTTCCTGTTTGAATATCAGTACAGACAACATAAAATTCCATCGGATTTTGCTGAAAAGCTTCTGCATCAAAAACATCCAGTTTTTTAGGGAGTTCATGATAGCAAAAATCTGCTCCAAACAGGTCTCCGGTTCTTAAAAACGATCGAAGACTACAGTATCTGGGATCTTTTGCATACATTGTATTATACCGGATAACCCTGCCAGGCTGCCGGGATTTATAGTTACAGCCAAAAGCGGCTCCGGCCGATACGCCGATTGCCCCATCAAAGGTAATCTGATGCTCCATCAAAACATCCATTACGCCTGCGGAAAATAGCCCCCGCATGGCTCCCCCCTCTAAAACTAATCCTGTTTTCATCTTTGCCCCTTCTTATTCTGTTTATTATCCAAAATCAATTTTGATCTACGCTAATACAGCACAATTATAACATACAGAAAAAATGCTGCCAATGGCTTTCAAAATTTGAAAGGAAAGCCCTCTGTCCTTCAACGGAAAAGAGAAAATTATTGTGAAAGTGGCTGTATTTTGGTAAAATAAAAATATTACTTGTGCAAAACCGTTGGACGTTGAAAAGGAGCATTGGTATGGAATTAAAAAAATACAAACACGAGGCGCCTTATTCTTATACTTTGGGGATGGCCCCTACTCTCGAACTAATCCAATACAAACCGGATGCAGTCGACAAAATTTATGTCCATCCAGAATATACGCCGCGGGATGAAATTTACAATATTTTTGAAGTTTGCAAGCATGCTTGTCTGCCGTGCGAAGTTAATAAAAAAATATTTGACCGACTATCCATGAAAGAAAACGTTTTTGTTATTGGTGCTTTCCTAAAATACAACGCGCCGGTTTTATCCAATCGACCACATATTGTTTTGGTCAACCCCAGTAACTCAGGTAATTTGGGCACCATTATTCGAACTGGCGTGGGATTTGGATTCAAAGATCTCGTCATTATTCGTCCTGGGGTGGATCCTTACGATCCCAAAACCATTCGCTCTTCTATGGGAGCCTTATTTCATATCCACCTTTCCTTTTTTGATTCTTTCGAGGATTACTACCGGCAGTTCTCTGATCATGAAATTTACACGTTTATGCTGAAAGGAAAACGCTTTCTGAGTGAAATGACGCAAAAACCCCAAAAACCGTTTTCTTTGGTCTTCGGCAATGAGGCTACCGGTCTGCCCGATTCCTTTTTGAATTATGGCGAGAGTATTTTCATCAAGCACAGCAAAGAAATCGATTCATTAAACCTCTCCATTGCCTTTGGTATTGCGGCAAACACATTTTCCATTGATTCATAAACAAACAGATTCTATCAGCAAATGAGTCTGCCGAAAATGGATATCGGCAGACTCATCGTTCTTTTACCATAATAAAATAACCATCAGAAGCCCTCCCAGCAGTCCCAAAGACCGATACAACTTTCCATTTATCGCGTATCTCTGCGATGCCATTTCCCACTGACTTTTCAGGCGGCTTTGCAATAGATTGAGCTGATCGATCTGTCCCTGTAAGCCGGTACTTCCCAGAACATTTCCCAAGTCTGCTAAAATCTGCCGGTCTTCCATTGTCAGAGCATTCAAATTTTCTGTTTGAAGACTTTCCTCCCACGCAGAAGGAAATACCATGCCCTGTTCGTATAGGCAAAGGCAGGCAGATGGAAAAGGTAAGTCCTTGATGGAACTGGTTTGCGTCCATTCCTGCAGAATAACTGCTGGTTCTGCCAAGGTAAAAGAAAGCCGGGCTTTCAAAAATTCAACCAGCGACATGGATGACTCCAGCAGGCGTACGCGTCGATGAATCTGAGATGACGCCCATTGCCCAATCCCCGCGCAAGCCGTCGCTGCCAGCAAAAAACCGATCCATTTCATTTTCAATTTCCCCCCTGCCTAACCATTGCTTGATTGTTCCTACATTTTCTTCTGTATCCAAAACGGCTACTGCACTGCACATTCCCATTTGTAAAAGGCGGGCAATAGCCGGTTTCCGGCACAAATCGTCGAAGCTTCTTCCATGAGCAGTAGCCGCCATCATTACACCGGACGCCATGGCGGAGACAATCGGAGCAACCTCGCTTTCCCGCCCGATTTCATCACAAAAGATTAAATGAGGAGACAAGGTGCGCACAGCCATCGAAATCCCTTCTTTTTTGGAAATGCCGTTCAGTATATCGGTGCAAAATCCGACATCGTTTTGCGGATAGCCTCCAACCGAGGCTGCAATTTCCCCCCGCTCGTCCACCAAGGCAATTTTTCGTATTTTTCCTTTATACCCGCTTCCCAGTTGTCGAGCCATATCGCGTAAAATTGTCGTCTTACCGCTGGCTGGAGGGCCGACTAAGAGAATTCCTCCCAGTTGGTCCCAACGGCGAAGAATCTCATCTGCTGCCCCTCTAATTTGATGGGCCACTCGGATATTAACGGAAGAAAGTTCCCGAATTGCAGTCAGACTGCCATCATGATAGACACCCGTTCCGCAAATGCCAGCCCGATGACCGCCTTTGAGTGTTACAAATCCGTTTTTTAATTCGTTCTGGTGAGTATGTACTGCATAGCCGCAAATTGCACGAAAGCATTCCTCCAGCGATTCCCGGTCTGTGAGAAGACTATCTGAATCAGGAAAGCGCTGCAGAACACCTGTCCGCGATAAAAATAGGCCACCCTCTCCAGTTTGAAGGTAGACAGGCTGGCCTAATCGGAGACGAACTTCCCGAATCTCTTTTTGAACACCCGAATTTAAGGCTTTTATGGCGTTGCAAAGAGGCTGTGGCAAGACAGATAAGATGCTTTCCCAAGGTTCTATTTTCCACTCGTTCATCGTTCACACTCCTTTGTTCTATTTATATGGGGACTTGTCCAGAGATAGAACAAAAAGCACGGATACAGAAAAATCCGTGCTTGAGAAGCTATTCTATTGTAGCGATTGTGCTGTTGCGATAAGCCGTATCGGAAATTTCATTACCAATGTCAGGCAGATCGGGAACGGTATACTTTCCGTCAACAGGCTGATAGTCATAAACACCCAAAGCAAGCATATTGGGCATCATAGTGTTGACATTATATTCGTGAATAACAAAATTGGGGATTGCACATTCCATATGCAAAGAAGCAGCTGTAATAATCGGGCTGCCACAGACATGAATCTGTACTCCTGAGGTTCCAAAATCCGGCTGAATGACCTGAATAGCTTGCCGCTACAAATGTTTCTGGAACTGCCACCGGGAGTAAATCCGTTCTCCACTGGCCACAGGAATTCCGGTTTGACGATGTACGTAACTCAACAGATCCGGATGAGGTGCAGTCAGTTCTTCAAAATACAAAATGCCGTATTTTTTGGCTATATTACCGAACTGAACCGCAGCTGTGCATCGGTATAGCAATGGTTTTCCAAAATAATATCTACATCTGGACCATGGCCTCACGGGTTGCTGCGATTCGCATAGGCGCGCAAAGAATCCCGATGTTTTCCGCCTAAAAGCTCATAGACTGGTGCGCCATATGCTTTTCCCTTTATATCCCATAATGCAATATCAAAAGCACTGATTCCTCCAAAAACAATCGGTCCGCCATTCCTGTCCCAGAAACATTTTTGATATAATGTCTGCCAAACAACTTCAGTTCCAGCGGATTCATACCAATCAGATGCCTTGCCAAATCCTGCAGCATACCAAACGCCGCACGGGAAGCCCCTCCGTAAGACAAGGCAACTTCTCCATCGCCGTAAATCCCTTCGTCAGTATAAACACGGCACAGTGGCGGTGTCATCCGTCTTCAACAGGGTTGGAAAGCAACAAATCAATTTTTGTAATTTTCCTATCCGGCTCACTTTCCTTTCAAGAATCGTAATAATTCCATTATAGGTGCGGCTTTTTCATTTTCAAGTAACTCATTAATTTAATAATAAGGTTCGTTATAATCAAAAAGATTGCGTTAAAATTGGAATTTTTCAGTTTTCACATTTTCTGTTACTTTTTGCAACATCTGCAGAAATTTTGAAGGAGGAACCCAAAGAGCTTGTTCCACCTCGCTTGTTTGCATCTGCAAACTGGAAATCTCCGCAAATATTTTCACTGTAAAAATATCCCATATCAAATGGGTCTCATCCCGACGTATGATACGCTCTAAAAAAATTAGTCGATTGACAGGAACCGAAAGGCCTAGTTCCTCTCTTAGTTCACGTACCGCTCCTTGGGCAGTTGTTTCACCAGACTGTATTCGGCCAGTCGTTAATCCCCAAACACCGGGAAGAATCGGGCACTGTAAGCTTCTTTTCTGAATTAAAATTTCACCATGAGGATTGACCGGCCAAACTTCTGCTCTCCATGTTTGCACTTTATATCAGCAGGCGCAGTATACAAAAATCGACCATTTTCATCTACAATATCCCAATACTCCAAATCGCCTCTCCTCCTTTCTCAAGAAACATTAAAAAGAAAAAGGTTCTCCGATTAACGGAGAACCTTTGGAGCGGGTTACGAGGCTCGAACTCGCTACCTCCACCTTGGCAAGGTGGCGCTCTACCAGATGAGCTAAACCCGCAACTACTTTTTTATTATAGCCAAAGGTATGTATCCTGTCAAGATTCTTTTGTAAATTTTCATCTGTCCTTTTTTTCTGTTTTCTGCTATAATAACCTCACGGTATAATAAAATGAAAAACCAAAGTTGCTAAAATAGAAAAGGAAAACTATTTTGGGAAAATGATATTCCCTGCCATGATGCAGATACAACAAGTGAGGAAAGCCATGGAGTATCAAATTTGCTATGAAAATTGGAAAAACACTTTTTCGGTTCCCTGTTGCGTGACCGATGAGTTTTTATGCAACTGTGGTGCAGTTGAGCTAAAGGTGCTTCTTCTGCTTTTGCGGAATCAGTCTCCCCCCATGAACGCCGAGGAGATATCGAAGTTTCTTTCCCTGCCGGCAGCAGATGTCAGAGATGCATTGAATCATTGGGTGTTCGCAGGAATTTTGAGAAAAACTTCTATGACAAAGGAGACTTCTCCTTCGGTGATAAATCAGGAAAACAAAAATCTTCCTTCCTCAGAATCGAAAAAAATAGTGGAGAGTCCAGATGTCAGCCCATCTGCACCAAAGCCCTCTCCGGCGCGGATGACTACCAGCGAAATTCATGAATTGACCCAGCGTCAGCCTGTTATTCGCTCCTTGTTGCACGAAACCGAAGCAATTTTAGGGAAAACTCTTACCTCTACCGATATCTCTACTATCATTTCCCTGTACGACTGGGCCGGAATCCCCGCCAATGTGATCCTGATGGCGGCAGCATACTGCGCTTCCATTGACAAGCGAAATCTCCGCTACATCGAAAAAACGGCACTTTCTTGGCAGGAAATGGGATTGGACAATGATGAAGCGATTGAAAAATATCTGGACAGTCAAACGATCCGACGCAAACGGGAGCAAGAAGTGCAGAACGCATTTGGAATCCATGACCGACGCCTTACTGCCAAAGAACAAAAATGGATTGAGCAATGGTATTGCGAGTTCCATTTTTCTATCGATATGCTTCGTTTAGCTTATGAAAAAACAGTAGATAATACAGGGAAAGTCAGTTTTCCATATATTCATAAAATTCTATCCGCCTGGCACGAAAAAGGGTTCCAAAAGCCGGAGGAAGCATTGTCAGAATCTGCTCCACCGGAAAAGCAAAAAAAAGAGGAAAAAAAGGAATATTCCTTTGACCTGGAGGAATTTGAGCAATTGCATCGTTGGCATGTTCCTAAAATGGACTAGGAGATTAATGATATGGCTTATTCCAAAGAACTTTTTGAATATGGTAGAGAAATTTTAAACAGGCGCCGTCAACGTGCTTTTCAAACGTTGGAAGAACGAAAACGTGAATTATACGTCTGCGTGCCAAGACTGGAACAGATTGAAAAAGAACTGAGTATGACCGGGTATGCTGCAATTCGCGCCGCGATGTCCGGCAAACAGGGATTGCGGCAGTTAGAACAAATCAAGGAAAGGAATCTTTCTCTGCAGAAAGAGCGCCAATCTATTCTGCGATCTATTGATTTACCGGAAGATTACCTGACCGAACCCTTTACCTGCCCGCTATGCCATGACGAAGGATATCGAGACGGAAAGCGGTGCAAATGCTTTGAAAAAATTTTAAAAGAAGAAGCTCTCCGCCGGTTAAATAGCAAATCCCCTCTGGCTTTATGTCATTTTTCTAACTTCGATCTTTCTTATTATGCAGATACAGCCAATAAAGGCCCATCTGCGCGGGAACAAATGAAAAAAATATTTCGGTTTTGCAGAGATTACGCCAAAACATTTTCTCCTAATGGTCCCAATCTTTTAATGAGTGGTCGAACTGGTCTGGGAAAAACCCATTTGTCTCTTTCCATTGCAAAAGAAGTTATGGAAAAAGGTTATGGCGTAATCTACGGCTCTACGCCTGATTTTTTATCCCAAATTGAAAAAGAGAGATTTTCCCGTTCGGAAAACGATTTACAAACACTCGATCTTATGTTGGAATGTGACCTGCTGATTTTGGATGATCTTGGCGCCGAATTTGCCACAACATTTACTGGCGCAGTTGTCTATCAGCTGTTGAATACGCGTTTAAACAAACGTCTGTCTACCATTATCAGCACGAACTTGTCGCTTCAGGAATTGTTAAAACTTTATGGAGAACGAGTTTTTTCCCGCATCATCGGCAGCTATGTCCCTCTGTTTTTTGTCGGTCAGGATATACGGCAAAAAAAAGAACAAGCTTCCCTTTCCTGACCGTGCTATCGCTACATATAAAAATGCACCCCGAAATTGATTTTTGGGGTGCATTTTTGTACCGTATATCCGATCAAACAAAACTAATAGGAAAAATTGTCTTTTTTATTCCCTTTGCTCCTCCGTACGCTGAAACCCTTCCGGCTGCAGCTTTTTGTGAATACCAGTAATGGAAAATTCTACCCATTCTGCAATGTTGGCTGCATGGTCACCGATCCGTTCAAAGTATTTTGCAATCATCAAAAGATCTACCGCATATTCTGCATCTGCATGCCCGGATGCGATCAGATCAATCAATTCATTTTTGACAGTATCAAATAACTGATCGACTACATCATCATAAGCAACAACTGCCTGCGCCGCATCCAGATCTCGCTTGACGAAAGCATCTACGCTGTCCATCACCATTTTGATGGTAGCCTTGGCCATTTCTCCAATATGCATTGTCTTATTTGAAGCTTTCAAGTTTGCCAGGCTGATGATTTCTGCAATGTCCGCAGCCTGATCACCGATCCGCTCCATATCGGTAATCATTTTTAAAGCAGAGGAAATCTGACGTAAGTCTCGTGCTACGGGCTGCTGCTGCAACAAAAGCTTTAAACAAAGACTTTCGATTTCTCGTTCTTGCTGGTCAATTTCACTGTCGATGGAAATGGCGTGTTCCGCCAAAGATTTATCCCCTGTCAGCAATGCTTTTGCCGAATTGGCAATCGCGCTTTCACACAACGCGCCCATTTCATTCAGTTCTTCATTGAGAAGTTTCAGCTGTTCGTCAAATTTATTGCGCATCTTCTCTTCCTCCTCATCCAAATCTGCCGGTGATATAATCCTCGGTGCGCTTATCAGAAGGAATCGAGAATAGCGTTTCCGTGCTGCCATATTCTATGACTTCACCCAAAAGAAAAAATGCTGTTTTGTCTGATATGCGCGCTGCCTGCTGCATGTTATGAGTTACCATAATGATTGTATAATTCTTTTTCAGTTCCAGTGCTAAATCTTCGATTTTAGAAGTTGAAATCGGATCCAAAGCCGACGTCGGCTCATCCATCAAAAGTACTTCTGGTTGAACGGCAAGAGCCCGGGCAATACACAAACGTTGCTGTTGACCTCCGGAAAGCCCCAAGGCGCTTTTATTCAGACGATCTTTTACTTCATCCCAAATTGCCGCACTTTGAAGAGATTTTTCTACAATCTCGTCTAATTCTTTCTTTTTATGAATTCCATGGGTTCTTGGCCCAAACGCAATATTATCATAAACACTCATTGGAAACGGATTCGGCTTTTGAAATACCATTCCAACCCGTTTGCGCAAAAGATTTACATCCATATCGCCATAAATATCTTCCTGCTCCAGCAATACTTGCCCTGTAATACGGCATCCTTCTACCAGATCGTTCATCCGGTTCAAACTTTTTAAAAAAGTCGATTTTCCACAGCCGGATGGACCGATAAAAGCAGTGATTTCATTAGCAGGCAGAGCCAAATGAATGGATTTTAGCGCTTGAAAATCGCCGTAAAATAAATCCAGATTTTTAATTGTAAATTTATCCATACGAAATCTTATCCCTTCGATATTTTTTTGGCAACAAAGTTTGACAGTCCGTTGATTACAATTACCACAACCAGCAGAACCACCGCAGTTGCATAAGCCTGATCGACATACAAGCCTTCGCGCGATAAATTATACATATGTACCGAAAGGGTACGCGCCGAATCGAGCAGACTTTCGGGAATTTCCGGAACGGTACCTGCGGTGAAAATCAATGCAGCTGTTTCACCGACAATACGCCCGACGGCCAAAATAACGCCCGCCAAAATACCAGGAACAGCTGGTGGCAGTACAATACGGAATACGGTTCGCAGTCTTCCGGCTCCAAGGCCGAAGCTGCCTTCGCGATATGTATCCGGAACAGATTTGAGCGCTTCTTCGGTAGTACGCATAATCAGCGGCAGAATCATAATCGCCAGCGTAAACGCACCTGATAAAACAGAATAGCCCCAGTGCAGCGTGACAACAAAAAACAACATTCCGAATAAACCATAAACGATAGAAGGTATACCAGAAAGCGTTTCCGCTGTAATGCGGACAATTTTTACGACCTTGCTTCCCCGTTTGGCATATTCCACCAGATAAATAGCAGAAAAAATTCCCAACGGCGTGGCGATCAAAAGAGATAACAGCGTCATTAAAAAAGTATTAACGATAGATGGAAGCATCGAGACATTCTCAGAATTGTATGTCCAAGAAAATAGATCCAGTGTCAAATGCGGGACACCTTTTATCAGGATATATGCAATTAGAAAAAACAGAACAAAAGCAGTGACCAATGCCGAAATGGTTACAAGTAAAAATAAAGTCAATGACAGCGGGCTTTTTCGATAGCTTTTCAGTTTTTGCTGAAAGGTTTGTTTGTTGATCTGCTCCATTATTCATTCGTCCTCCTTTTCAGCACGGAAAACAACAGGTTAATCAGCAGGATAAATACAAACAATACTACTGCAGTTGCAATCAAAGCTTCTCGGTGCAAATCCGCCGCATAGCCCATTTCCATTACGATATTCGAAGTAAGAGTCCGCACGCCCTTTAACAGCCCTGCGGGCATACGCGGTTGATTTCCCGCCACCATGATAACTGCCATTGTTTCACCAATGGCGCGTCCGATTCCCAAAATAACACCTGCAAGAATACCGGATTTTGCTGCCGGCAGCGTGGCGAAAAAAACACTGCGTTCATGGCTGGCCCCCAGCGCCAAACCGCCTTCATAATAGCTTTCCGGCACCGCCCGAATCGCCGATTCACTGACACCGATGATAGTAGGAAGAATCATAATGCCTAACAGGAGAGAAGCTGCCAGCATACTGGTTCCTTTGCTGTCGGGAAAAAGCTCTCGAATCAAGGGGACGATGACTACCAGACCAAAAAATCCATAAACGACTGACGGAATTCCTGCCAGCAGTTCTACTGCTGGTTTCAAAAACCGATAAAGGCCTTTCGGACAGAATTTTGCCATAAACACAGCTGTTAAAATGCCAATAGGAACACCGACAACAATCGCACCTGCGGTAACATAAATGCTTCCTAAAATCATAGGAAGAATCCCGTATAAATCATTTCCCGGTTTCCACACTTTTCCCAGCAAAAAATCAAATATGCCGATTTTTCCAATGGCCGGAAGACCATTCGCAAAAAGGAAAAGGCAAATCAGGGCAACTGCCAGAATAGAAGCGCAGGCAGCCAGTAAAAAAATACCTTTCATAAGGGTTTCTTTATTCAAATACCAATGTCTCATATACGCTCCGTTCTGCCGCTGTGTGACCGGCTGGAAAACTCTTTTAAACATTCTGCCCACACAGATGATGCGAAAAGCATCAGCTAAATGATACCGATACAGCACAAGGGTTGCGGCCGATGACACCGTAACCCTTGATGCTTTTTATGTTATTTATCTACTAGGCGACTTCGGACCAGGAGATTGTCTCTCCGATATAAATGGACTTTACTTGATCTTTAGTCAAATCCTCGATGGGATTTTCGTTGTTTACGATGACCGCAATACCGTCAGTAGCGATTACGGTAGGTGTCAGACCTTTTTCAATTTCAGTATCTTTCAGCTCTCTGGAAGCCATACCAATATCGCAGACACCGTCAATAGCGGAGTTCATGCCGGTAGTAGAATCACTTTCCTGAATCTCGATTTCAGCATTGGGATTTACGGTGAGATACGCTTCTTTCAGTTTTTGCATTACAGGAGTTACGGAGGAGGAACCAGCGACTACGATCTTGCCGGAGGGTTTGCTGCCGGCATAGGCGCCGCTCGTTTCCTGCGGGATACAACCAGCCTCTTCCACAACTTTCTGTCCGTCAGAACTCATGATAAAGTCGATAAAATCCTGTGCAACTTCGCTCACGTCTGCTTTGGTTGCAATATTGAAAGGTCTGGAAATTCCATAGGCTCCGCTTTTTACATTCTCTACGGTGGCTTCAGCACCGTCGATCTTGACCGCTTTTACAGTCTCGTTCAGCGACCCAAGAGAAATATATCCAATCGAGTAAGGATTACCGGCCACGGAGGTCATCATGACAGAAGTGCTGTTGGTGATATCGGCCTCATCACTGGTTCTGTCCACTTTATTGCCATCGGCATCCTTTTCTTCTACCCCAAACAGTTCAACAAAAGCACCTCTGGTTCCTGATCCATCCTCACGGGAAATAACCGCGATATCTTTGGAAGTATCAAAGTCTGCTTCTGCCTGGCTGCTTTGTGCGGAAGCGGAAGAATTTTCAGTGCCGCCGCCATAAGAAGATTCGGATGAGGTCGTTGTGCTGGAACAACCAGCAAAAGCGGACAGCATCAATGCCGCCATACATACAAAAATCATCTTTTTCATTGCTAAATTCTCCTTTTATTTCTTACTTTTGATTGCAACCTCATCATACCGGCTGCATGTAAAATATAAAACGGTGTGTAGGAAAAATATTTGTAAAGAAAAGGAGGAACAAATTTTACATTTCTCTTTTAAAAATATATTCGGTTTTTTGTCTGTACCATCTAAGCTTTTACAGTGCAAATCTTTCCATATCAATCAAACTGCCAAAAGCCTTTTTGAATGCAAAAAGCCCGGTGAAGTTTTTGCTTCACCGGGCTTTTCATAATCCAGGCGATTAACAGCCTAAATATGCCAAAATTAATTGAATCGTATTTTCCATTCCTTTATAATGTGTACGTTCCATTCCATGCGAGGCATGGACACCAGGGCCAATTAAAGCGCCCTTCACATCGTTTCCCGCAGACCAAGCAGCGCCGACATCCGAACCATAACGGGGATAGATATCCACCGCGTAGTCCAATTTTCTTTCCTCTGCCAGACGAATCAGACGACTCACCATTTCATAGTCATAAGGGCCGTGAGAATCCTTAGCGCAAATGGAAACATCATATTCCGTACAACTTAAATCATCGCCGATACACCCCATGTCTACGGCAAGCAATTCTGACAGCCCTGCCGGAAGATAAGATGCACCATGTCCTGTTTCTTCGTAAACGGAGAAGAAAAACACCGTATCATACTGCGGGCAAAGATTTTTATCATGCAGGATTTTCAAAACAGTCAGCAGACAGGCAGCGCTTCCTTTATCATCAATGAACCGGGACTTTAAAAAACCGCTGGAAGTAATGACTGTTTTGGGATCAATGAAAATGTAATCACCTGGACGGATTCCAAGATTCTGCACATCTTCTTTGGATTTTACCGGCTCGTCAATTCGCACTGCCATATTGACGTCATCACGGGGGCGTGTTGATGCATCGGGAAAAACATGTACCGCTGGGCTCAAGCTTAAAATAGTACCTGAATAAGCCGTATCATCCCGCGTAAGAACCTTGCAGTACTCACCGTCCAACGTTGGAAGGATAGGACCGCCTACCGGCGTAAATTTGAGCATGCCATCGCTGCTGATGGAACGAACCATCGCACCCAAAGTGTCTATATGGGCGGAAACCGCTACTTTTTTACTGTTATCCCGGCCAGGCACATGAATGAGCCCGCAGCCCTTTGTTGTTTTTTCAAACCCAAACTCCAGACTTTCCGCCACTTGGCCAATGGCATCAACCACACGCAGAGTGTATCCTGTTGGGCTGTCAATTCCCAAAAGCAATTTGGCATAGGTAAACAGGTCATGTTGATAATCGGCAATTTTCATTTTCCTCACCCTTCCTTTCTTTTTCCAGTATACACCAAATATCCTCTTTATTGCAACCGAAAGCATTTCGTCCGATTTGATTTTTGTGCATAAGTTTAATATTATTCAGAATCTTAAGAAAAACAATCTCTTTTCATTACTTGCAAAATAAAAACGAGACGAAAAGTCGTCTCGTTTTTATTTTATCTAGGTAAATCAGCCAAAAAAGCATCGTGAATTGCGGCGACCGCACGGGTAGAATCCTTTGAGTCAATCAAAACCGAAATTTTAATTTCACTGGTAGAGATCATCTGTATATTAATATTTGCATCCATCAGCGCTTCAAACATTTTGGCCGCAACACCAGGATTGCTCTGCATTCCCGCCCCTACAACCGACACTTTTGAAATATCTTCAGAACACTCAACCGACTGAAAATGAAGCACGTCCTTTAAAGAATTCACCACTTTTACAGCCTCTTCCAAATTACCTTTGGAAACGGTAAAGCTGATATCCTTACTGCCGGTCCTGCCGATTGACTGTAAGATAATATCAACATCGATTTTTTTCGAGGCCAGCGTGGAAAACAGCCGGAATGCAACGCCAGGGCTATCTGGCACCCCAACAACAGAAATACGGGCAACGTCGTTATCTCTTGCTACACCTTTAATTAACATCTTTTCCACATCTGTTACCTCCTTTACCTTGGTACCGGGTTTTCGTTCCAAGCTGGAAACCACTTCAAGGTTTACATTATACTTCTTTGCCATCTCGACCGAGCGATTATGCAGAACGTTGGCGCCCAAACTGGCCAATTCCAGCATCTCATCATAGGTAATTTCGTCTAATTTCTGCGCATTGGGGACAATACGCGGGTCTGCTGTATAAACGCCGTCCACATCCGTAAATATTTGGCACAGATCTGCATGAAACGCTGCTGCCAATGCCACTGCACTGGTGTCAGAGCCTCCCCGTCCAAGCGTAGTAATATTATCATAACGGTTCATGCCCTGAAAACCTGCAACGATGATAATATTGTGTTTGTTAATCTCATTTTCAATCCGTTCTTTTTCAATCCGGCGAATACGCGCTTTACTGTAATTGGAATCCGTTACAAAACCCGCTTGGGAACCTGTAAGAGAAATAACAGGATATCCCAATTTTTCAATCGCCATCGCCAACAGCGCAATGGAAATTTGTTCTCCTGTGGAAAGAAGCATATCCATTTCCCTTTTGGAAGGGTTGGGGTTAATTTCCGCTGCCTTTGCAATCAAATCATCGGTGGTATCTCCCTGTGCGGAAACGACAACAATTACATCATTGCCTTTATCATAGGTATCCGTAATGATATTCGCAACGTTAAATACTCGTTGGGCGTTCGCAACCGATGATCCGCCAAATTTCTGAACAATCAAACTCATCTTATGTACCCCCTAATCTTCTAACACTCGAGCCCCCACATTGGTAACAGACAACTCATGAATCTGCCACTGGTTTAGCCCCATCTCATCACAGCCGACGCGCATTTGCTGTGCAAAATCTGTTTTTTCACTATTGACAATCGCCATCAGAGTAGAACCGGCACCACTGATATACATGGCATATGCGCCGCACTGATAAGCCAGGTCAAAAACTTCGTGGGCGCCGTCAATCAGCGAAAGGCGGTAAGGCTGATGCAATCGATCGTCACAGGCGATTTTCAGATTGTGATAATTGCCGGAATAAAGAGAAACGGACATCAAAGCTGATCGGGAAAGGTTAAAAACTGCATCTTTATGAGATACATCCCGCGGCAGAGCCTGACGGGCAAACGAAGTTTTCAGCTCGAAATTGGGGATGATGGCAACAAACCGCAAGTCCTGGGCGATGGCCTGTTTCACATAATAGACTTTTCCCTTTTCTAGAACGGCGGTGACCAATCCGCCCAGCAACGCCGGCGTGGAATTATCTGGATGTCCCTCCAGCGTAGCCGCAATATTAACCAGCTCACGCTGGCATAGAGGGCCGCCAAGAAGATGATTTGCACCTACGATACCACCTACAGTACAGGCAGAAGAACTGCCCAACCCACGAGCCATCGGGATTTTGTTGGTCTGGCGGATTTTCATGCCCTTCATAGGCTTTCCGCACAAATCATAAATATATTTTACACTTTGGTATACCAAGTTATTTTCATCCACAGGAATCGGTATGCCGTCCAACGCTTGGATATCCAGACAGTCCGCTTCTTCCATTTCGATTGTATTATACATTGTAACAGCCAAACCAAGTGAATCAAAGCCGGAACCGATATTTGCGCTGGTTGCAGGAATCTGCACTTTTATCATATGTCCTTTCCCCTTCTCCGGTTCATCCGAGCAGTCGGATTTTTCCCAGAATTTTTATATCGCCGAGTTTTTGTTCTGCCGCTAATGCCTGAGACTCTTTCATTGTACCGGTCAAAAATGCTGTTTCATCATCGGGCTGACCTAGCCGGGATAAGTAGGATACCTCTCCAAAAAGGGAGGCGATTTTTTCTTTCGATACGAAACCACATAATCTGTAATAAAAAGCATTTTCATACATAGAAATATCTTCCACTGTGTCTGCATTGGAATCTTCCCAAGTCAAAGACTGGCTGGTATTCGGTGATTTCGCGATATGTACCACATCAGCTATCACTGCGGAAGCTGTGGGCAGCTTGCCGGCTCCTTTACCATAAAACATAACATCTCCGGTTTCATCGCCCTTGACCAGTACACCATTAAATACATCGTCAACGCTGGAAAGCTGATTTTCCACCGGAACAAAAACGGGGCTTACCATTACCTCGTTTTTTCTACCTTCCATCCTTTTGGCCCGGCCAATCAGTTTGACCACATATCCCCCGCTCTGTGCATATGCCACGTCTTCTAACGTAATGGTTGAAATGCCTTCGGTATACACTTCCTTAGGATAAACATGTTTTCCAAATGCCAATGATGCCAAAATACAAATCTTACGGCAGGCATCCACACCATCAACATCGGCAGCAGGATTTTTTTCCGCATAGCCTAACTGCTGCGCTAAAGCAAGTGCTTCCTGAAAAGTCATGCGTTCTTTGATCATCTTGGTGAGAATAAAATTAGTGGTACCGTTTAAAATGCCATAGACTTCATCAATCCGGTTGGCCGCAAGACACAAATGCATTGGACGGATAATAGGGATCCCGCCGCCGACACTGGCCTCAAAAAAGAAGTTTACATTTCTTTCTTTTGCCAAAGTCAACAGTTCCGCACCCTTTTCAGCCACCAGTTCCTTATTAGAAGTGACAACGCTTTTCCCCTGCTGCAAACAGCTCTTCACAAATTCATAAGCCGGATGCAGCCCTCCCATTGCCTCTACGACAATTTGAATAGAATCGTCTGCAACGATATCCTCAAAATTCTTGGTAAACCGGTCTGCATAAACGGTATCCGGAAAATCACGAAGATCCAGAATTTTCGCACAATATAGGTCATCACCAGCCTTTTGACACAGACTGGAAGCCTTTTCTTCTAAAATTTCCGCTACACCGGAACCGACTACACCGTGTCCCATCAATGCTACTTTTATCATAATGATTCCCTACCTCCATCTTTTAAAGGCCATTAATGACCGGAAATGAACTTGATATCCAACACGCCGGGGAGTTTTTTTGCTTTTTCCAACAACTCCTCTTCCGAACAGTTCATCTGGTTTGTCCGCAGAGAAATGGATACAGGAGCCACCGAATCCACCGGAATATTCTGGTGAATGGTAAGAATGTTCCCGCCACTCGATGAAATTTCCGCCATTAACGCCGACAAAACGCCTGATTCATCTGCCAGAGAAGCAGAAATCGTCATAATACTGTCACTAAGCCGGGTATTGTATTCGTGAATAAAATCTTTGTACTTATAAAAAGCACTACGGGAAATACCTGCAGATTTCGCCGCTTCCGATGCACTTTTGGCTTTGCCCTGTGCTAACAGCTTTTTTGCCAATATAACTTTTAAATACACTTCGGGCAAGATCTGAGAGTCCACCAAAAGATATTTAGGATGTTCTTTCATATTGTCCGCTCCTAAAAAACGATTGTCTTTGAACAAGCTACAATATATCAAAAGCACTGCAATATCTCAATCCGGAAAGATATGGATTTTCGGGATTAAAAAACAAATAACAGCTATTTTATGAAATTATCTTTTATTTTAGCAGGATTTTTTTGTTTTTCGTCGGTTTTTATCATATTTTCATAATTTTTTGTACTAATTATCTTTTGTTTCATATGACATAACCGTATTCTTTCCTTATTGTCAAACTTTCTCTGGCATAAATGGAAGAAAGAAATGCAAATTAAAATAAAAAAGTCCAAAGAAAAACAGATATTTTACAGTGGAAGCCGAAACTGTATTCCATAGCAGTATCGACAGATCGGGGGGCTTATGAACGCAAGACAGAAAAAAGATTTTCTCTTATCCGCTGCTTTCTGGGCTGTAATGCTTTTTTTAATCTATTTTGGCCTAAAATTTACCATTCAACTGTTCTGGCCGTTTTTAGCCGGTTTGTTCCTCGCTTTTCTGCTTCATCCTGCTGTAAATTGGATTAGCCGCTTTTCTTCCGCTAAAAAGAGCTTCTGGTCAGTAGCCGTTCTTTTGCTTTTGTATTTTACACTGGGTCTTTTTCTCTGGTTTTTATGCTGTTTAGCCCTGACCGGCATTCAAAATCTGCTCAAATTTCTGCCTCAGGTGTATCAAAATCAAATTGAGCCCTTTTTACTGTTGATCTCAGAACATTTTCCGCCGTCTAATGGACGGGCCGCTTCCTCCGCACAAAGATCTGGTGAATTGATGAGCCAAATTCAAAAAACACTGGTAGAATATTCTGGAGTAGCACTTTCCGCCATTAGCAGCTGGATTTCCAAAGCTCCCGCTGCCTTTACCGCATTTCTTTTTGCAGTTCTTTCATCTTTCATGATCGCAATGGAATATCAAAATATTACACTATGGATCCAGCGCAATATGCCCCGCCCTGTCCATCGGGCATTATTAGACTTAAAAGAATTTATTTTTTCCACTTTACTCCAAATGCTGAAAGCCTATGCTATTCTTTTTGTCATTACCTTTTTGGAACTGACGTTTGGGCTTTGGTTGTTAAAAATCGAAAATTTTTGGTCTATGGCTCTTTTAATCGCAGTGGCGGATGCCTTGCCCGTTATCGGGCCAGGGATTGTACTGGTTCCGTGGGCCATTACCTGTTGTGTCAGCGGAAACTATTTTCAAGGGTTGGGACTATTGGCGTTGTTCGGTATTGTTGCGCTGGTCCGAACAATTATTGAGCCTAAAATTATCGGAAAACAGTTTGAGCTTCATCCGCTGACAACAATCACCGCTATGTATGCAGGGGCTCAACTATGGGGAATATGGGGATTTTTACTGGCACCTGTGGCTGTTCTTTATTTTTTACATTGGAAAGAAAAGCAAAATTGGAATTTTTCTTTCAAAAATCTATTTTAATTGGCAGGTATATACTGCCGTATTGCCTGAACAATTTGTATATGGAGGAGTTGCTTCATGAAGAAAATCCCAAAAAGAAGGGAAAACAACAGAATCTTCCAGCGCTTTCTCAATTATATCGAAAAAATCGGGAACAGTCTTCCTCATCCGATTACTTTATTTGCGCTGTTTGCTTTCGCTGTAGTGATTCTTTCCGCAATCTGTGCTTTTTTGGATGTTTCTGCTGTCGGTGAAACCATTAACCCCTCCACTATGGAACTGGAAAAACAGGTAGTTTCAGCAGTTAGCCTGCTCACTCGCGAAGGTCTTTCTTATATGCTGACTAGTGCAGTAAGTAATTTTACCTCTTTTGCGCCATTAGGTGTTGTCCTCGTGACCATGTTAGGTGTGGGGTTCGCCGAAGGAAGCGGATATCTTTCCGCTTTGATTCGGCGGGCCATTTTGTCAACTCCCCGAGGAATTGTCACGCCAATGCTGGTTTTTTTAGGCGTTATGTCCAATATTGCGTCAGATGTTGGATATGTGGTTTTGATCCCCATAGGTGCGGTAATTTTTAAAGCATACGGCCGTCATCCGATTGCCGGACTAGCCGCCGCTTTTGCAGGTGTCTCCGGAGGATTTTCGGCCAACTTACTCATTGGCACCATTGACCCCATGTTGGCAGGCATCAGCACGGAAGCATCACATCTGGTAAATCCTTTCTATACTGTGCAAGCCACTGATAATTGGTTTTTTATGATTGTCTCCACTTTTCTGATCGTAGCAATCGGCACTTTTGTCACCGACCGTATTGTAGAACCTCGTTTAGCAGCACCAGATAAAATAGAGCCGGACAGTATTTCCCGGGAAATGGGAGATCTGGAACGAAAAGCACTTCGGTGGGCCAACTGGACGCTTCTCGCAATTCTGCTTTTCATTGCAGCTTGCTGTATTCCTGCAAATTCTTTTTTGAGAAATCCTCAGACAGGTAGCCTAACGGAAAACGCACCTTTGATAAACGGTCTGATTCCACTGATCGCTATTATATTTTTGGTTCCTTCCATCGTATTTGGACTGGTTACCCGTAAATATAAAGGCGAAAAAGATGTTTGTTCCCAAATGTCAGAAAATATGTCCGCAATGGGGAGTTATATTGCCCTTTCCTTTTTTGCAGCACAATTCATAAACTACTTTTCCTACACAAAATTGGGAACTATTCTCGCATTAAAAGGGGCGGAATGGCTTGGCTCTGTCGCAATGCCAGGTCCCGTCTTAATGGTACTGTTCATCCTTTTTTCTGCTCTCATCAATCTCGTTATGGGCTCGGCCTCTGCCAAATGGACCATTCTGGCCCCTGTATTTGTCCCAATGTTTATGCTGCTGGGATATTCCCCTCAGCTAACACAGGTGGCTTATCGGATCGGAGATTCCTGTACCAACCTGATCACTCCGCTGATGGCATACTTTTCCATGATTGTCGTATTTGCCAAAAAATATGACAACTCGTCTGGAATTGGCACAATTATTTCCACCATGATTCCCTATTGTCTTTTCTTTTTGCTGGGCTGGTCCGCTCTACTGATTCTTTGGATGCTATTGGGGCTCCCACTTGGACCCGGAGCGGGATTACTGCTATAACACAGCTTGATTGCCGCATATTGTTCCTTTATAATAAAAAAAGAAAGGAGCGATACCAAATGGAACAAAGTACTGTGTTAAAAACCTTTTTGGATTACGTTCAAATCGCCAGTGAAAGCCGTTCAGAAAAAACCTTTGCCAAACGTGTGGAGAACGACCTGCGCAGCCTTGGACTACGAGTTCAAACAGATCATGCAGCTGAAAAAGCTTATGCTAATACTGGAAATGTCTGCGCCTTTTTGGATGGCGATTCTTCCTTTGAGCCTATTTTATTTAGTGCACATTTGGATACGGTACCGCCGGGAAAAAATATTTGCCCCGTTGTGGAAAACGGGGTGATCCACAGCGCTGGAGATACCATTTTAGGATCTGACGATAAATCCGGCGTCACTGCAATCATGCAAGCATTAAAATGGATTGTAGAACAAAATATTCCCCATCGACCGATTGAAGTCGCTTTTACGATCGGCGAAGAAGTGGGGCTATTGGGTGCTAAATATTTGGATTATACCCAGTTTCAATCCCATCATGCGGTGGTTTTTGACAATGAGGGCGATGTTGGCACCATTGTCAATCAAGCACCCGGGCATATGGAAATCGCAGCGACCATCACCGGAAAAGCAGCCCATGCGGGTGTTGCTCCGGAAGACGGTATCAGCGCAATTATCGTTGCCGCCGATGCCGTAACCAATATGCAGCTTTTGCGTATTGATGAAGAAACTACCGCAAATATTGGAACATTTTTAGCCGAAGGTCCTAATAATATCGTACCAGAAACTGTGCGGATTTCAGCAGAAATTCGCAGCCACAATCCTCAAAAGCTGCAAAAGCACTGTAATCAAATGATTGAAGCTTTAGAAAATGCCTGTCGAAAGTACCACGCCGCTTTGCAGTATACAACCGAAGTGTCATACGCGTCTTACCATATTCCGCAAAATGATCCGCTCATCCTGCTACTTCGGGACTGCTGTGATACTTTGGGTCTTCCGGTATCCATCGTTCCCACCGGAGGCGGAAGCGATGCCAATATCTTTAACACCAACGGGATCCGTTCGGTGGTGGTTGGAACCGGCATGGAAAAAATCCACAGCGTGTCCGAATATATTACGGTTCAAAACTTGGAAAACACAGCAAAGCTTGCTTTGGAACTTATGAAAATCCGATAATGTAAGTTTTCTAACATCTTTTTATTAGTACGATTCCATATAAAATGGTCCTGACCCCAATGGGGTTTCAGGACCATTTCTATCCATTTATACAAAGAATTAGAACAGCGGCAGGAAAATGCCATGATAAGTTTCATCGATAAAGGTTTTTATTTCCGGACTGGTCAACACCTCAGACAATGCCTTGATTGCATCGCTGTTTTCATTTCCTTCTTTTACAACCAACACATTCGCGTAAGTATCTGCAACTTCGGAATTTTTATCTTCTGTTGCAAGCGCATCGTTGAGATCCAAGCCAGCCTGCAGCGCATAATTTCCGTTGATTACCGCCATATCTACATCTTGTAAAGAACGAGCCAGCTGAGCGGCGGCCATTTCAGTGATTTGAAGATTTTTGGGATTTTCTGCAATGTCCAAAATCGTCGCAGTGGTTCCCACACCATCTTTCAGTGTAATCAATCCGAGGGATTCCAACAAAAGCAATGCTCTCGCTTCATTGGTTCCATCATTGGGAATAGCAATTTGCGCATTATCTTTCAGATTTTCCAGTGATGTAGTTTTTCCGGGATACAGCCCAAACGGTTCATAATGAACAACTGCAACCGAAACCAAATGGGTATCGTTTTCCTCATTGAAATTTTCTAAATAAGGACGATGCTGGAAAAAATTTGCGTCCAGTTCTCCGCTTTCCACATTCAAATTCGGCAGGATATAATCGTCAAATTCTACAATATCCAACTGATATCCCTTATCCCGCAACAGTTCATCAGCCGCTTTTAAAATTTCGGAATGGGGCGTAATACTGGCGCCAATCCGGATGGTGATTGGCTCTTCTTGTGAACTTTTCACGGAGTTTTGGTCATTATTTTGTGTGTCTGCCGTTGAGGATACAGAGGTACTGCATCCGGACAGAATACCACAAAACAATACAGCAGCCAGCAAAATAGAAATCAGTTTTTTCATACTTTCTCCTCCTACGATAAAAAATCTATCAAACCGCTTTTGCGGTAAGAAACAATATCTACCGGGAACGTTTGTCCCCCCGTGTGGCAATACGCCAACCAATTTCCTGAAAGACCTGAACAATCACCACCAGCAGCAGTACAGTGACTAACATAACATCACTTTGATAACGATAAAATCCATAATTAATGGAAATGGTTCCAAGGCCCCCGCCCCCTACAAAGCCAGACATTGCAGAATATCCTAAAATTGTAGTCGTAGCGATCGCCGCATTGAGTATGAGAGAGGGTTTAGCCTCAGGCAGCAAAACCTTTGTAACGATCTGCCACGGACCTGCACCCATGGACTGCGCAGCTTCAACCACGCCACGATCCACCTCCTTTAAAGAGGATTCTACCATTCGGGCGACAAAGGGTGCTGACGCCAACACAAGCGGTACAATCGTTGCAGTGCTTCCAACTGATGTTCCAACCAGAAAACGGGTAAAAGGAATGACTGCGATCAATAAAATCAAAAAAGGCACTGACCTGACAAAATTTACAATGAAACCCAGCGCCCCATTTAAAAATCGCATAGGACGGATCCCGTTCTTATCGGTAAGAATCAACAGAATTCCCAGCGGCAGGCCGAGCACATATGCCAGCAAAGAAGAAACAATCGTCATATAGAGCGTTTCCCAAATACCTTGTGCCAGCAAGCGGATCATCTCTGGATTAAACATCAGCAACTTCCTCCTTAAAATAAAGGTTCCGGCTGGATAGATAAGCATATATTCTTCTTTTTGCCGTCTCATCATCCGGCAGCTGCAAAAGCATTTGACCATATGCTTTCCCATCAATGTCTTTGGTGTCTGCAAACAAAATGTTGACCGCTGCGCCACAAGTCAACACCATATTTGATACTACCGGCTCAAAAGAAGAACTTCCATCAAAAACAATACGCAAGCATCCCCTTTTTTGAAAAACAGTTTTTCTTCTGCCATGAGGATAAATTAACCTTTTTGCAATATCAGAACGGGGGTTGACAAAAATTTCCTCTACCATTCCGCATTCCGCTACACGACTGTTATCCAAAATCGCCACTCGGTGACAAATTGCTTCAATGACCCTCATTTCATGGGTAATGATAACAATCGTGACGCCAAGTTTTTGATTGATTTTCTGTAAAAGCGAAAGGATAGACTGTGTTGTTGTCGGGTCCAGTGCACTGGTCGCCTCATCGCACAAAAGGACTTGGGGGTTAGTTGCCAGCGCACGTGCAATGGCTACTCGCTGTTTCTGTCCACCGGAAAGCTGTGCTGGATAAGCCTGCGCTTTATCCGAGATTCCCACCAGTTCTAGCATTTCCTTTGCTTTTTCTTTCGCCTCTTTTTTTGGAACCCCTGCAATTTCCAATGGAAAACACACATTGCTCAACGCGTCTCGCTGCATCAGTAGATGAAAGCCTTGAAAAATCATACTGATCGACTGCCGCGCCTTTCGCAGTTCTTTTTCACTCATGTTTCCCAATTCTTTTCCATCAAAAATGATGGTACCCGCCGTAGGCTTTTCCAGATAGTTCATACATCGGACCAGTGTACTTTTCCCAGCACCGCTTAAACCGATGATTCCAAAAATTTCCCCTTTCTCGATAGAAAGGTCGATTCCATCCAATGCGGTTACAGTATTATGATCAGATACAAATGTTTTTTTGAGGTTTTGGATTCGGATAATCTCATTCATTCTTTTTGCCCCTTCCGAAAGAAAATTAGACAACAAAAAGCTCCCGTCCTTTTTCAAGGACGAGAGCAAAACGCTTCGTGTTACCACCTGAATTCACCTGCCCCTTACGGGAACAAGCCTCTGCAAGTACGGACCCTTTTAGAATCGATACCCTGACGCTGTCACGGGCGCACCCGTCGCAGCCTATGCGAAAAAACGCAGTCGGTGCGAAGCTCCAAGACCATGTTCGGCAATGCTGTTTGTACCCTTTCACACCAAGCAGGGCTCTCTGTGACGCCTTTCATTGCTTACTCTTCTTTTCAACGCTTTTTTCCTATGAGATTGTATTCAATATATAACGATTCATTTGATTTGTCAACCCCCTATGGAAAATTTCTTCCTAATTCTCTCCCTGAACTGGTAATTGAAATGAGATTTCTTCCTGCTTTCTATCTTTTCTTTTTTTGTGTTTAAAAGAGATCGCAATAGAGGACAAAATCGGCACGGCAGCACAATACAATGCAATTTCTCCCATTTGGCGCCAGGTCAATGGTGCAGTTTGAAATAACAGATTACAAATTGGAAGATGAATGCTCAACGCTAAAATCAAAGTGGAAAATGCAACTGCTGCAACCAGTTTCCAGTTATCCAGCAAATTTATTTTAAAAATGCCTACTTCTTCTCTTTTACACTCAAATACATGGATAAGCTGTGTAATCACCAATGTTGCCAATGCGCCAGTTCTGGCTACTAGCAAGTTTTGACTACTGTGGTAAAAAGAAGTAAATACTGCCAAAGTGGTCAATCCAATTAAAATTCCTCGGAATACTATGGTCGAAAGTAAACCGTCTGAGAAAATACCTTCCTGCTTTTTGCGCGGCGGCTTTTGCATAATATCCTTTTCCGCTGGTTCCAACCCCAAAGCGATGGCAGGCAGCCCATCTGTGACTAAGTTCACAATCAGAATCTGTATCGGCAGCAAAACCACAGGCATCCCCATCAGCATACCCAAAAACATGGTTACGATTTCACCAATATTGCAAGAAAGCAGATATCGGATAAATTTACGGATATTTTTGTAAATAACCCTTCCTTCTTCAATGGCGCTCACCAGTGTGGCAAAGGAGCTGTCCAGTAATACCACCGAAGCGGCCTCCTTGGTGACGTCCGTCCCGTTTCCCATGGCGACACCGATATCTGCTTCTTTGATCGCAGGAGCGTCGTTCACCCCATCTCCCGTCATAGCGACGACACGTCCCTTCTTTTTAAAAGCTTTTACAATCCGCAGTTTGTGGGCAGGGGCAACGCGGGCAAAAACACGAACCTGATCCAATTCCCGATCTAATTGAACATCTGTCATCTGATCCAGTTCTTTTCCGGTTAAGACCCGACCGTTCGTATCCAGAATTTTCAAATCACGGGCAATCGCCGAAGCGGTGGATACATGATCTCCGGTAATCATAACAGTCTGAATCCCCGCTTTTTTGCAAGTCTGCACCGCTTGATAAGCCTCTTGACGCGGCGGATCGATCATCCCTGCTAACCCGACAAAAATCAAATCAGATTCTGCCCGCTCAGATTCTTCCGGCTCTGATTGATAGGCAAATCCCAGCACCCTCAGTGCTTTACGAGCCATCTCTTCATTCTGTGATTGAATTTTTTTGCGTATAGAGGGTGTTAAAAGCTTTACCTGACCATTTTCTAAATAATAGCTGCAAAGTTCCAGCATATAATCTGGTGCCCCTTTGGAAAAAATCCAGCGGTCACCCTGACGATTTCTCACAATAACACTCATTCGCTTACGCTGTGAATCAAAAGGAATTTCGAAAGTGCGGGAAAACTCCCGCATGATTTTAACCGTAGAAAAATGTGCTGATTCCGCCATAACGAATAATGCGCTTTCGGTTGGGTCCCCTTGTACGGCCTCCACTTTAGAAGTACGGAATAATCCCTTTTCTTCTCTTTCCTGCGGCAGTTGTGTATTATTGCACAAAACCGCAATTTCCGTTAACTGACGAATGTCATCTAAATCAGCTGCATTTTCACCGTTTTCTGAAAAGAAGCCGATTTCTTTTCCTTTTGAAACTTCTAAATATAAATGGTATTTGGGAGTCGCAATTTCCTGTACCGTCATTCGGTTTTCAGTCAGCGTTCCCGTCTTATCCGTACAGATAACTTGTGCGCACCCCATCGTTTCCACTGCATGCAACTTTCGGATCAGTGCGCCCCGCTTTACCATTCTGGACACAGCAAGCGCCAAGGCAATCGTCACAACCGCAGGCAATCCCTCTGGTATCGCAGCAACAGCCAGCGAAATCCCAGTTAAAAGCATATCGAATACAGGCTCGCCCCGAATGATCCCCGTCACTGTGACGACAGCACAGATCAACAGACATCCGATACCGATATATTTTCCCAGAGAACCGAGTTTTTCCTGTAGCGGCGTTCGCTCAGTTTCAATAGTATCCAGCATACCAGCAATCTGCCCCATCTGTGTTGTCATACCGGTACCGGACACCACTGCCTTTCCCCGCCCTTTGGTGATTGTGGTTCCCATATACACCATATCTTTTCGAAAGCTGTCCTGCGTTTTATCCTGTGGCAGGTCCGTTTTGTTTACCGGATGAGATTCGCCGGACAACATCGCTTCATCTGCCTGCAAAAGAATTGCTTCGACAAGCCGAGCATCCGCTGGGACTCGATCCCCAGCTGACAATACCAATAAATCTCCCGGAACCACATCAACTGCGGGAATTTCCATTTCATTTCCGTCACGAATCACTTTTGCCGTGGGAGCCGCCATATTTTTTAAAGCTTCTAAAGTCTTTTCTGTTTTATATTCCTGCAAAAATCCCAGCAAGGCATTCACCAAAACGATGACGACAATCGTGAGCGCTTCTACCGCTTCTCCCATCAATACGGAAATCACTGTGGCTCCCAATAAAATCATCACCATAAAGTCCTTAAACTGTCCTGCGAAAATTCTCGCAGGATGGATGGCTTTTTTATGTGATAGGATGTTTTCTCCATGCTTTGCTAACCTTTTTTCCGCTTCTGCGGAAGATAGACCGGAGAAAACAGAATTTTCCCGACTCATTCTTGCCATTTTTCATCCTCCCAATCTTTTCCTGCGTTTGACAGTTCGTCCATTGATATCTATTCAAAGCAAGTCCCATTTATTCCTTTACGTCATTCGCCAAAACGTGTAAAATAAAGTTATTAGAAAAAGGAGAGCTTTTATGAAATGGATTCATACTTCCGATCTGCATATCGGGAAACAAATCAATGAGTTTTCTCTTTTGGAGGATCAGCGCTTTTTTTTGCGGCAGCTGTCTGAACTGGCCCTAAAAGAACGGCCGGATGTACTTTTGATTTCCGGTGATTTATACGATCGTTCTGTACCATCAGCTGAAGCAGTAAGCGTATTTGATGCGTTTTTAAGCCATGTAACGCTGGAATTGAAAATCCCTGTCCTTGCCATTGCCGGCAATCATGACAGTCCACAGCGCCTGGATTTTTGCAGCCGCCTTTTGCGCACTTCAGGCTTGTACCTTTCCGGCCGTTATAAAAGACATTGGGATAAAATTACGCTCCAAGACGAATTTGGACCGGTCCATTTTTATCTGTGTCCTTATTTGGAACCAGCGCTGGTTCGTACAGATTTTCCTAACGAGGAAATCCACTCTTTTGATGATGCGTTCAGCGCCGTTTTACAGGAAAACCTGTTTCAAATCGATTTCTCACAGCGGAATGTCATCTTGGCTCACGGTTTTTTTTCTTATCTGAAAAATCCCGATTCAGTGGCCCGGAGTGAATCCGAAGTCTCTTTGGGAGGAAGCGACCTGATCGATGCCAAGCGGCTGGAGGACTTTGATTATGCGGCTTTAGGCCACATCCATCGTCCGCAGATTACCGGGAAAGACCATTTATGTTACAGTGGCTCCCCCTTAAAATATTCCCAGTCAGAAATTCCGTATCACAAATCCGTCGTGGTTGCACAACTCGGCCAAAAAGGACATTTGATGATCCGTCGGCAATCTCTTCCCGTTCTGCGGGATATGCGAATGATCGAAGGGAACTTTGATCAAATTTTAAAAAGTAATCCAAACGAAAAAGAATCCCGGGACTTGGTTTTCTTTTCTCTGCTGGATCGTGTATTGGTTCCCAATGCCATGAACCGGCTGCGCACAATCTATCCCAATGCGCTTGGGATTTTCATGGGACGCCGAAACGAAAACGGAGATCTCTCTGTTCCCTCGCAAAAGGCCGCTAAACCAGTGGATGTGCTGTTTGAGGAATTCTACCAATCTATCACCGGCGAAAAGCCGCAGGAACAACAGAACACCATTATTCGGAATATTTGCGACAGATTACGGACAGGGGGTGACGCCAATGAAACCGATCCGACTGGAATTTAATGCATTTGGCCCATTTGCCCAAAAGGAGGTCGTTGACTTTGAATCAATGGCCGAATCCGGGATTTTTTTGATCTGTGGGCCGACAGGAGCGGGAAAAACAACAATTTTTGACGGTATTTGCTTTGCCTTATATGGAGAGGCCAGCGGCGCGTTACGGCAAAATGAGGATTTTAAAAGCGATTTTTCCGACCCTTCTGATCTTTGTTTTGTTCGCTATTCTTTTTGGGTGCGGGAAAAAAAATTTGAGGTATACCGCTCCCCAAAGCAAAAAAAGCAAAAGAAAAATGGCGATATCACTACCGTATCCGCAAAAGCAGAACTTGTTCTGCCTGATGGCACTGTTTTAACCGGCCCGGCAGCGGTAAGCGCCAGAATACAGGAAATATTAGGTCTAACTGCCAAGCAGTTCAAGCAGATTACGATGCTGGCGCAAGGAGATTTCCGGCGCTTTTTAGATGCGCCCAGCAAAGAAAAGCAGGAAATTTTCCGTCATATTTTCGATACGGAAAAATTTGATCAATTTACTGTTTTATTGGAACAAGAGTCAAAAAAAGCACTGGAAAATATGGAAAAAGAACAGCAAGAACTATCTTTCCATCTAAAAAGCCTTACTAAGCAAAACGATGTTACACTCGCTTCTTTCTTGGAAGCGGAATACCCTCTCGTTCCCTCTATTTTAGAACGCTTAACGGTTCTTTTAAAAAACGATCAAAAACTTCTGGAAGAGCATCAGAACAGTATACAACAACTTGAAAACCGGATTGCTGCTTTGCATATTGAAACACATCGCCAGAACAATCAGCGTTTATTGGACTTAGAAAAACTGCAAAAAGAAAAAGAACAGCTGTCTGCAAAAAATCCAGAAATGGAACAATTGCGTGCTTTGCTGGAGCGACTGAAGAGTGCAAAGGATCTGATCCCCCTATGGCAAAAAAGAACCGAACAACTGGAAGAACAAAAAAGCATTCAAATGATTTTAGAAAAAAAGAATGCGGAATTATCAAAGCTTTTCCCCAAAAGTGAAGAGACCGAAAGACAATGGATGCTTGCCAAACAAAAATCCGGCCAAAAAGACAGCCTCTTATCGGCCATTGCCTCTTTACAAAGTTTTTCTTCTTTGTTGGATGAAAAGGATTTATTATCCCGTTCCATTAAAAAATTGAAGAAAGAAATTGTTCAAAACGAAAATGAATTTGCTTACGCAGAAAAAGTGGCCATTTGTCAGACCCAAGAAAAAGAAATCTCTAAAATCAGGGACCGCTCAGAAATTTGCCGTGTTTTACTGCAAACAATTGCACAAAAAAAACAGCTACTCCCACTTTACCAGCAGCAAAAAACAGTCTATCTGCAAAACTATACTCTTTTTTTAGATGCTCAGGCCGGAATTCTCGCTTCAAAGCTACAGGAAAATACTCCATGCCCTGTTTGCGGCAGCAGTGACCATCCTTCCCCTGCGCCATTGAAAAATAACCCGCCAACCCAGGAACAGCTCCGTGCTTATCATGATGCGGCCGAACATACTTCTCAGCAATTATTTCAGCTAAATGAGAAAATCGTTAGTCAATACAAAGAAATAAAAAACGCTTTTTCTCCCGCCCCATTCCTGAATGAAAACGATTCTCAGACGCAAGAACAAAGAATGGCTGAAATTTTAAATCAAACTTTGCTGGAACAGAAAACAGCGGAAGAGAAACTGCAATGCTTGCAAAGGGAATTATGCGCCCCAAAAGGTCTTTTGGCAAATCCTCTTCTATTATCAGATGAGGATGCCATACAAGCATATCGTGAAGATCGTAGAAAAAAATTGGAATCCTGCCATAGTAAGCTTATCTTGCAGCAAGAACAGCTTCTCTCGCTGGAAAAAAAGCTTCCATCCGGCATTACGTCTCAGGAGGAACTGGAACAGAAAATACAAAATTTTCGCAGCAGTGTTAAGCAGTTGGATGTTCTTCTGGAAAAGACACAAAAAGAATATCAGGAGACCATATCTCAGATTCGTTCTGTCAAACAGTCCCTTACGGAAAATCAAGAACGAATGCGTCTTCTTCAGGAAAAAATTTCCACCACTCAAAAGACGTTTTCTGATTCTTTGTACAATTCTTTTCCAGGCGGTCAGAAAGTCTTTTTGGATTCCTGTGCGCAAATCGGACAAATTTCTGCTATCGAAAAACAAATCCATCAATATCAACTGGATATGACATCGCTAGAAGGGCGCATTTGTCAATTACAAGAACAGTTGAATGGCGTAAGGTTTATTGACATTACAGATTTGTTGAAACAAGAAGCATCCCTTCAAAAACAAATTGAAATATTGCGAAAAGAAGCTTCTGTTGTTCAATCGCGGTTGAGCCAAGATATGGCTCATAAAAAACAGATCGAATCTATTTATCAAAAAATAGAAAAAAGCGAATGGTACTATCGGCAGGTCAATGATCTGTTTCGTATTGCCAGCGGAAACAATGATCTGCGCATCTCGTTTGAACGGTATGTGTTGGGGTTCTATTTTGATGCGATTGTTTCATTTGCCAATCACCGTTTAGAAAACTTGACTGGCGGAAGGTATCTGTTGTGCCGCAAAAAAGACCGAGAAAAATTTGGCCGTTCTTCCGGTTTGGACTTAGAAATTTTGGATCAATACAGCGGAAAAATCCGCCCTACTTCAACCCTTTCCGGCGGAGAGTCGTTCAAAACAGCATTGGCTCTGGCACTGAGCCTTGCAGATGTTGTGCAAATGTATGCCGGCGGGGTGGTGATTGACACGATGTTCATTGACGAAGGGTTTGGCTCATTAGATGCGGAATCGCTGGACAGCGCGGTGGAAGCTCTTCTCTCTTTGGGAAATGACGGACGGCTGGTTGGAATCATTTCCCATTTACCACAGCTAAAAGAGCAAATTCCCAGTCAAATTCAGGTGAAAACAGGACGCAATGGCAGTACGATACAAATATTGCCGTGAAAGGAAACAAAAATGAAATTAATTGATTCATATTCCTATCAGTGCGGGGTTATTGATTGTTTTAATGAAATGGTACGGGCCGGTTTAAAAAAATTGCTTTAAGTCATCCATCTGCTTCTATCGATGAGAGAAATGACCTGATTCCCTTTTCTCAGGAAATATGCCAGAAATATGGAACGCATTTTTATGCAGAAGACGACCCGTTACTGACAGACCTATTCCCTGTTTCTTTAAATCGCGGTACTTACCACATTGTCTACTGGAAAAAAGAAGAGGATTGGGAAGAATATCTCTGTATCAAATCGGACAAAAAACGACTTCTTTTGCAAAATGCTTACACAGGAGCCTCCCGAACCGAAATTGCCTACCGATTTGGCAAACTTTTGTCTTATCCTGAAGAGGGAATTATTCAATTGATCCGAGAGAATCAGGAATTAGAATAACGAGAAAAACAGCCGGGTTATCCCAGCTGTTTTTTCTTCTCACTATTTTTTTCCTTGATCGGGAAAAGGACAGAAAAGCAGATTCCTTTTTCCCCTTCCTGCCGAATAGCAATTTTTGCCTTGTGTATCTCGACATTGCTTTTGCAATGGAAAGCCCGATTCCATATCCACCCGTCACACGAGAACGGGATTGATCTGCACAATAAAACCGGTCAAAAAGCTTTTGAAAATCCAATTTCTCCACATTTTCACAACTGTTTAATATGTCAAGGTGAACTACTTTCTCTTCTGCCCATAAGCGGATGACAACCCACCCGGACGAACCTGCATATTTAACTGCGTTATCGATGAGAACCGATAAGAGTTTTCGGATGCTGTTTTCTTGTGCATCAATCACAATATCTTTTTCCACCGATACGGAAAAAGATATCTGTCGGGAAAAAGCAACTGTACGAAAAGAAGCCGCTACCGTTTCCACCATATCGGACAGAGAAACCGGCGAAAAGGCATATTCGCTTTGATCTTCTTCCATTTGGGACAAGGTCAGCAGATCCTGAACCAGGCCATTCAGTCTCATTGTTTGATTGCGGATGCTGTCTACCCATTCGTTTTTTCCTCCAGTTAATTCCAGCACATCCGCATTGGCCGAAATAATAGACAGCGGCGTTTTGATTTCATGTCCTGCGTCAGTAATAAAACGTTTTTGATTTTCCATGTTTTGCACGATTGGCTTAATTGCCCGTTTGGAAAGAACAGATACCAAGAAAAAAACTACCAACACGCATAGAACTCCGATTCCCAGGGAAAGCAAAAGAAAAGAGAAAAACGTGTCAAGTTTAGAGTGGCAGTCTAAAAAGACAATTAGTTTCCCATATTCTTTTTCTGCTAGCCAATATTTGTAGTATCCCAAATAACCTCTGCTGGAATTATCATTCAGAACCTGATAAGCAAAATTTTCTGCATCATTAGAGGAAACAGCAGCTATATGACTCGTGTCAATTTGTATGACTTGGTCGGCCTGATTGATCCAAATCAAAAAATAACGGGTCTCAAAGCGGGTTTCTTCTGTCATTTCAAACGCAAAAGGCCGTTCATGACGCGGAGGCTTATCCGGCTTAAATTCAGGAAAGCGCCCCTCATTGTCTGCCAGCAGCATCAGTAATCCTTCTGTCTCCCGATTCATCGTATAAAAATTGACGCCGCTGATTGCACCTAAAATAACAGTTAAAACCAAAATCAGAGAACCCATTGCAATGAAAACAAATTTTCGCTGCAGTTTTCGAATCATGTTATCTCCTCCAGCAGATAGCCGGCACCCCTGGTTGCTTTAATTTGAGCGTTAGCGCCTATTGAAGCCATCTTTTTTCGCAAATTAGAAAGATAAACCCATACAACACTGATATCCGATTCTGCATCATATCCCCAAACCTTTTCCAAAAACAGTTCAGTGGAAATCAATCGGCCTGGATTGCGTATCAAAAGCTCCATGATTTGATATTCCTTTCCGCTCAAACGGCAGATTCCCGTTCATTTATGAGCCCGAACAGCCGGAAAGCCTTATTTCAAGCGGTTTTGGGGCATAGAAAAAGTCCACCGTAATTCTATCAAAATTACGGTGGACTTATGGCGGAGAAGGAGGGATTCGAACCCTCGATGAGCTATTAACCCATACACGAGTTCCAGTCGTGCGCCATAAACCGGGCTAGGCGACTTCTCCATATGTTATCTTGAGTGCTTAATTAGTATATCGAATATCTTGTTTTTTGTCAAGATTTATTCTAAAATTATTTTTAGTAAAGTTATATTTTACTTCTTTTTCCAATTTTGAAAACTTTTTTCCCTTCTATATCATTTTTATCGGAAATCGTATATACTAGAAAAAAGGAGATGGTGCAAAAACATGTGGAATCCGCTTCTTCTGGAAGAGTTTCGTTCCTGTATCGCTGACCTGATTGAGCATCCTGACATTCAAAAGATGAATCAAATCAAACAACATGTCGATGGAGTCAGCTGTTTGGATCATTGCATTTTTGTTTCGTATTTAAGTTTTTCTATCTGTAAAAAGTTTCATTTAAATGCGGTAGCTGCTGCTCGTGCCGGCCTGCTGCACGACCTGTATCTGTGTAATTGGTCTCAAACTAATATCGGACCTTGGAAAAGGCTTTTGATTCATCCCCAAATCGCGTTGCGCAATGCAGAAATACACGGCCTTTCCGATTTGGAAAAAGATATTATCTCAAAGCATATGTGGCCTTTAACCTTGCGGAAAGTCCCACGCCATCGTGAATCTGTCGTGGTAAATTTAGCAGACAAAATCTGTGCCTGTACCGAAATGCTGCGTTTATACTCCAAGATCGGGGCAGCAGCGGCACTGGCTAAATACAATCTCTGTAAACCATTATTTCCTCAATCTGTGGTTTAACTGAGAAAATTGCAAAAGAAAACAGCTTTTCCAATTATTCTTGCAATAAAAAAACGGCTTTTGAGCCGTTTTTTTATTGCAAATATTGACGTATCAACGTTCTAAAAGGATCTCCTGCTCTTTACCAATTTCCATAATACATAAATAAGTTGCTTTTAATACATAAGACCCCCTTTCTTCCGATCCGGAAAGATCTTTCTTCAAAATTTCCGCTTCTCCCAGCTGAATTTTTTCCTGTTCCTGTAAAAGTTGTAAAGCCTCTTCCTTTGCCTGAATTGTATTGTACTCTATGGTTTCCTGTGTATAGTAATTTCGGGTCTCTTCCACTACCGCAAAAGGCGTCGACAGTCCAAAAGGAGCAAACGGTGTTGTTGTCTGCTGAAAATCATATCTTCTTTCTTGGTCCGATTCCCAAAAGAAAGGAATCTTCCATGTTAAAATTTTCAAATACTTTTTTGTGGAGGTCTCTCCGGTAGGAATTCGTTTTACCTGCTGTAATGGCACTTCAATTTTTATTTCATAATCAGTATAAGCTTTGATATCTGCCCGGGCATGGACGAATCTGGTCTGCCCTTTTCCGTCCTCCACGATGCCGCTCACAATGAGATCTCCCTCCAGAACCGTATCCCCTACCTGAAGATCGCTTTGTCCGTCGTAAATATCCATAGAATGAATTTGACCGGTATATCTTGCGACAATATTGCAGGCCTTATCATTGTCCAAATACATATCAGGCGGGAGAATTCTTTCGTTGACCTCGACAGTGACGGTACTCCCTGTAATGTTAACCGCAATCCATGAAAGCTCTTTTAATTCCAATAGTGTTTTTCGTTCCAACTCCCGCGGATTCAATGCACTTTTATAAGAGCCGATTTTCAGTCCCTCTTCTTTTAGAAAATCCAAAATTTCATCAGAAGAAACCGTTTCATTTCCCACAACTTCAATCGTCCATACAAAATTCCCTAAAAAAGCCAGAATACCAAAGAAAAGTAAAATTCCAACAACAATGCCTACCCTTTTGCGGTATTTTCTGCGCCACATCGGCCAGCCAAACCGTTCTTCAATCTGCATATGTACGCCAGTCTTTTTCGCAAAAGGACGGAGTTTTTTGTAATGTTTCATCAGGGTATATCCCGTATATTGAGTTTCCGTCTTTGTTCCGTTCCATAAATTAATCCCATTTCGTGACGCTAGATTCAAAAATCGTTCAATAAATACGCCAGTAACCTGAAAACGGACATAACCGCAGACAAAACGCAAAAAACGAACGATAAACATGATTTCCTCCGATTATTCCATAAATTCTACTGACAAAATTCTGCCGTCGATGATAACGTTTTCCCCTGTCATGCACTTAATCTGTAAATTTTGCCCAGTGAATTTTACCATCTGTTTGCCGATCTTTAATTTGATAAAATCATCTTCATATTCGATAACGCCCTGACAGCCATCCAGCACCGCTTCCCGATTTCCGGATAAGACGATTTGTGAATAGGATTCAAACATATTCTGCGGGACGTCCAGAATTTTTGCCAGTCTCTCAGGAGAAGCCTGTTTCTGTTTTTTCGGCTCTTTTCTCCTCATCGTCTCAACTCCCTCCTGCTGCGAATCCTGTTTCACTATATGTTTTTGCCCGAATCGTTATACATTTTTATCAGTATAGGTTTATAAAATGTAGGGATAAAGAAAGGCGGCGACAGCATGAATCTGACCCGGATCAAAAAGATTTCTAACCTCCTATCTGCCCTTCTGCTTTTGTCGGCGGCAGTCCTGTTGCTGATCTGCTCCGATCCTGTCCGCAAAGGTGTACGCGACGGGCTGAAATCCTGTGCCGTCGTGTTAATTCCTTCCCTGTTTCCTTTTATGGTTTTATCCGGTATTTTAGGAGAAAGCCGAGTGGCTGAAAGCCTGCAGAAAATCCTGGGTCCGGTCATGCGCCGTTTTTTTCATCTTCCCGCTTGTACCGCTTGTACGGTATTTATGGGATTGATTGGGGGATATCCCATCGGGGCAAAAATGACCGCCTCTTTGTTGGAGCAAAAACAAATCGACTCCAAAACGGCTGTTCACTTGCTTTGCTTTTGCGTAAACGCAGGTCCGTCCTTCCTGATCACCGCAGTAGGAACCGGACTGATGGGAAATTTTTATGCAGGTTTTCTTTTGCTGTGCTGTCAATGGATTTCTGCTATTCTGATCGGTCTTTGGCTGGGATTTTTGAACCGGGACAGAGTATTGGTCGAGGAAAGAAAAAGAAAAAAAAGCAGCCTTCCTTTCTCTGCGGCTTTGGTGCAAGGGGTGCAAAGCGGGATTCAGGGCATGCTGTCAGTCATCGGGTATGTTCTTTTATTTTCGGCCATTATTGAACTGTTTTTTACGTTCTTCGGAAGAGAAAACCCCTTGATCCTGCTGATTGCCGGATTGTTGGAGGTGACAACCGGCTGCATACACACAGCTGCCGGCGGAGATCTTGTCCTGATTGGTTTTTTTGTATCCTTTTCCGGCCTCTCGGTATTCTTTCAGGCAATATCCTTTTTTAAAGAAAAAGATTTTTCCTTTTTTCCTTTTTTCCTTTCCCGAGTCGTACACGGAATGATAACTGCCATTTTGGTCAGGATTGGGATTCTCCTGTTTCCCCAGACAGCATGTACAGTCTTTTCCAATTTTTCTCATCCGCTTATTCCCGCATTTTCTCAAACACCCACCATTGCGGTTTTATTAATTGTTCTCTGTGCGGTATTTTTACTATCCCTTTCTGCCCGCAATTACCGTAGATTGGATTAGCTTTTTCTTTTGGTCTTTGTTATAATATAAAAAATAAAAGCACAAAATGTTAAAACATGGAGGCTATGTATGACAAAAGCACTTTTTGATTCCCACATCATTCCCTCGTGCCGCTACTGTACTTATGGAATGGCTTCATCTGACGAACAGACCATTCTTTGCCCCAAAAAGGGAGTTGTGACCTATGAATATGCCTGTCGCCGTTTTCAATACGATCCTTTGAAGCGGAAACCAAAAAAACCAATTCGCCAAACTTTCCAAAAAGAAGATTTTATCATTTAATCTTTGAAAGGAAGACGCAAATGAAAAAAGTCAGAAAAAAATGTGGTTGCACCATCCTCGCTGTTTTGCTGGCTTTGCTTCCAGTACAGGTTGCTGCGGATGGGCCGGCATCTCTTTCATCTGCCGCTGATGTTCCAAAAGGCCTGTTTTATCAAAGTACCTTTGACGAGAAAAAATCTGCTGTTCTCCAAATGGATACACTGCTTCAGTTTACAAATGACAGCGGTTTTAACCGAATATATTATTCTTTTTCTTCTGAAACAGAGCAAAAAAGCTTGTCATTACCCATGGTACGACTGCGATCGGACCAGAAAAGAACTCTTGAAGAACTTTCCTATTTGACATCTCTGTTAAAAGAAAATGGAATTTCTCTTTCTCTTGTTTTAGATCCCTTTTCTCTTTCTCCTTCTCACCCTGCCTTTCGTTTTGTAAAAACCGTGACAGACCATGGCAGTTCGATCGCGGTCTGGGATGGAGAAAGTTTGCATCTTGATCCGGCGCAAGAGCAAAATCAAGCGCTTGCCCAATGGGAGCTGCAGAAACGATTGGCTGCTGGAAGTATCGCTGATGAACTTTTGATGCCAAATACGGCCTTTTTATCTCCGGCGCAAGACGGGTTAAAAGATAGTCAGGTTTCTCAAGCGCAAAAAATGGCTTCTTTTTTGGAGGGAATCAGCGGTGGAGGGCTTTCTGTTTCTATTTCATATGACCCGATTGTTTCCCCCACGGCATCAAATTCCTGTTTATTATCTTCCCCTGGGCTATTGCCTCAAACATTGGTGGAGAATCAGCTGGCTGATACGATCTATCCTACGGTGAACAAAAATACTGTGGACTATGAAAAAAAAGCCCTGCAATGGAACGCCTGGGCCAATGGCCTTCCGGTTGTTCCCTGCCTGCAAAGCACCTCGGCTGATTCTGGCCGTCAGAAATTCGATATCAGCAGTCAGATTTTTCTGCTAAGGCAATCCGGTCTTTCTTCTATCGCAGTGGCCGACTATACACAGCTGAAAAATTCTTCTGAAAATGCCATGCTTTTGTCTTCTGCCCTCTCTGGAGACCTGGATCTGATTCCAGACGGCTATTCGCTGCAAATTCCGCAGGTGTTTTCCATTTCCAGACCCAGTAGTGATATTACGATCACCACATCTTCTTATTATGTTATGGGGACTTCTGATCCTAATCTTCCGCTTTATCTGGATGGAGAGCTGATTGAAAGGAAAACCACCAATGGAGGGTTTGGTGTTTATTTGACTGATATTCCGGTTGGGACAAGTACCCACACCCTTTCCCAAGGACTCCAAAGCCAAACCTTTTCCATCACCCGAATCGCCCCAGATCAAAGCAGCGTGTCTTATATTTCCAAAATTGTTCAAAGTTCTATGTATCCTTATTACCATGAAGCGGTAACAGTTGGCGAGCCGATTCACTTCAGCTGTACCGCACCAGCAGGAGCCAATGTTTCGGTAACGTTCCAAGGAAAAAAAGTTTCCCTTACACAAAAAGCAGCAGCTCAGTCCGGCGTTCCTGCCGTTTACAGCGGTACAATGACCATGCCTGACCTGGGTGAGGATAACGCCACGACAAAAATCGGACCGGCAACCTACACCCTTTCTTATCAAGGCGTCACGACCAGCTATACATCTTCCGGAGAATTGTACGCAGTTGGAAAAAACACGACACTGGCAGTCAAAGCCAATGATTATATCAATAACGTTTATGGGGATGTAACCATCGAAGACGATTTCTACATGACGCTGTATAATGGTGCATGCGACTATGTAGAAGAAGTGACAATCAGCTATTATAAACTGCGCTCCGGCGGATACCTTCCCAAATCCACGGCAGATATTCTGGAAGGAACGCCAGCTGTAGAAAATCAGGTGTCCTCTGCTCGATTCGCCGTAGAAGATCGTGGAGAAAGCCTAACTCTGACTGGAACAGCAAAAGCTCCATATAAAGCGCAGATGACCGATACTCAACTGACTGTAACGCTCTGGAATACCAAGGGCATTGCAGAAAACATAAAACCAAAAAGCTCTACTCTTTTTGAAGAAATTTCTGCAGCAGAAAATAGCGATGGATCGGTTACGCTGACTTTTTCTTATCAGGATGGTGTAAAACTTTGGGGATATAATGTAGAGTATGATGGCGAAAATATTGTCATTTTTGCCAAAAAAGCTCCTGTTTTCTCAGAATTGTCTCAAAAGCCTCTCAATGGCATTGTTATCGTGATCGATGCCGGGCACGGCGGCGAAGATCCGGGCGCGTTAGGCGTTGCCGGATCCAATGGGCCGACAGAAAAGGATCTGAATTTTATCTCAGCCTATGCCTCCAAGCAGGTTTTAGAATCGTTGGGCGCAAGCGTTTATATGGTGTCGGAGGAGAATGCCAGATTAAATTTTGAAGAACGCATGGATCCGGCCCGACGCCTTCGGGCAGACTTTTTCCTCTCTTTCCATCACAACAGTACCGGAGAATCGTTTGACAGCAGCAATTCTTTTGGAACGGAGATTTATTACCATGAGGAACAGTCCAAAACATTTGCGGAAAATATTTTGGATAGCGTTACTTCCGCCACTAGCCGAGAGGCACGCGGTGCTTATCAGGACTACTACCGTGTCACACGGATGACTTATGCCCCCTCCCTTTTGCTGGAATTGGGATTTGTGGTAAATCCTTTGGAATATGAAGATCTTTGCCAACCGCTTCGCATTTATCAAACGGCCTTGGGAATCGCTGACGGCATAATTCGTACGATTGAAGATTTTAACGGCCAACAATAACGGCCCATATAAAAAGACGGTATCCCTCAAAAAGTGGGATGCCGTCTTTTTATATGTCTTTTTCACAAAACAAAAAAATATTTTTGCCTTTGTTTGCTTGAAAAGGAGAAAAAATCGAATCGCGTGTTAAAATCTGTCATTTTATGCTATACTATCAACGTTTAGCAATATCTTGCCTATGGGCAGAAATGGAGTCATCATGCTTACTGTATCAAATGTCAGCCTCCAATTTGGAGGCAGCACTTTATTCAAAAACGTGGATCTTATGTTTCAATCCGGCAACTGCTATGGCATTATTGGCGCCAACGGTGCAGGAAAATCCACTTTTCTGCGCATTTTATCGGGCGATCTGGAGCCATCTACAGGTGAGATCTCTATTCCGGACAACGAGCGTATGTCCGTTTTAAAGCAGGATCATTTTCAGTATGATGCATATACCGTTTTGGACACTGTCATTATGGGGAATCCCAAATTATATGACATCATGAAAGAAAAAGAAGCACTATATGCAAAAGAGGATTTCTCAGATGCGGATGGTGAGCGCGCTTCCTATCTGGAGGGTGAATTTGCCGAGATGAATGGGTGGGAAGCGGAAACAGAGGTCCAACAGATTCTGCAAGGGCTGGGGATTGAATCCTCTTTGTTATACGCCCAGATGAATACGCTGAAAGAAAGTGAGAAGGTCAAAATTCTATTGGCCCAAGCTCTATTCGGGCAGCCGCAGATCATATTGCTGGACGAACCTACCAACGGACTGGATCTCCCCTCCGTGGACTGGTTAGAAGACTTTCTCCTTGACTTTCCCGGAACCGTTATCGTTGTATCTCATGACCGTCACTTTTTAAATACCGTCTGTACCCATATCGTGGACATCGACTACAATAAAATCAAATTATATGTCGGAAACTATGATTTCTGGTATGAATCTAGCCGCCTAATTCAGCAGATGTTGCGGGATCAAAACAAAAAGAACGAGGAAAAGGCAAAAGAACTACAAAATTTTATTGCGCGGTTTTCAGCCAATAAGTCTAAATCCCGTCAAGCCACCTCTCGAAAGAAACTGCTGGAAAAACTGTCAGTAGAAGAAATGCCTGCATCCTCTCGCCGATACCCATTTGTTCAGTTTAAAATGGACCGTGAAGTGGGAAAGGAAATTTTGCAGGTGGAAAATCTCTGCAAATCGATTGAAGGAATTCCGGTATTAAAAAATGTATCTTTCCGGCTAAACCGCGGAGATAAAGTGGCTTTTGTTGGGGAAAACGAGATTGCAAAGACTACCCTCTTTCAGATTCTGGCTGGTGAGTTAGAACCAGATGAAGGTTTTTACAAATGGGGTGTCAGCACCAGCCAATCCTATTTTCCACAGGATAACACCCGCTATTTTCAAGACTGCGATCTGGACTTAATCCGCTGGTTAGGGCAGTTTTCCGCAGATCAGGACATCAGTTATCTTCGTGGTTTTTTAGGGAGAATGTTATTCAGCGGAGACGACGCTTTGAAGCCCGCTAAGGTTCTTTCTGGCGGAGAAAAAGTGCGTTGTATGCTCTCCCGCATGATGTTAAAAGGCTCTAACGTTCTGATTCTGGATCAACCGACCAATCATCTGGATTTAGAAGCAATTACTGCTCTGAATAATGGATTGATTGATTTTGGCGGTAATCTTCTGTTCACCTCTCATGACCATCAATTTGTCGATTCTATCGCCAATCGGATCATCGAATTGACAGAGGATGGTATGATCGACCGGTCTATGACTTTTGACGACTACCTTTCCTGGAAAAAAGAGAAAAAACAGTAACACGAAAAAGTCTTCTCATTTCCATGAGAAGACCTTTTTCGCAAAAAATATCTTTTCCTGACTATTGACGTAAAAAAATAACCAGGGTATAATGTATAAGAACATTCGTTCATGTCTTAGAAAGGGGTTTTCGGAGTGGAAAAATTTCAGTTGATATCAGAATATCAGCCAACAGGCGATCAGCCTGCTGCCATTCATAAGCTGGTCGAAGGCCTCCGTAGCGGGATGCATGAACAAACTTTGCTTGGTGTAACTGGCTCGGGCAAAACCTTTACAATGGCGAACGTTATTGCCCAAATCAACAAGCCTACGCTTATTTTGGCGCATAATAAAACGCTGGCTGCGCAGTTGTGCTCAGAATTTAAAGAATTCTTCCCCCATAACGCGGTAGAATACTTTGTGAGCTATTATGACTACTATCAGCCGGAAGCATATATTGCCAGTACGGATACCTATATTGAAAAAGACAGTGCCATTAACGAAGAAATTGAAAAGCTCCGACATTCAGCTACTTCTGCTTTGTCTGAGCGTAACGACGTAATTATTGTTTCCAGTGTTTCCTGTATTTACAGCTTGGGTGACCCAATTGACTACCGAAATATGGTTATTTCTTTGCGGCAGGGTATGCAGAAAGAAAGGGACGATTTACTGCATAAGCTGGTGCAGCTTCAATACGAACGCAACGATATCAATTTTGTTCGAAACAAGTTTCGTGTTCGGGGAGATGTTGTGGAAATTTTCCCCTCTTATTCAGGCGACACTGCCATCCGGGTGGAATTTTTTGGAGACGAAATTGATCGGATCAGCGAAATCAATACAGTGACTGGAGAGCTGAAAAACGTAGTTTCCCATGTTGCGATTTACCCTGCTTCTCATTACATTGCACCGCCGGAAAAAATGAAGGCTGCTTTGATTGAAATTGAAGAAGAATGCAATGAACGGATAAAATATTTTCAGCAGGAAGGAAAACTGATCGAAGCGCAGCGCATTGCCGAGCGGACTCGTTATGACATGGAAATGATGCAGGAGATCGGCTTCTGCAAAGGAATCGAGAACTATTCCCGCGTAATTTCGGGCCGTGCGCCCGGTTCCAGCCCCTATACGTTGATGGATTATTTTCCAAAAGACTTTCTTTTGTTTGTAGACGAATCCCATGTAACATTGCCACAGGTGCGGGGTATGAACGCGGGAGACGCCGCCCGAAAAAAGAATCTGATCGACTTCGGGTTCCGCCTTCCCTCCGCGATTGATAATCGTCCTTTGAATTTTGATGAATTTTACAGCAAAATCAATCAGGCCATCTATGTCAGCGCAACCCCCGGCCCTTTTGAAAAAGAGCATAGTGCCCAACAGGTCGAACAAGTCATCCGCCCCACAGGGTTAGTAGACCCGGAAATCTCCGTTCGGCCGGTAGATGGACAAATAGATGATCTGTTATCCGAAATTCATTTACGCATAGAGCGAAAAGAACGTGTACTGGTAACTACCTTAACAAAGAAAATGGCGGAAGACTTAACCGCTTATTTTGAAAATATGGGAATTAAAGTCCGTTATATGCACTATGACGTAGATACCATAGAGCGGATGGAGATTATCCGGGATCTTCGCTTAGGTGAATTCGATGTGCTGGTTGGCATTAACCTGCTTCGAGAAGGGTTGGATATTCCAGAAGTATCCCTTGTTGCCATTTTGGATGCTGACAAAGAAGGATTTCTGCGTTCAGAAACCTCTCTGGTACAAACCATCGGCCGCGCTGCAAGAAATGCTGACGGCAAGGTAATTATGTATGCAGACACGGTAACTGGGTCTATGGAGCGGGCCATTCGGGAAACAGAGCGACGCCGGTCCATTCAAATGGCATATAATGAAGAACACCACATCATCCCTCAGACGATTCGTAAAGGAGTTCGCGATATTCTTGAAATTTCTTCAAAAGATCACGACAAAAAGAAATCCGGTAAACGTCTGACTCCTGCCGAACGCAAGGCACAAATTGCCAAACTGACTGCTGAAATGAAAAATGCCGCCAAGCTACTGGAATTTGAACATGCGGCTTATTTGAGAGATAAAATTAAAAAACTGCAAAACGAAAAATAAAACGGAGGGAAATCCAATGGCTTTGGATAAAATCGTTATCAAAGGCGCCAGGGAACACAATTTAAAAAATGTTGATTTGGAACTTCCCCGGGATAAATTTATTGTTTTTACTGGACTTTCCGGATCCGGTAAGTCCTCTTTGGCTTTTGACACCATTTACGCTGACGGTCAACGCCGTTATGTTGAAAGCCTTTCCTCCTATGCGCGCATGTTTTTAGGGCAAATGGAAAAACCTGATGTTGACAGCATCGAAGGGCTCTCCCCCGCTATCTCTATCGACCAGAAAACCACTTCCAAAAATCCTCGCTCTACCGTTGGCACAGTGACCGAAATTTATGATTACCTGCGTTTACTTTATGCCAGAATCGGTATTCCGCATTGTCCTGTGTGTGGCCGGGTAATTGAACAGCAGACGGTAGACCAAATGGTAGATCAGATTATGGCATTGCCGGAAGGATCCCGAATCCAGATCTTGGCTCCTGTTGTGCGCGGCCGAAAAGGGGAGCACAAAAAAGAGTTTGAAAACGCCAAGCGCTCTGGCTTCGTCCGAGTCCGGGCTGATGGTATTCTATATGACCTTTCTGAAGAAATCAAGCTGGAAAAAAATAAAAAGCACAATATCGAAATTGTAATTGATCGCCTTATCTTAAAGTCAGATATCCGTTCTCGTTTATCCGACTCACTGGAATCTGCGATGTCAGTATCCGGCGGTCTGGTCCTGATTGATGTTCAGAACGGCGAAGAATTGCTTTTTTCCCAGAACTACGCCTGTCCCGACCACGGCATCAGTATTGAAGAATTATCTCCCCGCATGTTTTCTTTTAACAATCCTGCGGGAGCCTGCGAAAAATGCACTGGACTGGGAACTTTTATGAAAGTAGATCCGGCACTGGTCATCCCCGATCGGGATCGAAGCATCCGCGGCGGTGCAATCCGTGCCAGCGGATGGTATTTTGCGGAAGGCGGGCTGGTCCAAAGCTATTTTGAAGCGTTGGCGGATCATTATCATTTTAGCTTAGACACTCCTTTTGGACAACTGCCTGAAGAAATACAGGATATCGTCCTTTATGGGAATAATGGAGAAAAAATTACAGTCCAGCGGGAATCCGGCAGCCGAGGCAGCACTTTTACTACTGATTTTGAAGGAATTATCAATAATCTCGAGCGTCGTTTCCGTACTACCAACAGCAACTGGGTGCGCAATGATATCGCTTCTTTAATGAGTTCAGAACAATGTCCGGATTGCCATGGCCACCGATTAAAACCGGAATATCTGGCAGTCACTGTCGGGGAGAAAAATATCTCCGATTTTTGTCGTATGTCAATCGTGCAGGCTTTGGACTTTTTGAACACACTGCAGCTGACCGAACGGCAAAAAATGATTTCAGCGCAAATTTTAAAAGAAATCCGTGCTCGTTTAGGCTTTTTGCAAAGCGTTGGCTTAGAGTATCTGACTCTTGCTCGATCTGCCAGCACTCTTTCCGGCGGTGAAAGTCAACGAATCCGTTTGGCAACTCAGATTGGCTCTTCTTTGATGGGGGTTCTTTATATTCTGGATGAGCCCAGTATCGGTCTCCACCAAAAGGACAATCATAAGTTAATTGCAACTTTAAAACGTTTGCGGGACATCGGCAATACATTAATTGTCGTAGAGCATGACGAAGATACGATGCGTGCTGCGGATTATATTGTGGATATCGGTCCTGGCGCCGGCATCCACGGTGGAGAAGTGGTTTGTGCCGGTACTTTAGAAGATATTATCGCCTGTGAAGACTCTGTCACCGGCCAATATTTGTCAGGCAAGAAAAAAGTTGAGGTTCCGGCTTTACGGCGGAAAGGGAACGGAAAGTATATTGAGATTGTAGGGGCAACCGAAAACAACCTAAAAAATATTTCCGTAAAAATTCCTTTGGGAACTTTTACCGGCGTAACTGGTGTTTCCGGATCCGGAAAGTCATCTCTCATCAACGAAATATTATATAAGCGTTTGGCCGCAGAACTAAACGGTGCGAAAATCCGCGCCGGTAAACATAAAGATATTTTAGGAATTGACCAGTTGGACAAAGTAATTGAAATTGATCAGTCTCCTATCGGTAGGACACCTCGTTCCAATCCTGCCACTTATACTGGCGTATTCACGGATATTCGAAATCTTTTTGCAACGACAAATCAAGCTAAAATGCGCGGATACACCTCCAGCCGCTTTTCTTTCAATGTCAAAGGCGGGAGATGCGAAGCCTGTGAAGGCGACGGGATCATCAAAATTGAAATGCATTTTTTACCAGACATTTTCGTTCCCTGCGAAGTGTGCAAAGGAAAAAGATATAATCGGGAAACTTTGGAAGTCAAGTACAAAGACAAAAGCATTTATGATGTTTTGGAAATGACAGTAGAAGAAGGATTGGCTTTCTTTGACAGTCTTCCTAAAATCAAACGGAAATTACAAACGTTATATGATGTTGGGCTCGGTTACATCAAAATCGGACAACCTGCCACCACTCTATCTGGCGGCGAGGCACAAAGAGTCAAATTGGCTGCTGAACTCTGCCGCAAGCCCACCGGCAAAACGATTTATATTCTGGACGAGCCTACAACAGGATTACACACAGCAGATGTTCACAAATTAATTGAAGTATTGCAAACACTGGTCGATGCGGGAAATACGGTTGTGTTTATTGAACACAATTTAGATGTTATCAAAACAGCCGATTATCTGATTGATTTGGGGCCAGAAGGCGGAGATAACGGCGGACAGATTGTCTTTTCCGGAACGCCTGAAGAATTGGTGCAATGTGAAAAATCTTATACAGGCCAATATTTAAAAGATCTGTTAAAATAACCTTTTCAAAAGATGATACGATAATAAAAAAGCCAACGCTAAAAAAGTGTTGGTTTTTTTATTACTATGTTTTCAGCTACTCAATTAGAGAAATCAAATCGATTGGCGTTTCCGCAATTTGATCGGCCCCTGCTTCTTCCAGCTCCTTTCTACTTCCATATCCATATAAAATACCGACAGACGAAATACCAACTTCTTTTGCCCCTGCAATATCATAACAGCGATCGCCAATCATGACAGCTTTTGAAAGATCCTGCACCGGCAACCGATCAATGACATGACGAATGACATCTGATTTATGCGGCCGCTCTCCTGACAAGGAGCTGCCGCCAATGAAATGAAAAAAAGGCGTTAATTTTAAATCTTCTAAAATCGGAACAGCTACCTCGACTGGTTTAGAAGTAGCGATAGCTAATTTTTTACCTTTTTGCAAAAAGATTTGCAGCATATCCCAAACACCTGGAAAAAGTGGATTTTGCTTCATTCCATGTTGTGCGTAATATTCTCGATATATCGGTACTGCCAACTGTGCTTCTTTCAAAGAAAAATGATGAAAATGGATCAGAGAATCCAAAATTGGTGGCCCAATATAACAATATAAATTCTTTTTGCTTTCTTTTATACCATATTGGCTCAATGTATGCTGAACTGCATTTAAAATACCATCTTGGGAGTCAATAATAGTACCATCCAAATCAAATAACAAAATATCTTTTTTCACAAATACATTCCTCTCATATCTTCTACTTTTCAGTCCATCCTAATACTTGATTCTATTTTATCATAAAGGAGAAAGAATATGGATTATCATTCGAAAAAAGATCCCCAGAAAAAAGCTCAAAAGGTTGCAGATGCATTTGTAGATGCTTCTTCTTGGAAAACAGACCCAAATGGAAGTTATACTGGAAAAAATGTAAATTATGGAGAAAAACCTGTTCAGGACGTTGATGACCTTTGATTTATCACAAACCTTTATAAAATTTTTAGACTCGTTTTATCCCGAGAAATTTTTTGACAGGCTTTACGATATAAGGCAAAATACTACCAAAAACAAAGGCGGTAAGAATACCAGTAAAAATCCTAGGAATAACTGCCCCAAAAACAAAGGCAAAAGAATAATAACCATAAATTTTACTGTCAAGATATAATGCACCGGTATTGAGTGCCGTAACAATCAGCGCCGTAGAAATTGTAATGATCTGTGTTTGCAAAAAACTCATGTCAAAATGACAATGTTTTGCATACAGACCGATCAATAATCCTCGTATGGCCGCTGGAAGCACCCATATAATTGTAGTTGGTGTTAAACCAAATGTCAAAAGCTGATTTAAAAAGCTACCAAAAAATCCGATCAGGAAGCCATCCAAAGGACCCAGTAGTGCGGCTCCAACAATAATCGGAAGGCTGTCTAGCGTTATTTTCATATTTCCCAAGTTGATCGAAAAAAGACTCAGGACCACATACATCGCAATTAACATAGCCGCCGTCACAATTCGTTTTGCTTTCATAAAAACATTTCTCTCCTTTTGCTATTGTCATGATATTCCTAATGAATGGTTCATATTAGAAGATAGGGGCTCAGAACATTTATGAAATGCTCATTTTGTGCGGCATCGTGTTTTTCATTCCTCCATTCAACCAATCGCCGCTCCTGTTGATTTTGAAAATAGAAAAATGTTAGAATTACTCACGCTTTTTTTGCATACAAAAAGACTCCTCCTTTTTCTGTTGCTAGCCACTGCAAGCCACAGAAAGAGAGGGAGTCTCCCCTTCATGCGGCAGCGGGATGCGAAATTTGTACCGCAAGTCTCCTTTTCGTCCATCTGGCAACTCCCCGTCCAGACAGCACTTAATGCACAAAAATCTACTCTGCCAATGACTATTGACTTTTTATTTGCCGCTGATTATTAGGTGTCCTGTTTAATCGATACGGCAGCTAAAACAGCCTACGCTGTTTTTAACCTTACTTCCCGTAAACTTCTTCTCCGCGAATAACCAGGATGCCGCCCTGCTGTAAAGCCAAAATGGCTTTCTGATTATCCTGTACGCGAAGGATCACATAAGCGGTGTCCGCCTTGGGAGAAACAAACGCGTACATATATTCTACCGCAATTCCCGCTTGCGCAACATACTTTAGCGCTTCAGACAAGCCGCCTGGTTTATGAGACACTGCGATGGCGATAACATCCGTCAGCGACACTTTAAAACCAGCTGCTTTTAAAGCATCCTCTGCTTTCTGCGGATTATTGACGATTAAACGTAAAATACCATAACGTTCTGTATCCGCAACCGACAGCGCGCACATATCGATATCATTTGCTCCCAAAATACCGGTAATTTCTGCTAAAGTGCCCGGTTTATTTTCTACAAAAACGGACAGCTGTTTCATTGTCATACGATATCATCCTTTCCGCATCATATCATTCAGCATAAAATCAAAAGCTTTTTTTTACACTGCTTTGATGCCGATAATCTATGGAAAACAATTATCCTTTGTATCAATTCCATTGTATCACAGTTGATACAAAAACAACAGCTAGATTTTTCGTTTATCTATTACCCGAACCGCTTTTCCTTCGCTTCTTGTAATAGACTTTGGCGGAAGCAGCGTTACTTTTGCAGAAATCCCCAAAGTGGAAGCCACAGCCGCTTTGATTTTCGCTTCTGTTTTTTCAATCAAACGGACTGCATCAAACTCCATGTCCTCTTTCATTTCGACCTGAATTTCCAGCGTATCCAGATTTCCAACACGGTCTACAATCAGCATATAATGGGGCGCTGTATCCCCCAGTTCCAGCAGAACGGACTCAACCTGCGACGGGAACACATTTACACCGCGGATGATCAGCATATCGTCTGTTCTTCCGCTGGGTTTTTTCATTTTAATCAGAGTACGTCCACAACTGCACTTTTCTCGACTCAAAGATGCGATATCGCGGGTCCGATACCGGATCAGAGGCAATGCTTCTTTACTGATGCAGGTAAACACCAGTTCCCCAACTTTACCTTCCGGCAAAACTTCTCCGGTATCCGGATCAATGATTTCCGGATAGAAATGGTCTTCATTGACATGCATACCGGTTTGTTCGCTGCACTCAAAGGCAACACCAGGTCCCATGACTTCTGATAAACCATAAATATCATGAGCCTTTATTCCCAGCAGATCTTCTATTTTACGGCGCATTTCATCACTCCAGGGTTCTGCACCGAAAATGCCTGCTTTCAGGCTGATTTCTGATTTGTCCACTCCCATTTCCCGCAAGCTCTCGCCTAAGAACAATGCATAAGAAGGGGTACAGCAGAGAATAGTAGAGCCAAAATCTTTAAAAATCTGAATCTGGCGTTTGGTGTTACCGGAAGAAACCGGGATAACCGTTGCATGAATTTCTTCTGCTCCGGCATGCAGACCAAGTCCTCCCGTAAAGAGACCATACCCATAAGAAACATGAACAAAATCTCTGGCGTCTCCGCCAGCAGCCGTCAAAGCGCGTCCGCAGCAGTTGCCCCAAATCTTGATATCATTTTGTGTATAGCCCACCACCGTCTGTTTACCGGTCGTGCCGCTGGAAGCATGAATGCGCACCAGATCTTCCACCGGTACGGCAAACAAACCATAAGGATAATTATCGCGCAAATCCTGCTTATAAGTAAACGGAAGTTTGGATATATCGTCGATCGATTGGATATTCTCCGGCTTTAGGCCCATTTCATCAAATTTTTTCCGATAAAAAGGCACATGTTCATAAACATGCCGCACTGTCTGCGATAAACGTAGGCTCTGCAAAGCTTTCATTTCGTGGATTGGCGCCGTTTCTACCGGATTCCAGTAGCGTTCCATCGTAATTCCTCCAGACAAACTTTCATTTTTATCTCATTTCAACATCAGCTGCTGTAGCCATACGCCCCAATTCAAAAGCTTTTAAATTCAAATCCAAGAATTTTTGGGGAACCAATTCCCGAATAGCGGCTTCCCAATTCTCCTTTGCAAAGGGCATCATGGTAGAGAGAATGCCGATTAAAACCGTGTTTGTCGCCTTTGGTGAACCCGCCTGCTGTGCCAGATTCAAAGCGTCTACCGCAACCAAATTGGCGCCTGTCTGCCGCAACTTGGATACAATATTTTCCGGATATTGTGCCGCGCCAATGATAACCGGCATTGGATCTATCTTTTGTGTGCTTAAAATCATGGTACCGTCTTTTTTTAGATGAGGCAGCCAACGGGCAGCTTCCAGCTGTTCGAAAGAGAGCAGAAAATCTGCCTCTCCTTGTTCAATAATGGGGGAAAACACCTGATCGCCATATTTGATATAGGTAACTACAGAACCGCCCCGTTGCGACATACCATGAACTTCAGAAACCTTTACGTCAAACCCTTGTTCCAGAAATACATGCCCCAGAATCCGGCTGGCCAACAGGGAGCCTTGTCCACCTACACCAACAATCATTACACTTTTTGTTTTCATTTACCGCACCTCCTGAGGCCCAATGGCATGGAACGGGCAAAGTGACGCGCACAAACCACAGCCTACGCACAAAGTTGGATCGATGGCGGCCTTGCCATCTTCCATATGAATGGACGGACAGCCGATCTTAAAGCAGGCTTTGCAAGAACGGCATTTATCCCTATCTACCACAAGTGGCGCTTTTTTGGGAACGGACTTCAACAAAACACAGGGACGACGGCTGATGATAACCGACGGTTCCGGTGATGCCAGTTCTTCTTTTAAAACTGCCTCGACCTGTACGGTATCATAAGGGTCTACCACCTGCACCCGGCGGATACCCGCTGCACGGCAAACCGCTTCAATGTTCACCTGTGGAACTTCATCCCCTTTGAGAGTCCGTCCGGTCGTCGGATTATCCTGATGTCCCGTCATTCCCGTAATGCGATTATCTAAAATAATAACGGTAGAATTGCCCTTGTTATAACCAATATTGACGAGTCCTGTCATTCCCGAATGCATAAAAGTGGAGTCTCCAATAACCGCAACGGAGCGCTCCTGCATTCCTCTGGCCTTATTAAACCCATGCAAAGCGGAAATGGAGGCGCCCATACACACACAGGTATCCATTGCATTCAGCGGAGCCGTCGCTCCCAATGTATAACAGCCGATATCGCCGCTGACCATGACCTTTAATTTTGACAGAACATAGTATAAACCGCGGTGAGGGCATCCAGGGCACATAACCGGAGGACGTACCGGAACCGATTCCTCAAAAGTGCGGTAATCCGTTTTTTCGCCGAGAATTTTTTCCGCAATCATTTGCGGGGAATATTCTCCAAGTTTTGTGAACAAGTTCTTCCCTTCACAGGCAATTCCAAGTTTTTTCACCTGCGTTTCAAAAATATCATCCAGTTCTTCGATCACATACAGCTTGTCTACCTTCTGAGCAAAATCGCGGATCATCTGTTCCGGCAACGGAAAAATAAGACCTAATTTTAAAACGCTCGCCTTTTCTCCCAACGCTTCCTTGACATATTGATAGGCGATACCAGAACAAATCACGCCGATCTTGGTATCTGCCCATTCAATTCTGTTCAGGCCAGTTGTTTCCGCAAAAAGAGACAGTGCTTCCAGTCTCCGCTCCACTTCAATATGACGGGTTTTGGCAAAAGCGGGCATCATCACATATTTCTGCGGATTCTTCACATAATCCTTTAAAGGCTTTTCTTCTCGCGGACATTCTTCCACAATGCTTTGGGAATGAGATACCCGGGTAGAAAGCCGGAAAAGTACCGGTGTATCAAAATCTTCTGAAATTTCATATGCCGCTTTGATAAAATCTTTGCATTCTTTGGAATCAGAGGGCTCCACCATCGGCAATTTTGCCGCTATGGCGTAATGCCGGGAATCCTGCTCATTTTGGGAAGAATGCATGCCCTGATCGTCGGCTACGGCAAGGATCATACCGCCATTCACTCCGGTATAACTGGAAGTAAACACCGGGTCCGCCGCGACATTCAATCCTACATGCTTCATCGCACAAAAAGATCTGGCTCCGCCAAAACTCGCACCAATAGCCACCTCTGCCGCTACCTTTTCATTGGGCGCCCATTCCGCATATACTTCTTCATATTTGGCCACATATTCAGAAATCTCCGTGCTAGGTGTTCCTGGGTAACTCGAAACCACACGGCAACCTGCTTCATACAGGCCTCTGGCAACAGCTTCATTGCCAAGCATCAGCCTTTTCATGTTAATACCTCCCTTTTATCCCATCACATGCTCCACAAAAATTTTAATACCAATCGAGATTAAAATGAGTCCGCCCAATAGTTCTGCCTTTTCTTTTAAGAAGGAGCCGAATTTTTTGCCAATCCAAACACCGACGGCCGAAAAAACAAATGTTGTAGCCGCAATGAAACCTGCAGCGGACCAGATATTAACGTCCATTACTGCAAAACCGATTCCTACCGCCAGTGCGTCAATACTGGTGGCCACTGCCTGTACTGCAAGGAGCCGGAGTGTAAAAGTTTTTTCACAGCTTTCCTCTTCTGGGTGGCGCATCTGTGAAATTGCCTCCCAAACCATTTTACCGCCGATAAATCCCAGCAAGATCAAGGCGACCCAATGGTCCAGGCTTTTTATGTATACACTAAAGGTCTGCCCGGCAAAGTAACCGATAATCGGCATCATTCCCTGGAACAGACCAAAAGCAAATGCAATTAAGAAAAAACCGGAACGGCGTAGTTTTTGAAAACACAAGCCGTCTGAAATCGATACCGCCATTGCGTCCATCGAAAGGCCCACTGCAAGAAAAAATAACGTCAAGATGTCCAAATTATCCCCACCATTGCGAAAGACTAGTAATTTTGATTATAGTATAACTGCAACATAATGTCAATTCAATCCTTTAAAGTGGCAGACATTCTCTTTCAAATTTGCAAAAAAAATGTCATTTCATTGCAAATTCACAGATTCTTCACCAAATAATACTGCTGTTTGATGTAGAATATCATATTAGAATATCAGCATATCAACGCAAAGGATGGAGCGCTTTTTGTTTGGATATATCAGACCTTTTCAGCCAGAACTGCGAATCAAAGAGTATGAAGCGTACAAATCCGTCTACTGTGGCCTTTGCAAAGAATTAGGCCGACAATACGGCATTTTTGCCCGGTTCACGCTAAGTTATGATTTTACCTTTTTAGCAATTCTTTCTATGGCTGTGCAAAAGGATCCGCCGGAATTCGGCAAAATCCGTTGCTTGATAAACCCATTAAAAAAATGTTCTGCCTGCCACAAAGACGGCATTACAGATCGAATTGCCGCACAGGCGATGATTACACTATATTACAAATGTCAAGATCAGCTGTCAGATGAAAATTTCGCACTGAGGCTGCCTGTCCGCGTCGCCCTTCCCTTTTTCCGCCATTGCTGGCGCAAAGCCCGCCAGAAGGATGAGGAGTACGATCGTTCGGTTTCCGATATGGTACAGGCACAGCAGTTTGTGGAGTCCCAAAAGGCGGGGCCTGATCCGGCGGCGGAACCTACTGCTCGGTATTTATCCCTCACTTGTGAGGCATTATCAAATGATCCATCTCAAAAACGGGTCCTATCCCGATTCGGATACCTTTTGGGACGTTATGTTTATCTTTCTGACGCATTGGACGATTTGGAAAAAGATGAGAAAAAGAATCGGTTTAACCCATTTTTACAATCTCATAGCGTTTGTGAATTAAAAAGCCTTTCCTATTCACCTGCTGTGGAAAGCCTTTACAGCACCATTGCTGAATTGGAAAAGGCGTTTGCATTGTTAAAGCTCAATGATTGGCAACCAATTTTAGAGAATATTATCTATTTTGGCCTAAAACAGTCCTTGCAGAATATTTTGCACAAAAAGGAGAAAAATGCATGACTGATCCTTATAAAGTGTTAGGTATTTCCTCTTCCGCTTCAGACGAGGAGGTCAAAAAAGCATATCGGGATTTAGCACGAAAATATCATCCGGACCATTACCAGAATGATCCACTATCTGATTTGGCGGAAGAAAAAATGAAAGAAATCACCGCTGCTTATGACCAGATTATGGACATGAGGCGCGGCAGCAAAGCAAATTCCGGGAATTCTTCTCCGGGGCAATCCCAATTTTCAGATATCCGCCGCATGATTAACAACAACCGGATTACCGAAGCAGAGGAATTGCTCGACGGAGTTCCGCAGGCTTCGCGAGACGCTGAGTGGTATTTTTTGAAAGGCAGCGTTTTCTACACCAGAGGTTGGCTGGACGAAGCTTACCGGCATTTTAACCAAGCCGTCCAGATGAATCCCAACAATCAGGAATATCGCATGGCATTACAGCAAATGAGCTGGCAGCGCACACACGGTACCAATCCCGGCTCTATGCCCGCTGGAGGCATGTATTGTTCTCCATGTAATTTCTGCACCTCAATGGTCTGCGCCGACTGCTGCTGCCAGTGTATGGGGGGGCGTGGCTGCTGCTAACTGCGTCATGACAAAATCTCGGGGGGATCATTATGCTCAAAAAAAGTTCCCAGGTGGCATTGGGCGGCGTAGTGGCCTCCCTTTGCATTTTACTGATGTTGATGACTGGCTTTTTTCCTTTTCTCACTTATGCGGCTCCTGCTGCTGCCGGTTTTCTTCTCATTGCGGTGATTGTAGATTGCGGTTATCGTTGGGCTATGCTGGTATATCTGGTGGTTGCGTTGTTATCCATTTTTGTGGTACCGGATAAGCAGGCTGCTATGATTTTTGTTTTTCTCGGCTACTATCCCGTGTTAAAGGACTATCTGGATCATCATATGAAAAGCCGGGCCATGCAATGGATCATCAAATTTGCCGTTTTTAACCTCTCCATTCTGGCTGCCTATGGTTTAATGATTTATGTATTCCAAATGCCGGATGTTATGACTGAAATGGGAACTTTAGGCCAGTTCACTGGTTTGGTGACCTTATTAGCCGGCAATATTGTTTTTATCGTATTTGAACTGGCACTGACCCGTATTTTTTATTTCTACCGTCATTTTTTCCGTCCTCACTTTTTGCGAAAAGTAAAATAAACATAGAAATTTTTTGTGATTCGCTATATTTCGACAATACTTTTTGCCGGAATTTGCTAGAATTGATTCATCCCCAATACATTTTGTAAAAAGCCGCCGTCCATTTTTTTGGACGACGGCTTTTTTCATCTGCTTTTTTGTTCTGCGGACAACAATTCATAAAAATGACTGGCATATTCCCGGCAAAAACTATCTGTCGCTTCCGGGACTCGATCCAACGGAAAAGGGATTCCCATTTGGCTATACTTTTCCTTGCAAAGTTTTCGAAACGGCAAAAACTCCACTTTCTGGACACACTTTTTCCCGGCGAGCAGATCGGCCAGGCGAAAAAGATTCTCCCGAGAGTCGGTGATACCCGGAACAACGACCTGACGAATCCAAACCGGGATTTTCTGCCGCTCCAGCAGCAAAAGAAAATCCATAACTTGCCGCAAAGAACCTCCAATTTTTTCGTCATAGTCCTGCTCAGTGGTCATTTTCATATCCAATAGCACCAAATCTGTCTCTTTCAGCAAAGGCATCAAACTTAACGGGTTTGCCCCATGGCCGCTGGTATCCAGCACCGTATGGATGCCGGATTCCCGGCACAGACGAAAAATCTCTGTAACAAACTCTGCTTGAAGCAGCGGTTCTCCACCAGAAACTGTAATGCCACCCGTCTCGCCAAAATATGACCGATAACGGCTTACTCTGCGGACGACTTCTTCTGCGCTGAAAGACACTCCCTTCGTTTTATCCCACGTATCAGGATTATGACAATAAATACAACGAAGGGGACATCCCTGCAGAAACACAACGCAGCGAACGCCGGGTCCGTCCAATGTACCCAACGACTCAAATGAATGGACAAATCCGTTCATGGAATCACCTCTTGATTACATCGCCTGATGAAAGGTTCGGCTGATAACCTCTTTTTGCTGTTCCTTGGAAAGACGGTGGAAATTAACAGCATAGCCGGAGACACGAATGGTCAAATTCGGATATTTCTGAGGATCTTCATATGCTTCCATCAGTTTTTGTTTATTCAGTACATTTACATTGATATGATGAGCGTTCTGCGCAAAATAACCATCTAGGATACCCACCAAGTTATCCACTCTCTGTTCTTCCGTTTTTCCAAGAGTATCCGGCGTAATAGAAAAAGTATTGGAAATTCCATCACGGCAAATTTCATACGGCATTTTGGCAACCGAGTTCAGCGATGCCAATGCGCCGTTTTGCTCCCGATTGTGCATCGGATTGGCACCTGGAGCAAAAGGCTGCCCCTTTACACGCCCATCCGGTGTCGCACCGGTTTTTTTACCGTATACCACGTTGGAAGTAATGGTTAAAACCGATAAAGTATGCATCGCGCTACGGTAAGTAGGATTGCGTTTGAGCTGCGTATAAACCTCTTCCAGCGCCGTCTTGGCAATTTGATCCACCCGGTCATCATCATTTCCATATTTCGGGAATTCTCCTGTGGTCTCAAATCCTTCAATCAGCCCATTTTCATCCCGTACCACTTTTACGTTTGCATAGCGAATCGCGCTGAACGAGTCAGCCAATACCGAAAGGCCCGCCACACCAAATGCCATAAATCGTTCTACATTCGTATCATGCAGCGCCATCTGCGTTTTTTCGTAAGCATATTTGTCATGCATATAATGGATGACATTCATCGTATTGACATACAATTTACACAGCCATTCCAAATAGATATGCCATCTTCCGCGAACTGCTTCAAAATCTAATGTTTCCCCGGCATAAGGCTCCATCTGCGGCCCCAGTTGAATACCGGTCAGCTGATCCCGGCCACCGTTCAGCGCCAGCAAAAGCAGTTTTGGCAAATTGCAGCGCGCACCGAAAAACTGCATCTGCTTTCCAACTTTCATTGCGGACACACAGCACGCGATTGCATAGTCATCTCCATAAATCGGCCGCATCACATCGTCATTTTCATACTGAATGGCATCGGTTTCCACCGATACGCGGGCACAATAGCGCTTAAACGGCTCAGGAAGTTTTTTCGACCACAAAACAGTCAGGTTTGGTTCTGGTGCAGTGCCCAAATTATAAAGTGTATGCAGAAAACGGAACGAGCTCTTAGTCACCAAAGGTTTACCGTTTTCCCCTACTCCCCCAATGCTTTCCGTAATCCACATCGGGTCTCCACCGAACAGCTCATTGTACTCTACCGTGCGCAAATGACGGGCTGCACGCAGCTTCATCACAAAATCGTCTACCAGCTCCTGCACGCCAGTTTCGTCCAATATGCCCCTCGCCATATCCCGCGTGAAATAAATATCCAAAAATGTGCTGACACGGCCTAAAGACATTGCCGCGCCATTTTGCTCCTTAATTGCGCCCAGATAACCAAAATACAGCCACTGAACCGCCTCTTTTGCATCGGCAGCAGGCTCACTGATATCATAACCATACATAGAAGCCATCTCTTTGAGCTTTTGCAAAAAGGCAATCTGCTGAAACAGTTCTTCACTTTGGCGGATGGCATCCGTATCCATTACCCCCATGGCAATATCCGCTTTATCTTTTTTCTTTTCCTCAATCAGGCGGTCAATGCCATAAAGCGCAACTCGGCGATAGTCCCCGATAATACGCCCTCTGCCGTAAGCATCCGGCAGACCGGTGATGACCCCGCATTTTCTGGCCTTGCGCATTTCGTCTGAATAAACGCGGTAAACACCGTCATTATGCGTTGTGCGGTAAGTGAATTCCTGTTCTACCTTTTCAGACAGCTTGTATCCATAAGCCTCACAGGCAGAACGGGCCATTCGAATCCCGCCAAACGGATTCACGCCACGGGTCAGCGGTTTCTCCGTTTGATAGCCGACGATCAGTTCCAACTCTTTATTCAGATAAGCGGGTTTATAATTAGTCAAGGAAGAAACGTGCTCAGTGTCTACATCTAAAACGCCGCCATTTTCCTGCTCTTGACGAAGCAGTTCTTCAAATTGGGCTAATAATTTTCGTGTTCTTTCTGTCGGGCTGGAGAGAAAGCTTTCATCTCCGGTATAAATTGTGTAGTTATCCTGAATAAAGCTTCGTACATCAATGTGCTCTTTCCAGCTCTCCCCTGCAAATCCCATCCAATTTTTATGCTCCATAGAACTTTTCCTCCTAATTTGATTGTAAAATTCTATTTTCATAGTCTTTTTTAAGATCACCGAACAAAAGAAAAAGGGCAATCCTAAAAAAGATTGCCCAGACGGTCGGCTAAAAATCCCCATGCTCCCTTGTGGTTACCCACTCACCGTCAGTCACATGGTTTTTTGAATTGCCACCAGTATAATAGAACTCTCCAGTTCTGTCAAGTAAATCTTGTCCGTTTTGGAAATCCAAACAATATTTTCTCACGGAAAGTGTTGGAATCCAACGATTCCAATAAGCGCTTAAAAGTGGAGAGATCCAATCACAAGATAATTCCATTCCTGCCAGAAATAAAGCACGACAAGCGCTTCTATTCCAACGCTGATGGCCAAGTCAATATAGTCCTTGCGCTTGATCGCCCAGCCAAAAAGAACCAGCGGAATTAAAATTCCGATAATGCCCATCTTTTTGCCGAAATCCAACAAAGGATTCATAATATACAGGTTATAGGCATGAAACAGTCCGGAAAAGAACTTTCCCATATCATTATCGCCCATCAGCCAACCCAAAATAAACATGATAACCGGCAGAATAAAATAGATGTACGCCATCCATTGCCAGCTTTTTTTCAAATCAAAAATACTCTTTTTTTGTTCCATGCTGCCTCCTAATTTAATGTGGCTCCGCCGTAATTTTTGGAATAAGCCAAATAGCCGTCGGTATAGACCACCGTATTATCCTGCAAAACCCATAATGCCTGGACACCGGCCTTTTGCGCTGCTCTTTTCGATTCCTCTAATGGTAATGTAAACAACCAGGTAGAAAGCAGATCCGCTTCCCCGGAATCTTCCGTAATAACAGTTACAGACTGGTAATAATCTGCAGGGTACAAACTGTCCGGATCGATGATATGATGAATTTTTTTTCCATCCGCCAGATAATAACGCTGATAATCCCCACTGGTTACAACCGACAAATCATTGACATACAAAAAATCGATTGGTTCCGCATTGGGATCTTCCGCAGTATTCGGATTCATAATACTGATATTCCACTTTTTGCGTTCCGAATCAACCGGTTCGGAAAAAGTCCTGACGTTACCACCGCCGCTGATGCTGAAAGAGGTAAACCCCATATTAAACAGCTCTTCCCCTACTTTTTCTGTTGCATACCCCTTTGCCAGCGCGCCAACATCCAAAGACATTCCTTTTTCCGTTAAAAAGACAGTCTGAGCCTCTTCGTCCAACTGAACTTTCTGTAAGTCCGTCAGCAAATTGGCCTGTTCCAGTTCTTCTTTCGGAGGAAGCGTTCCCTCAGCAGCATTCTCAAAACGCTCCCGATAATCGTGCCAGATTTCCAGCACCGGTCCTAACGCAATATTCACCTGTCCCTGGCTTTTTTCGCACCACGTCATACAATATTCCAAAAACTCGAACAAATCTTTTGACACTTTAACCGGAGAGATTCCTGCGTTATCGTTAATTGTTTTGATATTCGTCACGTCAGTATACGCTTCGTATCGGTCAAAAAGCTGGTGAAAATATTGAAAACGTTCCTGCGCATATGAAAGATACCGGTCAAAATCCCGTTCCTTTTGAACATATCCAACAATCGTTACAACTGTATCGAATGTTCCATAAAATTCTCCCCGGTATCGTTCATATTTTTGTGAATTGCATCCCGGAAAAATCAGGCAAAGCATACAGCATATAAGAAGAAACCATCTTTTTTTCATCCGTTCATCCCATTCAAAAAAATTGACCACGTACTTGCCCAGTCTATTATATATCGGCAAAATTACCTATTTGAAAATCTAATTCTTCTCTATTATAGCAAAAATTAGGCGGGATGCAAGCCAGTTCTTATGGAAAAAACCAACTTGAATTTTGTGACAGTTTCGTGTATAATGAAAAACGTAGCATTTCTTGTTTATAGTTGTGCATAAACTTAGGAATGCTAAATAAAAAGAAGACACTTGTTATTTTTGTGACAAGAAACTGGAGGTCTACAAATGAAAAAAATCATTGCTTTGACTCTGGCCCTGTTGATGCTGGCCGGCTGTGGCGCTACCACCGTAAAAACCGGACTGGGTGCCATCACCACTGGTTCCGCTTCTGACGCTACTGACGATGCGGACGGCAAATTCCAGGCAAATGTGACCATCTGTGCTGCTACTTTCGATGCCAACGGCAAAATCCTGGGCGTATCTTTTGATGCGATTCAGCCGAAAGTAACTTATGATACCGAGGGTAAAGTTGTCACCGTCAGCGAAGAGCAGAAAACCAAAAAAGAGCTGGGCGACGAGTATGGCATGAGAGATTCTTCCGGCATTAAAAAGGAAGTCGGCGAGCAGATGACCGCTCTGGAAGATTACCTGAAAGGTAAAACCGCTGCGGATGCTGTTGCTACTCCTACCAAACAGAGAGACGAAAACCATACTCGTGTACCGGATGTTGCTGATCTGGAAAGCAGCTGCACCATTGATATCGGTTCTTTCCTGGATTGCTTGCAGAAAGCTTACGATAACGCGAAATAATTTTGTTTTTCGAATTCCTTTTTTAGCACAACCACTCAACTTGAGTGCAAACGGGACTGGTTCAGCCAGTCCCGTTTTTTATGCCAAATTTATTAGCAAAGAAATATTGTGAAAAGATCAACACTAAAATATTGAAACAATCAAATTTTTGAAAAATTTGTTTCTGACAAATTCCACCTCCTTCTGTCCAATGAATAAGATAGTTTTTCATATGGGTGAGCTCTTCTCTGCTCCTGTTTCGATACTATTCTTCTCAGCTTTCTTACTGCAACGATTATTTTATGTATTTATAAAAATGAAAAGAAAAAGGGACATGCAATTATAATTGCATGTCCCTTTGGGAAAAATCCATTTTATTTTGAAAGATCTTCAACGTACAAAATCCGTTCACCGGCTTCATTGGTCGGCGCAGCTTTTGTCTGCGGATTTTTTGCAGCCTCGCGGGCTTCAAAAAACTTCATTGCAACTTGAGGGAACAGAGCGTAGCTCAGAACATCCTCTTCTTTCTCCATATGGTCTTTTATCTCTTCTCGATATTTTTCAAGTTCAGGCTCCAGAAGATCTGCCGGGCGGCAGGTGATAATCTCTTCATCTCCAATCGCCTTTTTCCGAACTTCTTCATTCACGGGAGCCGGGAGCGCACCGTATTCTCCGCGCAGCAGACCTTTTGACTCTTTCGGGAACATCTTATAACGTTCACCGGAGACAACATTCAAAACAGCCTGAGAACCAACAATCTGGCTCGTGGGAGTAACCAGCGGCGGATAACCAAAATCTTTTCGAACCCGTGGAATTTCTGCCAGAACATCATAGTACTTGTCTTCTGCATTCGCCTGCTTCAACTGAGAAATCAGGTTGGACAGCATGCCGCCAGGAACCTGATACAGCAGAGTATTGGTATCTACATTCAGAACCTTCGGATCCAAAAAGCCATCTGCTTTTAATTTGTTCGCTACTTTACGGAAATGAGCTGCCGCTTTGCTCAACTGTTCCAGATCTAAACCAGTATCTCTTTCCGTTCCTTTCAGCGTAGCAACCAAAGCTTCGGTAGCCGGTTGGGATGTGCCGTTTGCCAAAGGAGACAGCGCACAGTCTACAATATCCACGCCGGCTGTAGCTGCCATCAAATTGGTCATATCACCAGTACCCGTGGTATTGTGTGTATGCAAGTGAATCGGTACATCAATATTTTCTTTCAGCTTTTTCACCAGAGAATATGCATCATAGGGCAACAACAGATTTGCCATATCTTTGATGCAGATAACATCTGCGCCCATTTCCTGCAATTTTACTGCAAGCTTTACAAAGTAGTCTTCATTATGAACGGGACTTACCGTATAACTGATGGCTGCCTCACAAATACCGCCATATTCCTTGGTGTATTTCATCGCGGCGGCCATATTTCTAGGATCATTCAAAGCATCAAAAATACGGACAACATCAATCCCGTTTTCGATGGACTTTTTGCAGAATTCCTCTACCACGTCGTCTGCATAATGTTTGTATCCCAAAATATTCTGTCCGCGCAGCAGCATCTGCAACTTGGTTTTCGGCATTGCTTTACGCAACGCACGTAAGCGTTCCCATGGATCTTCGTTCAAAAAACGCATGCAGGCGTCAAAAGTTGCCCCGCCCCAGCATTCCAAAGACCAGTATCCCATATTGTCCAATAATTCGCACGCAGGGAGCATATCCTCCAAACGCATACGGGTCGCAGCTTGGGATTGATGGGCATCACGCAAAATGGTATCTGTAATTTTCAGCGGATTTTTCGCCATACTATTCCCTCCTTATTTCGCGCCAAACAACGCCATGAATACACCGGCAGCGATCGCAGAGCCAATTACACCAGCAACGTTGGGACCCATAGCGTGCATCAGCAGGAAGTTGCCGGGCTTCGCTTTCTGGCCTTCAACATTGGAAACGCGGGCGGCCATCGGAACAGCGGAAACACCGGCGGAACCAATCAAAGGATTGATTTTCTCTTTTACAAACAGGTTCATAAACTTTGCAAGCAGAACGCCGCCAGCAGTGCCGAATCCAAAAGCTACAATGCCCATTGCCAAAATTGCCAATGTTTTCAGATTCAGGAAATTTTCTGCGGTAGCAGTAGCGCCTACAGAAATACCCAGCAAAACAGTTACAATATTCATCAGTTCATTTTGAACAGTCTTGCTCAAACGTTCTACAACCCCGCACTCACGCATCAGATTACCTAACATCAGACAACCAACCAGAGCACCGGCAGAAGGAACCAGCAACGCTACAAAGGCAGTTACAACAATCGGGAAAATAATCTTTTCGATCTTCTTCACCGGGCGCAGCTGTTTCATTTCGATTTCACGCTCTTTTTTCGTTGTCAAGGCACGCATAATCGGCGGCTGTATTACCGGTACCAAGGCCATATACGAATATGCGGCGACCGCAATTGGGCCTAACAAAGCAGGCGCCAGCCGAGATGCAACATAAATCGCAGTCGGACCATCAGCGCCACCGATGATACCAACCGATGCGGCTTCTTCCGGCAAAAAGCCCAAATAGCGCATACCGATAAAAGTAATAAAGATGCCCAATTGTGCGGCGGCACCCAACAGCAAACTCTTGGGGTTTGCGATCAACGGACCAAAGTCGGTCATGGCACCAACGCCAATAAAAATCAGGCAGGGATAAATGCCCAATTTTACACCTAAATACAAAATATCAATTAGACCTGCATTACCAGCCGCAAACTGAGTCCAGTCCACATGGCCTCCGGTAAAAAAGTCAGCATGATACATTCCTGCGCCAGGCAGATTGGTCAACAGCATGCCAAATGCAATTGGCAAAAGCAGCAATGGTTCAAAGCCTTTTTTAATAGCTAAGTACAGCAAAACACAGGCAATTGCCATCATAATCAGAACTTTGGGATCCGACCCAAGAAGGTAAAATCCGGTTTGACGCAAGAAATCTAAAATTGCCTCCACGTGTTTTCACACTCCTTTCAAAAATTAAAGGGATTAGTCGAGGGTTACAAGGAGTGCGCCGCTTTCAACGGTAGAGCCCTTCTGAACATTTACCGAAGTGACAGTTCCATCTTTGGGAGCCATAATTTCATTTTCCATCTTCATGGCTTCCAAAATCAGCAAAACTTGTCCCTTTTTCACCGCATCGCCAACTTTTACATTGACATTCAGGATATTTCCAGGCATTGGGCTGACGATCTGTTCGCTTCCGGCAGAGGCAGCGGCAGGTGCAGGGGCAACAGCAGGAGCCGGTGCCGCCTGAGGAGCGGGAGCAGCCGGTTTAGAGGCTTCTGCACCGGTCACTTCTTCCAAGGTAATTTCATAATCGGTTCCATTTACATTTACACGATACTTTTTCATAATCAAATGACCTCTCCTCTAAATTGGTGTTAAATTTTTTGAACAGAAAGAATGCGAATTTTCGAGACGTCCGTCCCCATCTCTTCAGCAATGACGGCGGAGACAGCAGCAATAAACTCCTGCCGGTTCGGAATAGACGCTTCAGCCGGAGCGGCGGGCGCTGCAGATGGGACAACAACTGCCGGTTGCGTTGGATTTTTACCAATTTTAGAACAAATAGCGCTCATCAATTTGCAAAGAATAATAATGCAAATCAATCCAACAAAGACAGTACCAAGACCCAAACCTAAAACAAAAAGATTTGACATTTTTCGTACCTCCTTTCCTCCACTATTGCTTCTTAAAAATATTTAATCTTTTCATTTTACAACGAAAAGGATCAAACCGAAACGTAAAAACACATCCAAAATACAGGCATTATTTGCAAAAATCCGCAATATTTCGTGGTAATTTGTCAATTCTTAAAAAATATCCAAATCAAATTTATCATAACATATTTTTAAAAATATTACAATCTCTTTTGGGACAAAAAACATATATGTGTGTTAACTTTTCTTAATATTTTAAACTGTCCCCAAATTTCTCGGCAGAAAATTTTCATCATCGGAATGATAATCGTTCTACCACGCCGCCCTTCCCCCCTTTTTTCCGGACAGACAAGCTAATTGTTTATTGCTGCAAAAACTTTTTTTCAAAAAGTAATGCTCCCGGGTACTATTTACCCGAGAGCATTACATAAAAAGAGTAAATTATGCTTTTTTAGGCTGTGCGCTTTTTCTTCCTTTCCATGATACCCATAATTCAGGCGCTAAGCATACAGAAGAGAATAAGCCTGCAATCATACCGACGATCATGGGGAAAGCAAAAGAAAGAATGGATTCTAATTGATATACCACCGCAACCACGCAAACCGTAACCAGCGCGATCATCGTTGTGATGGTAGTCATCACGCTGCGCTTCAAGGTCTGATTGATGCTGACATTGACCAGCTCATCCAGAGGTGTAGAACCGCCCAAAAGCCGCTTATTTTCACGAACGCGGTCGTAAATAACGATTGTATTATTAATTGAATAACCTAAAATCGTCAAAGCCGCCGCAATAAAATTATCATTGAGTGGAATCCGAAGGAACAAAAATGCGGCAAACACCCAAATCATGTCATGTACCAATGCAACTACACACATGGCGCCAGCAGACCATCCACCAATCTTACGGAAACGAAACGCAATATAGACCACCATCAAGAGAGAGGCAAAGGCAACCGCTACCAAACATTTTGTAAAGAACTCTTTTCCCATTGTGGGATCGACATTATCTGTTTCTTCAATTTTAATATGGTTGTCCGGGAAATTTTCCTCCATTGCCTGTGTTAGCTGTTCATGCATTTCAGTAGTCAGGCTACCTGACCCAGCTACTGTGATCACAACAGAATTAATTCCGCTGGCCACGTCTTGCGACTCCTGCACATTTACGCTACCAATAATTTCTTGGGCAACACTCGCTACTTCGGAAGACGATAACTCACCTGTATAAGAATAAGTAATCATCGATCCACCTTTAAATTGGATATCCATCGGAACACCTAAAATAACTGCTGTTCCAAAAATAACGACCATGCAAATTGCGGCAATGATATAAAACCACTTTCGATTTCCAACAAAATTAATCATTATTTGTCACCTCCGTACAGCCATGCCTTGCGGAAGGGTTTGAACCTCGAAATGGATTTCAGCATCAGTCTCGAAGCGGTAACGCCCATGATAAAGTTCATAATAATACCGACAAGCAACGTATATCCGAATGAATAGATCGTACCAGCAGTTGAAGCGCCAAACGCAAAAAAGACAGGAGATAACAGCGTTGCAAAAATGCTGTCGGTCGGGCCAAACGCCCCCATCAAAATCACAGCGACAAAAATAACGGTAATATTTCCATCGAAAATTGCGGTAAATCCACGTTTATACCCAATATTCAAAGCATTATCCAGCGATTTTCCGGCCTTCAGCTCTTCCTTAATCCGCTCAGCGGTAATGATATTGGCATCAACGCCAACACCCAAAGACAAAATGATACCTGCAATGCCAGGTAATGTTAATGTAAAGCTGGGGATAGTGGAGAAAAATCCGGTAAGCGCTACAATGGTACCCACCAATTGCCCCAACAGAGCAATCGCTGCGACTGCGCCCGGCAGTCGGTAGAAAACGATAACAAACACGGCAACCAAAACAAAAGCGATTGCGCCGGCCAAAACCATGGCATCCTTCGCACCCATACCCAAGGTCGCGGATATGGAGCGGAAGTTTTCAGTTTCTAACTTAAACGGCAATGCGCCGCCATTGATTTTGTTTGCCAGATCAGTTGCAGATTCTAGCGTGAAATTACCAGTAATGCTGGCAGAGCCATCGGTAATCTGCGTACTCACTGTCGGATAAGAAATCACATTCTCATCCATCCAAATGGAAATCGGGGTATTTGTCCCGGCCAGACGGCCTGTCGCTTCGGAAAAAGCGGTAACACCCGATTCCTTTAACTCCAGCAAAACCACATACTGATTTTGCTCGTCTACTCCAACCGACGCCTTTTTTACATCGCTTCCAGTCAGAATGATTTTTTCTGCAGTAAGACCAGTGGGCTTCCCTTCATTATCTACTTCATACCCTTCACGGAAGGTCAGCAATGCCGTTTCACCCAACTCTGCAACTGCTTTCTCCGGGTCAAAATCTGTTTCATCTTCTTTCCACGGGAAACGGACAATGACACGGTTTTTATTCAAATCCGTGTATACCTCGTAATCCGTAATATTCTGATTTACCAGCCGCAGTTTGATGATGGACTCTGCCGCAGCCATCTGCTCTTCTGTCGGGTCCACATCCGCCGGCGCACAAAAAGTAACATCTACGCCACCGCGAATATCAATACCCCACCGAATATCGTCTGCACCCTTAATTATCGTCTTTTCTACATCTCCAAAATAGGATGTCACTCCAAAAAAAGACAAATAAGTAAGGACTGCAATCAATACGACAACGATGAAAAATACTGGTTTTCCAACTCGTTTCATGTGCAATCCTCCAATGTTCTTCTAGCCTGATTCCTTTTGAAAGAATAATACCCTGCTTGTCCGGAACCTGACATTCATAAAGTTGATTATAGGTGAAAAACTGTTAAAAGTCAACAAAAAATCTGATTCTGCTCTCAAGGATGCTGAGCCGGGCTGACAAGCAAAGATTGTCCGCACCGTTCTTTTGCATTCTCCGCGAATCAAACGCTCAATTGAACCTTTTCACCCAAAATGTCTTTATTCTTTTCCAAAATCGGCCCAATTACGTCTCGGATAAATTCTTCCGTCTGCTCTACGCTGCGGCCGACATAATGAATCGGTTTGAGCACACCAGCAAGTTCCTCTTTTGTGATCTGGAAAGCAGGATCTGCGCAGACCCGGTCGATCATATCGTTTTCCAGCCCTTCTTCCTTTACTCTTTTTGCGGCGGCCAGTGCGTGGACCCGCAGTTTTTCATGAAGCTGTTGGCGGTTCCCGCCTTTTTTCACTGCGCTCATCATGATATTTTCGGTAGCCATAAACGGCAATTCTCTCATGACTCTCTGTTCAATCACTTTAGGATAAACCACCAACCCGTCGCAAACATTAATCATAATGTTCAAAATGGAGTCCACTGCCAAAAAGCCCTCTGCAACTGAAATTCTTTTGTTGGCAGAATCGTCCAATGTACGCTCGAACCACTGTGTTGCCGCAGTAAATGCTGGATTCAGTGTATCCACCATCACATACCGAGCCAGAGCGCAAATCCGTTCGCTGCGCATAGGATTACGCTTATAAGGCATGGCGGAGGAACCGATCTGGTGCGCTTCAAACGGTTCTTCCATCTCTTTGAAATTTTGCAGAATACGCAAATCATTGGCAAATTTACTCGCGCTTTGCGCAATTCCGCCCAGTGTATTCAGAACTTGTGCATCTACCTTGCGGGAATACGTCTGTCCGGACACCGGCACTACTTTATCAAAACCCATAGATGACGAAATGATCTGATCCAGTTTTTTTATTTTTTGCGAATCGCCGTCAAACAATTCCACAAAGCTGGCTTGTGTGCCGGTCGTGCCTTTGGAGCCTAATAAACGGAAATTGTCCAACCGGTATTCTACCTCTTCCAGATCCATCAATAGTTCGTTGATCCATAAAGTGGCCCGTTTTCCTACTGTTGTCAGCTGGGCCGGCTGCAAATGGGTATAAGCCAGCGCCGGCATGTCTTTATATTTCAGTGCAAAATCAGAAAGCAGTGAAATCACATTCAAAAGTTTTCTTTTGACCGCTTTCATCGCTTCGCGCATCGTTACTATATCGGTATTGTCTCCCACATAACAGGAAGTCGCACCCAAATGGATGATCCCCTGCGCTTTGGGGCACTGGACTCCATAAGCGTAGACGTGGCTCATTACATCATGGCGCACCTCTTTTTCCCGTGCTTCTGCTACTTCATAATTAATATCGTCTTTATGTGCTTCCAGCTCGGCGATCTGCTCATCCGTGATGTCCAGTCCCAGCTCTTTTTCCGCTTTCGCCAGCGCAATCCACAAACGGCGCCAGGTTTTAAACTTAAAATCTGCGGAAAACAGGTACTGCATCTCTTTACTGGCATAACGAGTGCTGAAGGGGCTTTCATAGTTCGTCCTCATAGTTCCTTGATTCCTCCATTGATTGCAGCCGGTATGTCGGCCTTTTTCTTCCAGGTAAAAACCGTTTCAGCAAAAAGGGCCGGCCAAGCCAGCCTCTCGCTTTTTTGAGATTTTTTACAAAAAAACCGATGCAAATGATGTTGACATTATACCACAAATCCCGCCAATGTGGCAATGCTTATTTTGCCTTTCATAAAAGGGTGGCATAAGGAAAATTTAATAAGGCGGGCCTTCGCAAAATGCATTTGTCCTGGCATCCGCACCAATTCTAAAAAAGGAGTTGATGATCTTGGGAAAATGCAAAAAATTTTTTCACGTACTTAGCGTTTCCCTTTTAAGCCTGACCATTCCCCTTTTCGGCGCCATAGGGTATTTGGACCGTACATTGCCTGATCTTTACCGTGGAGGGGATCTTTCCTTGTTTTCAATTGCTTCGCAGCCCTACGTGCAGGCAGGTGAACTTCCAACATCAGCGCTCGGCACCCAAGTGTCCAGTGCAAAATCCAATACTGGGATACTGGATTTAAAACTGTTCGGTATTTTTCCTGTAAAAACAGTCACAGTCCAGCAAACTTCTACCGTTATGCTGGCTCCGTGCGGAACGCCTTTCGGCATTAAAATGTTTACTGACGGCGTACTGGTAGTTGGTATGAGCAACTTGGAAACAGATATGGGTTCCGCCAATCCTGCCAAGGACGCCGGACTGGAAATCGGAGATATTTTATGTACGTTGGACGGTCAGCAGGTATACACCAACGAAGACGTATCCCGGATTATCTCCGCTTCCAAAGGTAAACAGGTAGAATGCACTTATCGCAGGGGCGGAGAATATAAAACCACCATTTTAACACCTCTGCAAAGCCGTGCCGGAACTGCCTACCGCATTGGGATTTGGGTGCGGGATTCCACCGCCGGTATCGGAACACTTACCTACTGCGATTTTTCCAATCAAACCTTTGCCGGGCTTGGACATGGCGTATGCGATGTTGACACCGGAGAACTGATGCCCCTGATGAGCGGTGAAATTGTTGATGTTACCATCAATGATATTATCAAAGGAAAACCTGGAAGTCCCGGAGAGCTGAGAGGCGTTTTTCACGAAGATACTCTTTTGGGTGCATTGACTTCCAATCAGGATACCGGCGTTTTTGGCAAATTATTTTTCGATTATACCAACCCTTATGAACTTCCCATGGCATTCCGTCAGGAGGTAAAAGAAGGCCCTGCCCAAATTTTAACCACAGTCTCCGGCAATGCACCGCAACTTTTTGATATTGTTATCGACAAGATTTCCTTTAGCCAGAACAATCCCACCAAAAATATGATTATCCGCATTACTGACCCTATACTCCTGGAAAAAACTGGCGGAATTATTCAGGGGATGAGCGGGAGTCCCATTATTCAAGACGGAAAGTTGATTGGTGCTGTCACACATGTTTTTGTAAACGACCCGACAAAAGGCTACGGTATTTTTGCGGAAAATATGTATTACAGTTCCTGAAAACATTTTTCTTTTCCCGGGAAATAGTTAAAGTAATTTTTAGGTATTTACAGAATGATTTCATACCTCTTCTGCTTTTCATCCGACAGCAGAATGCTCCTGTTATAAATTAAAAATTCCTCCAAATGCTCCTTGGGATGATAGATGGGCCTGTAAAACGAAAACAGGTCTTTTCTTTTTTTATTCTTCTTTTCGACAATTAATATAATTTTTTCAATTCTTTTTGCCAGAAAATAATGAATTGTAACGGCAACACTCTGATTGTGTAAAGCACTAAAAAGTGCTATACTATAAAAATAGTTTGAAAAAATTCTCCTTTAATTAAGGGACTTGTTACACTGTGGTGAATCAAAAGATGGCAATTACCACAGCATTCAAACTAGAAACAAAAACCTCCATAGCAGGTGGAAAGGAGGATCCGGGTGATTGATTCAGTCAAACGAATTACCATTGTTACCGGACATTATGGTAGTGGAAAAACCAATTTTGCGGTAAATCTTGCAGTGGATCTCAGTCGAGAAGGAAAGCAAGTGGTATTGGTGGATTTGGATATTGTAAATCCCTATTTTCGCTCCGCTGATTTTAAAGAACGTTTGACAGCAATGGGAATTGAGATGATCTGCCCCATCTACGCAAATACAAATTTGGATATTCCCGCTTTGGGTGCTGATATTTATTCGGTATTCTACCAAAATGATAGCCGGTATGTTATTTTTGACGTAGGCGGAGATGATGCCGGCGCTGCGGCCCTGGGCCGGTATTCTCATTTGATTCAGCAGGAAAATTACGATATGCTGTATGTCGTAAACTGTTACCGCTATTTGACCCGGCAACCAGAAGAAGCGCTGCAAATTCTGCGGGAAATTGAGACTACCGCACGCGTTCCTGTAACCGGTATCATAAATAATTCGAACTTGGGAGACCAAACTATCGAGCAGGATATTACAAATGCAATAACCTACGGAGCAGATGTCGCTGCCTTGGCAGGTGTTCCCCTCGTCGCGACCACGGTACGAAGGGATCTTGCCGGTTCGCTGATAGAAAAGTCAGTTTATCCGGTGGATATTTACGTCCTGCCCCCGTGGGAAAAATAAAAAAATTTTGCCAATCAACCGTTTTTCGGTTTTGGTCAGTCAAAAAGTAAGGAGGATTGCAATGGCAAAGGTAACAATTTCGGAAAACATCTGCAAAGGCTGTGGCCTTTGCACAACTGTGTGCCCCAAAAAAATCGTCGTTTTGGCACATGATATTCTCAACGCAAAAGGATATCATCCGGCGAAGGTTTCTGATATGAGCCTGTGCATTGGCTGTGCAATGTGTGCAACGATGTGCCCCGACTGTGCCATCAAAGTGGAAAGGTAGTGAAATATTTTGGCTGAACGTGTACTGATGAAAGGAAACGAAGCGCTGGCAGAAGCCGCTATCAAAAGCGGGTGCCGCCATTTCTTCGGCTATCCAATTACCCCCCAAACCGAGGTTGCCGCATACATGGCGAAACGAATGCCGAAAATCGGCGGAACCTATTTACAAGCGGAATCCGAAGTCGCTGCTATTAACATGGTGCTGGGCGCAGCTTCTGCAGGAGTTCGGGTTATGACCTCCTCTTCTTCTCCCGGGATTTCTTTAAAAACAGAAGGTATTTCTTACATAGCTGGCTCCGACCTGCCCTGCCTGATCATTAATGTGCAGCGCGGCGGTCCCGGATTAGGCGGTATCCAGCCTTCTCAGGCGGACTATTGGCAGGCTACCCGCGCCACCGGTCACGGCGATTTTCATATTCTGGTATTCGCGCCTGCTACCATTCAGGAAATGGTGGATCTGGTTTATACCGCTTATGACAAGGCGGATGAATACCGGATGCCTGCTATGATTTTGGCAGACGGCATGTTAGGACAAATGATGGAACCGGTAGAATTCCCAGAAAAAGAAGCGAACCATCAAATTGAAAAGCCCTGGGCTACCACTGGCCATCAAAATAAACGCCCTCATAATATCGTCAATTCCCTTTATCTGGACCCCAACGAACTGGAGCAAAAAGTTGTGGAGCGTTTTAAGCGTTACGAAATCATCAAAGAAAAAGAGCCGATGGCTGAGGAATATTTGGTAGATGATGCGGATATCGTGCTGGTCAGCTTTGGCGCTACCGCCCGTATTGTAAAAAGTGCGGTCAACAGTGCTCGCTCTATGGGAATCAAAGCCGGTATGATTCGTCCGATTACCCTGTGGCCGTTCCCGGAAAAAGTAATGCAGAAGGCTGCAAAAAACGCTTCCTGTTTCCTGAGTGTGGAAATGAGCATGGGCCAGATGGTTGACGATGTTCGTTTAGCGGTCAACGGTGAAAAACCTGTTTACTTTTTTGGCCGGACCGGCGGCATTATCCCCTCCCCGGCTGAAGTGTTAGGAGAAATCCAAAGAATCATGGGAGGTGCAAAATAATGGCAGTCGTATTCGAAAAGCCGAAAACTCTAACCGACGCAACGCTCCATTACTGCCCCGGCTGTACCCATGGCATCATTCATACCTTAGTGGCGCAGGCGATTGAAGAGCTGGGCATTGAAGGGAAAACTGTTGGCGTTGCACCGGTAGGCTGTGCGGTTATGGCATATAATTATTTTACTTGTGATATGGTGGAGGCGCCCCACGGACGTGCGCCGGCCGTGGCGACCGGTTTAAAGCGGGCGCTGCCGGATAATATCATCTTTACCTATCAGGGCGACGGCGACTTAGCCGCTATTGGTACAGCCGAAACGGTTCACTCCGCCACCCGTGGCGAAAACATTACCGTTATCTTTGTAAACAATGCAATTTATGGTATGACCGGCGGCCAGATGGCTCCCACCAGTCTGCCGGGACAAGTAACCCAAACCACGCCCTATGGACGCGACACATCTGTTGCCGGATATCCTGTTCGGGTCTGTGAAATGCTCTCTACCCTTGACGGCGTCGCTTATGCAGAGCGCGTTTCCGTGGACAGTGTTCCCAATATCCGCAAGGCAAGAGCGGCAATCAAAAAAGCTTTCGAAAACCAAATAAATAAAAAAGGATTTTCCATTGTAGAAGTACTTTCCTCCTGCCCTACCAACTGGGGACTGACGCCGGCTGAAGCTTTAGACTGGCTTCGGGATAATATGATTCCCTATTATCCTTTGGGCGTTTATAAAGATACAACAGGAGGCGAAAAATAATGGCATTGAAAAACTTTTTACTTGCTGGATTTGGCGGTCAGGGTATTTTGTTTTCCGGTAAAGTAATTGCCTATTCTGGGCTGATGGATGGGAAAGAAGTTTCCTGGCTCCCCTCCTACGGCCCAGAAATGCGCGGAGGTACTGCAAACTGTAGTGTTTGCATCTCTGATGATCCGATCGGCTCTCCTCTGGTCTTGTCCCCGGATGTTTTGATGGCAATGAATCTGCAGTCTTTTGATAAATTTATCAATGCGGTTGTGTCCGGCGGTACTGCAGTGATTGACAGTACTTTGGTAGATAAAAAAACCGAACGCACCGACATTACGTCAATTTATGTTCCGGCTACTGCCTTGGCCAGTGAAAACGATTTACAGGGATTAGCTAACATTATTTTGATCGGTACTATTTTAAAACATACGGAGTTTGCTGATTTCGAGGCGGTTAAAAAAGCGATAGATAAATGCGTTCCTCCCAAAAAGCACCATTTGATTGAAGCAAATCTGCGTGCGATCGAGTTGGGTATGAAATATTAATCATAATTTTATTTTTATGAGCGTTCAGGTCTTTGTTGCCTGAACGCTCATTTGTTGTTTCCCAGTCTTGCATCTTTCGAATAAAGCGCAATAAAAAAGGAAATGGTTTCACAAACTGTAAAACCATTTCCAAATAATTTATGCTGCTTCATTGCCTGAACCAGAAATATCCGGCACAGTCGTCTGTTCTTCAAGAGCATCTGACACTTTGGGGACCAAAGGATTCGACTATGGAAAAACTACTTCTTCCCCATTCAAAAAAGCGTCAAACTGTTCTTGAAAACGGCTGGCAAACGCACGGCATCTCGCAGGATATGCTTCTGGCACAGCTTCTGCATACTGTTCTACAAATGTATGGAATTCTTCCAAATAATTCTCTGCGAAAGCTTCCATCTCCTCATAATCTTCATCATATTCTGTACTGTCATCATAATAAACAGATATATTATCCAGCAGCTGTTCGACAGTTAAATCATAGCCTAAACTATCTTCCAGATACAAACTGTATCCATAACGCATCTCGACTGAAGGAGTTGTAATGTTAATATAGTCAAACGGGATACCGGTATCAGCCATTTTCTTCAATATGGGCTGTGCTGCTTTTACAAAATCTTCTTCATTTTGAAATGAGTTCAAAATAATCAAATCTGCCCGGACAAAATCTGCTGCCCGCAGATCTTCCAACGTCATTTCTTCCGGCAAATCACTGTGATGTAATTGAACAGAAAGCTTCATGCTGCTCACACTTTTCTCATCTTTCAGCGCTTTGGCGCAAATCTGATTGGCCTCTGCACGCAGAGTTTCCTCCAAAATTTCCCGATGGGGGCCCCAGTTGTTCCATACTTCCGGAATTGCCGCCATTCCCAAACTGCCCATGATGAGAATAAAACAGACAAATCCGCTCAGAAAATCATATCGAAGTTTTTCGCCTTTTGATACGAAATAGCGAAACAAAATTTCTATACCCAAAACAATCAAAATAATGGGCGCCAGTCTGGCCATCATCAAAAAGCTAATCGACTGGTTAAAACTTCCAATAATCAGCAGTACACCAACAGCAATCAGCGCACAAGCCATAGTGACCGTGCCAACCCTGCGTCCTTGGTGTCGCTGCTGAACGGGCGGTATTGCATATTGCGGAGGCTGCGGATATCTTGGCGGCATAGACGAGTACGCCTTTGTTTCCTTTGGAATAGATGCTGTTTCCGAAGATTTCTCTCTGTTTTCTTCGGTCTGGATGTCTGTTTCCGGCCCCAAATTATTCATGATGCCCCTCCTGATACTCTACAAAGTCTTCCGCTTCTTTCGGTGTTTTTCCCCGGTTCAGTAAATATACGCCAAGGCCAATGACTGCGCAGGCAACGATGAGACTTGGAATGCGGTTAAGAATAAAGTAAATCCAATCCGGCAAATCAAATCTCCAGAACAAAGGCGCAATTACCGTTTCATACAAAGAATAAAGGCCGAGGAGAATGCAGCCTAATCCTAAAAATTTCGGCGTTTTATTGGAAAATTTCTCTCCCATTTTCGGCACCCAACCGCCATGTTTCATATCTTCCCAAAACTTATAGTCCATCTGCAGACGTTGGTCCGCGTGGTATCTCGCGCTATTGAACGTGTCAAAAAAAGCATAAAACCAAATGATTGGCAAAAATACGCAGAGAACTCCCAAATTGAGCATGACTGCAACGGCAATTACCGCCCAAAAAGCACTCATGATGACAAGTCCTTTTTTCATCATCCCCAGATACATTTGCCCTGCTCCTGGGACAAAGGCAAAACAAAACACTAAAAATTTATTTCTTTCCATGCGAATTCTCCTTTTCATAGGTTTTGGAAAATGCTTTATCCAACGGCTCCAGAAAACTTTGTGTCCATTCTCCAAAGCCAGATGTAAATTGCTGCAGGCTGGTGCGAATTCCTTCTAAACCGGAAGGTTTTTGTTCCTCCAAATCTGTCTGTATTGTTTGTTCCGGGCGCTGATTTTTCTCAATTTGCTTACTGGGGAACGTAAAAATTCCACTCCACCAGAAAACCAATGCGAGACAAGCGGCTGCAGAAACCGTGGTAAGACGGCGCAAAAATAATCTCCGCTCTTTCTCCCGAATTTTTTTCATTACTTCTCCATACAGAGGTATAGGCGGTGCCTGTAAAATATCATCACACAAAAGATCGGTGTAGCGGGCGGTGCATGCATCACAAAAAGAAAGATGCTCAGAAATCTCCAGCCGCTGCAACTCATTCAAATCTTCTTCCCATGTCAGCGCCTGCAAAGCCTTGTCGGTCAAATGTCCGTTTTGATCAAATAAATCCAACATTATGAGCTTCTCTCCTTTCCAACTGTTTCTTTGAGCATTTCCCGAAGAAGAAATTTCCCCCGATAAATCTGTGTCTGAACCGTTTTAACCGGTCGACCCAGTATCTCTGCAATTTCCTCTGTCGATTTTTCTTCCAAAAAGTACATGGACACCGCTTTTTGATAAGGTTCTTTCAAGCTTTCAATAGCCTGTAAAATGGCAGCTGACGTTTCTTTTTGAATATAAGCGTCGTCTGGTCCGGCCCGCATATCAATCATCTGCTCGCCAACCGAATCATAATCCAGCTGGACACGCCGGGCATATGCACTTTTTAGGTAATCCTTTGCTTTGTTGCTGGCAATTCGAATCAGCCAGGGTTTGTAATTTTCTCCTTGATACGTATCAATGTGACGGTAAGCGGCAAGAAAAGTTTCCTGCGTGAGGTTTTGAGACTCGTGATAATCATGGACCAGCTGATAGCAAACGGTAAAGACCAGTTTTTCATACTGTATCACCAGATCCTTAAATTTTTCATCAGTCATTTCCTCTGCATCACCGCCTTTATCGCTGCCTTCAAAAATACAAACGAGAGCCATTATCACTCAACTTCAAAAAAAGAGGAAAACACAAAATTTATTTACCGGAATCCAGATCAGAAAGGCAAAATAATTTGTCAGGATTTCCAAAAATATATGGTTTTTCCCGCAAAAACGATTGATCTCTTGACTTTTTGAAACAGTCAGGTATAATAAAAACGCAATCAAACGTTGCGGGAAAATAAAAAAACGGGGTGCTGCGTGTACGCGGCTGAGAGCGGATAAAGCGATATCCGAAACCCATAACCTGATCTGGATAATGCCAGCGTAGGAATGTACATGCGCGTTGTATGGTTTTATCCATGCAGCGTTTTTTTGTAAATTTTTTTAGGAGTGACCTATATGCAAAAGACAAGCAAAACCCGCATCCTGGTTGAATGCGCCTTGATGATCGCCCTTGCAGTTGTCCTGGACATTCTGCCCCTTCCCAAGTGGCCAAACGGCGGTTCCGTTTCGGTTTCCATGGTCCCGATTGTATTTCTCTCCTACCGTCATGGTACAAAATGGGGACTTTTGACCGGTTTCACCTACTGCATCGTACAGATGATTACAGGATTTTACGCGCCTCCCGCTGGTACGGTACTGGCTTTTGCTTTATGTATCCTGCTGGACTATGTAATCGCCTTCACGATTTTAGGAGCGGCGGATCTTTTTGCAAAACCTTTCTCGAATAGGCTGGCTGGATACACGGTTGGTGCACTGGCCGTTACATTTATCCGTTTTGTATGCAGCTTTTTGTCCGGTATCCTGATCTGGGATTCTTACGCACCGGAAGGTCAGCCCGTATGGCTGTACTCTTTAACTTATAACGGCGGATACATGATCCCCAATATGATCGTAACTGCGGTTATCATCGCGCTGCTTTGCTTGGCCATTGATCCCAAAACGCTGCACCGGCCGAAGAAATCCGCTGTGAATGCGTAATTCACTTTTTTGCCAAAAAGGCTTCTTTCCAAAAGAAAGAAGCCTTTTTATTATTTCTGATACGTTTTATTGTAAAACTTCTCCCGGTTTACAGATACACGGCTGTGGGTTCCCTCGCCAATCAGCCCCCGCTCGTCTTCTGCAATGACTTTAAAATCATATTTGCGTCCCTCAATACCGACGAGCTCTGCCGTAGCCTTCACCTTCATCCCCATTGGCGTTGCCGATACATGGCTGACGGAAATCATCGTTCCAACTGAAGTATTCTCTTCTCCCAGCTCATCTGCAATGCAGGCTGCCGCCGCATTTTCCATAAGCGCGATCATCATAGGCGTTGCGAAAACTTCCATATCGCCGCTGCCTACGGCCAAAGCCGTATTTTCTTCGTCTACAACTGTTTCTACTGTGTATTTTTTCATATTCATTTGTTTTTCTCCCATCTGTTTGACTATATCGCTCCGATGAATGTCGCCATTCCCAGCCGGGGGATTGCCAAGCTGCCTCAAAAAGCAATATACCTTTTTCAGGCATTAAAATGCTTTTCGTTGAATGACACAAAGGGATTATATCACAGCAGTCTGTGTTTGCAAAGACTTATGAAATAATTTTATGAATAGTCAGTTCTTTTCCTAATTCACAAAAAATCGAGTCTCCCCTGGAAAAAGATCCAATCAGATATTGCTGTGCTAAAGGATCTTCAATTTGCTTGCGGATTGCACTTTTTAAAAGGCGGGCTCCTTCTGTCGGATCAAATTCCTTTTGTTTTAATAAACAGCTGATTGCCTGCGAATCGATTGTCGCATCGACTCCAATTTCTTTCAAACGTCTCTGGAGCTGTCCGATCATTCTGGAACCTATTTGTTCTAATTGGGGGCGTGTCAAATACTGAAAAAATAATATTTCATCAATTCGATTTAAAAATTCCGGACGAAAATATTCTTTCAGTTCTTTTTGGACTTCCCGCTTCATATTCTGTTCCTGGACACTGCCAGTCCCGAAACCCATATTTTTCTGTTGAGCAATTTTCTGAGCACCCATATTGGAGGTCATTATAATGACACAATTTTTAAAATTGACCCGCCGACCGCTAGAGTCCGTCAAGTGACCTTCATCCAAAACCTGTAAAAGCAGATGAAAAATATCCGGATGTGCCTTTTCCACCTCATCAAACAATACGACGGAATAAGGGTTTCTCCGCACCTTCTCCGTTAACTGCCCTCCTTCTTCATAGCCTACATAACCCGGCGGCGTTCCAATGAGTCGTGACACGGTATGCTTTTCCATGTATTCCGACATATCAATGCGGATCATAGCATCCTCCCGTGTGAAAAGCGCTTCTGATAATGCCCGGCAAAGTTCTGTTTTTCCAACACCGGAGGGGCCTAAAAACAAAAAAGAGCCGATGGGACGATTGGGATCATTGATACCGGATTGACTTCTTCGAATCGCTTTTGCTACGGCACTGATAGCTTCATCCTGGCCAACTACCCGTTTGTGCAAATGTTCCTCCAATTCCAACAACCGCTTGTTCTGATCTTTCATCAACTGTGTAACTGGAATTCCTGTCATTCTGGCAGTTATCTGTGCTACATCCTGCGCTGCCACCACAGCAACCTGATGTTTTTGATCTGCGGATTGCTCTGGCCTATGATCTGAGGACCAATCCTCTGTGCTGAAAGATTGCTTCTCCTCCGAGGCTAATATCATCGCATAATGATGCACCGGACGAGGCAGCACTTTCTTTGCATTTAAACGAACGCAGGATGCCGCCTCATCCATCAAATCAATGGCTTTATCCGGCAAAAAACGTTCCGGAAGATACCGTGCAGACAATGATACTGCAGATTCCAGTGCATCATCTGTAATCTGTACATTGTGGTAACTTTCATACCTCAGGCGAAGTCCCTTTAAAATTTCCAGTGTTTTTTCCTCACTTGGCTCTGACACTTCGACACTTTGAAAACGCCGTGCTAATGCACTGTCTTTTTCGATATGCTTTCGATATTCTTCCAGAGTAGTCGCCCCGATAATCTGCAGTTCGCCGCGTGCCAGCTGTGGTTTCAAAATATTAGCCGCATCAATAGCGCCTTCCGCCGCGCCAGCTCCCATAATGGTGTGGATCTCGTCAATAAATAAAATAATGTTTCCTACATTGACAACCTCCTGTAAACAAGTGCGAACACGTTCTTCAAATTCTCCGCGAAATTTCGTCCCTGCAATCATATTGGTCAAATCCAGGGACAAAATTCTAGTATTCTGCATTTCTTCCGGCACATCATCGGTTAAAAGCAGCTGCGCCAAACCTTCTACCACGGCGGTCTTTCCAACACCGGCTTCTCCGATCAGACACGGATTATTTTTTGTGCGCCGGGAAAGAATTTGCAGCGTACGGGCAATTTCTTCTTCCCGGCCAATAACGGGATCTAATTTCCCCTCTTTGGCCCATTGAGTCAAATCTCTGCTGTATTTTTCCAAATTAGGACACTTTGACGGTGCCGGCTTTTGCTTGGCGCTTTGTTTTTTTCCTTTTAAATAAAGACTTTCCACCAATTCGTTTCCGATCAGATCAATGGTGTCGCGATAAATGCCATCACAATCAGCCCCCAATGCATTCAAAAAGCGAACTGCGTAACTCTCACGTTCTTTCAGAAGAGATAATAAAATATGCTCTGTTCCAGCAATATTTTGCCCCAGCATGCGGGCTTCTGTCAAAGAATTTTCCAAAATTCTTCGGCACCGCGGCGTAAAGTTTTCCGTTGACATCTGAGTTTTAATGCCTCTTCCTACGGTTTCAATCAGTTTTTGCCGGATTTTTCCCCATTCGACACCACGTCCGTGTAGAATATTTCCGGCAATCCCGCTTTCTGCCTCCAATAGGCCGAGCAACAAATGCTCGCTGCCCACATAAGTGTGGCCCAAAATACAGGCCTGTGCAATAGCGGCATTTACCGCAGCATTGGCTTTTCCGGTAAAACCAGAAAATTTAAACATGTAACTCATCCTCCCGCCCCATCATATGATATAGCAACACCAATATATGATTTGCCTGATGGGATACTTCTTTCAGACAATCTTACTATTGGTTTCCACCCGCCGCTTTATGCGATCCGGATAGGAACACTTATCATCTGGATTTCATAAAATAGGGTGACAATATTTTATAGGGAGGCTTTATCATGCCCTGCTGTGAAAACAAAAACAAAACCTGGATCATCATTCTGGCTTTAATCCTGTTGTATGTTCTGTACTGCGATTTTGATCTGTGCAACATCTTTGGCGGAAGTCCTTACAATAACAATTGCAACTGCGGCCGCAATGTACCGCCGTACTGCTGCGACTGATTTTTGTCAGAAACAAAAAAGCCCGCGAAACCGCGGGCTTTTTTCTATCTTAAGAAAACTGGGCTTCTTTGATCATCCTTTCGCAAAGGAGCTGGTACTCACGATACAAACAATCTCCCAAACGGCATAAGCGTTCGTTTTCTTCTTCTCCGCATAAAAGCGCAAACGCTTTTCCGATATTTTCAAACCTTTCTCTACCGTTTTTGCTGCAAAGAAGATAATAGGACAAGGTTTTCGGGTCATTGATCTTCTCATAAAGAAGCGGCTCAAATTGTTGTACCTGTGCAGAAAACTCCTGCGATGCAGTCTCTGCCAAAACAGATGGCAATTCTGCGTTTAAAACCGCATCTGCTGCAAAAGCAAACAAAATTTTTCGTTGAAGGCAAATAAAAGGCTGAAGACTTGCTTCGCAAAACGTCAACACCGGTCCATTTTCTTCAAAAAACACACCAGCAATTCGTTTGCCCAGGCTATAAGCCTTATCAATATTCCCGTTTTTCTTTTGAGCAACAAATTCCTGCGCCGCTTTTTCTCCTGCATCCTCCAAAGAAGGTGCAATTCCGGAGGGCGGAACAATTTTCATATCGCTGTCATCTCCAACAGATGCCAACAATAAGGATGATTCCTTTTTAGCTTGCAGGCAATATAGGATACTCAGGCCTAAAACGGGAAGAAAAGCAGTCCAAAGCATTCTCCTCACCTCTTTCGCTATTTTTCTTGCTCCAGTGCCTGTTGCAAAGCGAATGACAACTGATCCGGACAGGAGGTCTTTCCGGTACCGCAACGAACGCCCCGCAGACTGCGAATCACTTCTTTTGCATTACGTCCTTTGACTAACTGCGAAATGCCCCGGCCATTTCCACTGCAGCCACCCATGAACTCTACTTTTCGGATGATTTCACCATCCAGCTCAATTGTGATCAGATTCGAACAAACACCTTTCGGCTTATAAATATACTCCATTGACTGCCCTCACATCTATTCTTTTACTCTCGCCAAACCATGCTCGACTGCATCTTTTGCAACAGCGTCCGCAACAGCGTTCGCAACCTTTTCGTTGAACGGATCGGGAAGAATATAATCCGGCGACAGTTCCTCTTCTTCTACGATGCCAGCAATTGCATATGCAGCCGCTCTCTTCATCGATTCGCTGATATCCCGAGCACGAACCCGCAGTACTCCTTTGAAAATCCCCGGGAAAGCCATGACATTATTAATCTGGTTGGGAAAATCAGACCGCCCTGTACCGATTATGTATGCACCGCCCTTTTTCGCCTCATCCGGCATAATCTCCGGGACTGGATTGGCCATTGGAAACACAATGGAATGTTCCGCCATAGAGGCAATCATCTCGCTGCTAACGATGTTTGGCGCAGAAACCCCGATAAATACGTCTGCACCTTTGAGCATATCAGACAGTGAGCCCTGCTTGTTTTCCCGGTTCGTCAATTCCGCCATTTCCTTCTGTGCAGGATTGGTCCACTCTGCTCCACGGTAAATCGCGCCTTGCTTATCGCACAAAACAATGTCGCCAAAATTCATTTGCAACAACAGGCGGGTAATGGCAATTCCTGCCGCACCTGCGCCATTGACCACGATATGTGCTGTCCCCATCTCGCGTTTGGTCAATTTCATCGCATTTAACAGCGCCGCAGCCACAATAATTGCTGTCCCGTGCTGATCGTCATGGAATACGGGAATGTCACAGCATTCTTTCAGCCGCTTCTCGATCTCAAAGCAGCGCGGCGCCGCAATATCTTCCAGGTTGATGCCGCCAAAGCTTTTGGAAATCAAAAAAACCGTACGTACAATTTCGTCCACATCTTTCGAATCAATGCAGATCGGGAACGCATCTACTTCGCCGAATTCTTTGAACAAAGCACATTTTCCTTCCATAACAGGCATAGCTGCAGAAGGGCCAATGTCTCCCAATCCCAAAACGGCAGTACCATCTGTAACGACCGCGACGATATTTGCTCGCCGGGTCAACTCAAAGGATTTGTTCTCATCCTTCTGAATTTCCAGACAAGGCCGTGCCACACCGGGGGTATAGGCCAAGGACAAATCTTCTCTATTGCGGATGGGAGCCCGAGAAATGATCTCAATTTTTCCCTGCCATTCTTCATGTTTTTGCAAGGATTTTTCCATAATATCCATATTGCTGTCCCCTTATTGTTTCATTTGAATAGAAAATCAGGCAACTGCCCAATATAGATTTATTATACACCCTTTCTCAGGTCACGTGCAAGATATTTTATTTCATTTTGAAAGATTTCCGTCTTTTTTACAGAAAAAGATGCGCTTTCCTGCAAAAATGCAAAAAAGCGCTCTCTTCTAACCTTCTTGTATCTGTTTTTCAATCAAATCTTTTAGTACAGCAGGATTTCCCTGGCCTTTGGATTGGCGCATACATTGCCCAATCAAAAAGCCGATCACATTGGTTTTTCCGCCCCTATAATCCGCAATTGATTTTGGGTTCGCATCCAAAATGGATTTTACGATAGCAGACAGTGCTCCTGTATCCGAAATCTGTGCCAACCCTTTTTCTTCTACCACCTGCTCCGGGGTTTTATCCGAGAAAATGATCTGTTCCAGCACGGTTTTGCCAGCGGTGACCGAAATCGTACCTTTTTCGATCAGTGCAATCATACCCGTCAATTTCTCGGGTGTAAGGGAAGTATCTGCCAACACAAGATTTTTTTCGTTTAGAATTCTGGATACATCCCCTAACAGCCAGTTGGAGATATTTTTCGTTTTACAATTTTCTTTCTCCACACAGCTTTCAAAGAAAGCAGCCTTATCCGGGTTTTCCGTCAGCAAATTCGCATCAAAATGGGGCAATCCGTAGCTTTTCATATAGCGTTTCAGTTTTTTGTTTGGCAACTCCGGCAGTTCTTCTTTCAGCCGTTGTATTTTCTCTTCGTCGATTACAATCGTCAGAAGATCCGGCTCCGGGAAATAACGGTAATCGTGAGAATCCTCTTTGCTGCGCAAAAGGAAATTCTGCCCTTTAGCATCGTCCCAACGACGGGTTTCCTGATGGATTTCGCCACCAGTCTCCAGCACTTCGATCTGGCGTTTGGCCTCATATTCAATTGCTCGAACGGCGCCGCTGAAAGTGTTGACGTTTTTCATTTCGCAGCGGGTTCCCATTGGTTCTCCCGGACGGCAGACCGATACGTTAATATCGCAGCGAATGGACCCCTCCTGCATTTTACAGTCGGAAATATCAATATACTGCAAAATAGACTTAATGGTTTCCAGATATGCTTTTGCTTCGGCGGAACTATGCATATCCGGCTCGGAGACGATCTCGATCAGCGGTACACCACAGCGGTTAAAATCCACCAGACTTCCGGCAAAGCTTTCGTCATGCAGCAGTTTGCCTGCGTCTTCTTCAATATGGATACGAGTAACACCAATACGTTTGGTGTTTCCTTTCTCATCTACCATTACATCCAGATAGCCATTTTCGCACAGTGGAATATCGAACTGAGAAATCTGATAAGCCTTGGGCAGGTCCGGATAAAAGTAGTTTTTCCGGTCCTGTTTGCTGACCGGGTTGATTTTACAGTTCAGTGCATGGCCCATCTTGACTGCATATTCCACAACCTTTTCGTTCAGGGTGGGCAGTGTTCCCGGCATACCGGTACAAATCGGGCAGCAGTTCGAGTTGACTTCCGCACCAAAAGCGTTTTTACAGCTGCAATAGATTTTAGTAGCCGTATTTAGCTCCGCATGGACTTCCAGCCCAATTGTCATTTCATAATTCATTCCGGCCACCTCCTTAAGCTTTCACAGACGGCGCGACGCCGAATCCACCGCAAATATTTTCAAAACAGCCCGCCGCATCAAACAACATCTGTTCGGAGAATTTGGGACCTATCATCTGCATCCCGACAGGCAGCCCATTGGATACCGTTGCACAGGGAACAGAAATGGCCGGCAAACCTGCGATGTTGACCGTAACCGTACAGATATCCGCCGCGTACATTTTCAGCGGATCGTCGGTACGCTCGCCCATCCGGAAAGCAGTGGAGGGCGAGGTAGGTGTCAAGATAATGTCGCACTGAGAAAACGCTTCGGCATATTCCTGCGCAATTTTTTGCTGCATTTGTTTGGCTCTTTTATAATACGCATCATAAAATCCGGAACTGAGCACAAAAGTACCAAGCATAATACGACGCTTCACCTCATCGCCGAATCCTTCGCTGCGGGTTTTTTCATACATGTCGATTAGATTGGTAAAATCTTTTGCACGATAACCATACTTCACGCCGTCAAACCGTGCCAGATTAGAGGAAGCCTCCGCCGAAGAAATGATATAGTAGGCGGACAGAGCATAATCGGTGCTGGGCAAACTGATCGAAACCGTTTGCGCGCCTTCTTTTACCAGCCTGTCAACACTTTCCAAGACTGCCGCTTTGATCTCCGGTTCCACTCCGTCGCCGAAATATTCTTTCGGAATTCCAATCCGCAATCCTTTTACCGACCGATTGATTTTCTGCGCAAACGCTCCGTATTCCCGCGCTACACTGGTCGCATCCATCGGATCCCGGCCGCAAATCACTTCGTACAGGTTGGCCACGTCCTCGACCGAACGGCCCAGCGGACCAATCTGATCCAGAGAAGAAGCAAACGCCACCAAACCATAGCGGGATACCGATCCATAGGTGGGCTTGAGACCTACCACACCGCAGTAAGAGGCAGGCAGACGGATCGAGCCGCCGGTGTCGGAACCCAAAGACAGAACCGCCTCCCCCGCGCTGACGCAGGCTGCGCTGCCGCCGGAGGAACCGCCCGGCACATACGCCGGATCCCACGGGTTTTTGGTCTTTTTAAAATAAGAAGTTTCACAGGAAGAACCCATGGCAAACTCGTCCATATTACACTTTCCAATGATGACCGCGTCTGCCTGTTTCAGGCGGCTGACGACAGTAGCATCATAAGGCGGTACAAAATTATAAAGCATTTTAGAAGAGCAGGTCGTCAGAACATCCTTGGTGCAAATGTTATCCTTTACACCGATCGGAATACCTGCAAGAGACGAAAGGGCTTCGCCCGCCGCAATTTTCCGATCCACTTCTTCTGCCTTTTTCAGCGCCTGTTCTTCACACACAGTGACAAAAGAACCGATTTTATCCTCTGTTTTCTCAATTTGCTCCAACACGGAACGAGTAATTTCCACCGCACTGCATTCTTTTTTCCGCAGCTTCTCCGAAAGGGATGCAGCGGTCATTTCAAATAACTCCATTTTCTACATCCTTTCTATTCTACTACTTTCGGAACCACAACACAGCCAGCCTGAGTTTGAGGAGCATTCTGTAAAAGTTGATCCCGCTTCAAAGAAGGACGAATTTCGTCCTGACGCAGCTGCATGGGATTAGACGGATCTACCGAAGTATAATCTCCATCCATCGGGGGCAGCTTTTCGCACATGGCCACAATATTTTCCATCTCTTTTTGAAACTTTTCCACCTTCTCTTTTTCAATGGAAAGGCGGGACAACTTTGCGATATGCTGTATATCAATTTGCATGGGATGAAACCTCCTTTGCCTGATTATTCTGTCAAGGGCATCTGCCCTATAAGCGCTATTCTCCGTTTATGATTGCTGATGCGGCGGGCTACTTCCTTCCAGCAGCGCCAACAACGCCGCTTCATCCAAAACTGGGACGCCCAAATTCTGGGCTTTGGTCAATTTACTGCCTGCCTCTTCGCCTGCCACAACATAGCTTGTCTTTTTGGATACAGAGGATGAAACTTTCCCCCCTTGGCTTTCAATCCGCGCACCTGCCTCAGCCCGGGTCAGATGTGGTAACGTTCCTGTCAAAACGAAACTCAATCCGGACAACCGGTCGCCGACCGATTGATCTTTTGAACGGGTATTCACTCCTGATTTTTGTAACCGGTCAATTAAATGCCTGGTGGCATCCAGCGAGAAATATTCCACAACCGCTTCGGCCATAATTCCACCAAATCCATCAATGGAAGAGATTTCCTCTTCCGACGACAAAAACAGCTGTTCAATGTCTGCAAAATGCGCAGACAGAAGCTTAGCCGCCTTCTGTCCAATTCCCCGGATTCCCAATGCAAACAACAAACGGGACAAATCGTTCTGTTTGGATTTTTCAATGGCCGCCAGCAAATTGCTGCCGCTTTTTTGGGCCAAACGATCAAGGGAAGAAACTTCTTCCAAAGTAATATCATACAAATCTGCAGGCGATTTGACAAGCCCCGCTGCTACTAAATTTTCTACAATGGAAGGACCCAGCCCCTCAATATCCATTGCATCACGGGAAGCAAAATGGATTAGATTGCGCAAAAGCTGTGCCGGGCAGTCGCTGTTTTGACAGCGTTTTGCCGCTTGGTCTCCCTCAAAAAAGACAGGTGAACCGCAGGCCGGACAGATGTCGGGGATTTGATACACAGGATTCTCATGTCCGTGAGAAACGACTCCGATCACTTCGGGAATAATATCCCCTGCTTTCCGAACCAGAATCGTGTCGCCTATGGCAATCTGTTTTTCATCGATAAACGCCTGGTTATGCAAAACCGCCCGACTGACAGTGGTGCCCGCAAGACTAATCGGCTCAAATACCGCTGTCGGCGTCAACACGCCGGTACGGCCGACTTTGATTTGAATATCCAGCAGTATGGTCGGCTTTTGTTCCGGCGGATATTTGTAAGCAATCGCCCATTTGGGATATTTGGCTGTACTTCCCAGCTGCTTTCTTTGCGAAAAGCTATCCACCTTAACAACTGCCCCGTCAATACCAAACGAGTAGTTTTCCCGATTCTCTCCGATCCGTTGGATTTCCTGCATCACCGCTCCAATGGAGGAAAAAGTCTGATAAGATGGAGAAACCGGAAAACCCAGACGTTGGAGAAAATCCAAAGATTCTTTGTGTCCGGTTAGATCTTTACCTTCAATTTGCTGAATATTAAATACAAAAATATCCAAATTTCTCTGCGCCGCTATAGCAGGGTCTTTCTGTCTCAAGGAGCCAGCTGCCGCATTTCTCGGATTTTTAAAGGGCTTCTCTTCTCTATTTTCCTGCTCTTCCGTCAGCTTTTGAAAATGTTCTTCCGACATATAAACCTCGCCGCGCACCTCCAAAAAAGGAATTGCTTCCGGCAGCTTTTGAGGAATGCTCTGAATCGTTTTCAGATTTAAACTCACATCTTCCCCTACAAATCCATCGCCTCTGGTAGAGCCTCGCACAAAAATGCCATCCCGATATTCCAGCGATACCGATAACCCATCGATCTTGGGTTCCACCACATATACCGGATCGGCCACCAATTCTTTTACCCGCTCATGAAAAGCCAATACTTCTTCCGGAGAAAAAACATCCTGCAGACTTCCCATCTGCACTTTATGCTCCACCGGCTCAAAAGTATTTTTCACCCGCCCCACCACTCGCCTGGTCGGAGAATCCGCATGTGCAAACTGTGGATAAGCCTTTTCCAAATTCATTAACTGGTGCAGCAGTTGATCGTATTCATAGTCTTCAATTTCCGGCGCATCCTGCTCATAATAACACCGGCTATGGTACAAGACCAACTCAGTCAGACGATCTATGGTTTGCTTTGCCTGTTTTTCATCCATAATAGGACCTCCGTATACCGTGCAGCCCCTTTCATTTTCATACCGGCAACACAAATCAACCCCATTCTGCGGGAATTTCTGTTTCAAAACAGTCACATTCATCTTGCATATCCGCCTTCATCTAAGCCGCTGATACGTCCGATCTGTGTGCCTGCCTTTTGATAAAGCCGTTCGGGGTACACCTACACAATGAATTTATTATAGCATATTTTGCTCTATTTCCAAAGCCTATAAGCAACTTTTTGTGATATCTCGGAAAAAACTGAAGTTTCTATAGAATCCATATGCTCCCCCACATTTTAAAGACATTCAAATTCAAAAGGCAAAGAAACGGTCATGACTTCCGAAAGAAAAAGCAGGGAAGGCCCCTGCTTCTTTGCTGCCCAGTCTTTCGGCGCGTCCGTATTCCTGTCTGAGTATACAACCGGTCTTATTTACTCGCCCCATACTTAGGATGTCTTTTCCACCATTTTCTTTTCCAGCATCCTGGCAATAGAACGAACGGTTTTCCATTCTTCCGGCGGCACCTGAGTAGGTTGAATCTCAATCCTCCAGCGAACGGCAATCTCCTCCAATAGCGTGATAAATGCCAGCGAATCCAAAATACCCGACTCCAACAACTCCTGCTCCGGACCAATGTTTTCCCCGTTATTTCCGATATCCTGAATCAATTTCAAAATCTGATCTTCCATTGGCAATCTCCTTCAATCGTTTCCGATCGCACTTTCCGTTTTCAGTAAGTGGAAAATTTTTGATCAACTGAATGGACGGACGCATATAATCAGGGAGCCGATGCGCCAAAAGCGCCTGGATTTCCGCTCGTGTTGGCGGATCTTCCTGTTTTGGAATGACAAATGCAATCAATCGAAGCGTCCTTCCATCTGCCGCTTCCCGGCACACGACAACAGCCTGATCAACACCCGGTAAAGCACACAAATTTTTTTCCACATCCTGCAATTCTATCCGATATCCCTGTATTTTCACCTGCTGGTCACATCGTCCCGCGCAATACAAAACTCCGTTCTGCATCCAGCCGATATCTCCTGTATGATAGCTTCTTTTTCCTTCCAATCTGCCAAATGCATGGGACGGATCTTCTAAAACATAGCCCGCCGCGACGCTGTCTCCTAAGATGACGATTTCTCCCGGCTCTCCATCTTCTACCGGGACCTTATTTTTTTCAATGCGTATTTTCACATCTGCTTTCGGTTTTCCAACCGGCAAAAGCGGCAATTTTGCCGCTTTTGGCCCAATTTCAGCGGCCGTTACTGCAACCGTACACTCCGTCGGCCCATAAGCGTTGAGAATTCGTATACCGGGAAAACGCTCCAAAAGCTTTTGCGCTGTCCCGGGAGGAAGCGGTTCCCCGCAAAAAAAGACGGCGTTAAAAGAAGGCAGTCGATCTTTACAAAAACTCTGATCCATCAGTAACAGCGATGCGAAAGAAGGAGTGGCCACCATCAGTTCCATGCTGCTGCGCTCCAGAGTCGAAAAAAGCAGCGGATACTCTTTTTGCATTTGGCGGCAAATCACATATTCTTCTGAACCCCAAGCAAGAGCCGGCCAAAAATCTGCCACTGACAGATCAAAGGAAAACGCAGCCTGGTTGAGAATAACCGCCGGTGGTTTGGGAAAAAGCTCTGCCATCCAGCCAACAAAGGAATCCAGATTCTCACAGGTAACCATTACACCTTTTGGAAATCCTGTACTGCCCGATGTATAGAGAATATAAAAAATCTCATCTGGGGTCCTGTCCGGATATGGCAGTTCAATCTCTGCCCCTTTCTCACAAATCTCCTCCAGTTTTTCTTTTGACAGCTTGGAAAATGCCAAACCGCTGATCGAATCCACCGCCAGGATTGTTTGCGGGCGAGCAGACGCCATAATGGCTTTTAGCCTTTCAAAAGGAGTCGAACTATCTACGGGGATAAACGGAAATCCGCCAAATGCACAGGATAAAAAAGCAACGGCCATGAGCGGCTGTTTATGTCCATAGACCAAAATAGGGTTTCCCCGGTGGTAATGCCTTTTAAAATAAGCGCACAGCCGGCCTGTCCACTGACAAAGCTGCCGATAGCTGATCCTCTCCTGCTCGCAGCAATAGGCACAAGCTTCTCCTTTTTTTCGCAGATTCTCCCAAATTCTTTCCAGCAGCATCATAAACGAAGTTCCTCCTGCGGAATCAGCGCCGGGTCAAACAGCACCTTGGAGTGATTTTGCAAGATCAAATTTTTTTGCAGTTCTTTCCCATCAGAATCTGACAGCACCTGATATACGAAGCTGTTTCGATAATAGCCGTCTGTCTCTTTGGTATAATGATGATTCTCTTCTTTCAGTCGATATCGTTCTTTCAGCGCCTCGTTGGAACGAATTTCTCCCATCAGCATACCGTCTTGCAGCCAAACCTTTATCTGCACAGGATAAGGCGTGGTATTTTGAAAACGGTAATCACAGTTTTTATAAACAATGGAGGTTCCCGTTCCAAAGGGAACTCGCCGACCGGCATCCGGAAAAAGTGCGTCGGTATGGTGATGCAGTTCGGTCACTTTCATCGGCGTATGTAAAACCATATAGTGGATCAAATTGGCAAGCTGGCACAATCCGCCAGCAACTCCCTTTCCTAAGCAGCCCCTCGAAATGACCAGCCCGTCGAGGTATCCTTTTCGCCTGGTCGGCCGACCAACCAGAGCCCACAATGAAAACGTTTCGTCGGGGGTAACAACCACGCCGTCGATCTGTTTTACGGCCAGACGAAGATTTTGCACCTTGTTTCGTTGTAGCTGCATATCGACCCCTGCCAACGGTCTGAGCATCATGGACATGTGGCCTTTCCACACGTAAGGGAGTGTTTTTTCCTCGAAATTTTTTGCGAAATGACTTCTGTCAAGCCAATCCCGGAGAGTGCGTTTACAATTTTCTTTCCAAAGGGAAATGGCATAGCATACAGGGCCATGCTCGCAAAACAGTTTTCTGCGTTTTTTCACCCAATCACACACCTCCCACAAATTTTTCAGCTTTTCATCACATAATGCAAAAACTCTCCGACAAATGTAATTATTTTTATTATATCGGTTTCTTCCAGATTGTCAAGCGCCGGCCGTTCCTCAGCCAATTCCAATATTTCCGAAAAATTCCGGTACTTCTCCCACGATAACGGTTTGTCCCAACTCCATGTTGGTCGATACTTTTGTCTGCATGGAAAAGCCCGGCAATACCGCCGAAATTTCCATGTCGATCTGCAAATAAATCCGGTGAAGCGTCTGATTGACACCTGCCTGGGAAAATTCATGATATAAATTTGTCATGACCACTCCTTCCGGCATCAGACGAAAGGAAATAGACGGTCCCCTTCCCGAGAAGATTTTTACTCCGGTCAGGGAACCCAACGGAATCGATAAGTCGTGGGAGGACAAATCCTGTAATCGTTCCCCCACTTGCTCTGTAACCGCACTTTTAATTTGATTCAGCAGCACTGTATCCGCTTGTAAAGCAGTCACTTTCCCAGTTCCATCCCGTGTCAGCCGCACCATTTGATGATAGGTAACCCCCATGCGCTCCAGCTCTTCAGCCACTGCCTGATTGACTGCCACCGTCACCAGTACCCTTGCTTGATAAGAAAGTTTTTCCTCAATCGTCGGAGTGATCCAGGAGCGAATTCCCAAAATTAAAGAAAGGAGCAGAAAAAATAGACCCGCCCGGAAAAATATTTTTTTCATTTTTCTTCTTTTCGCCCGCAGCATGTTCCCACTCCCTTTTTTTCAGTATATGATGTCAACGGCGCTCTGTGTCTTATTTTCACAAAAAAAGAAAACGCTTTCGGGTGCGGTCCAATAAAACTGTATAATATTGTTTTTGGGAAGGCGGCATGATTTCGATCATGCCGCTTTTCCGTTCATAATGTCATAGAGTAAATTGGCGGGGAGTATGCCGATATATTTGTAGCTGATTGTCACATCCTGCACTCGGTGTCCGCTGGACTTGTCCGGTGCATGAACATATACGGCGTTAACCATATCGTTCAAAATGGTGGGTGTCAGCTTCTCCAAGTACAAGTACTTCTTTGCCTGTCGGATAAACCTATCAACATTCTCCGCTTGGTCTTCTTGATTCTGTATTTCGTTTTCAAGCATTTCAATCTTGGCTCTCAAGTCTGCTTGCTCCTGCTCATAATCATCAGACAACATCTGAAAGCGAGCTTCGGACAGCTTTCCATTGACCATGTCCTCGTAAATACGCTTGAACAACCTGTCCAGTTCAGCCAGACGGTTTTCTGATTTCTGCAAGGTTCTCTTCTTGGCAGAAAGTTCTTTCCTTACTTCCTCACTTCGCTTGGCACCCAATGCTCTGCGGAACGCATCCTCATAATCAGCAACACATTGGATTACCAACCTCATGTGTTGAAGTGTACCTTCTTCCAGCACCACAGCTCGGATGAAGTGAGTGTCGCAGACCTCCTTGCCCTTTTTACGGGAAGTGGAGCATACGAAGTGGTCTTGTCTGGTTTCAAAACTGTTGCTGGTACAGTAGTACAATTTCTCACCGCAATCGGCACAGTGGACGAGACCGGAGAACATATTGGTCTTGCCTGTTCTGGCGGGTCTGCGTTTGTTCTTGCGAAGTTCCTGCACACGAGCGAAGGTTTCTTCATCAATAATAGCTTCATGAGTGTTCTCGAAAATCTTCCATTGGTCGGGAGGGTTTTCGAGTTTCTTTTTGCTTCTGTACGACTGCTTGCGGGTTTTGAAGTTGACCATGTGACCAAGGTATTCCATCTTTTCCAGTATGCCGGTAATGGTGCGTGGTGCCCAATCGTAAGGGTTATCGGGTGTCTTTGCCGGAGCATTTCGCCCCATCTTCATCCAATGGACGGTAGGACAATCCACCTTTGCTTCCTTCAGCTTTTTAGCGATTTGAGATGGACCGAAGCCCTCCATACACCATGCGAAGATTTGACGGACAATGGCTGCGGCTTCATCGTCCACAATCCAATGTCTCTTTGGATTGGCGGGGTCTTTCATGTAGCCGTATCTGGATGTGCAGGGGCTTGACCGGGAAATCGTCGAGGAACTGATTGACCACATCGAGATCGGGGAACGCTCCGTCATAGACGGCCAACGCCACCGGGACATTAAAATCTTTTACCGCTTCGTAGGTGTGGTATAATGGGAAAAAGAAAAGACCCGGCTGCATCCGCAGTCCGGGCATACACCTGACAACATTCTATGAAAACGGTTTGCGATTGAACCGTGTCGCTTTGTCGAAAAAGAGTGATTCAGCAGAATACCCTTCCCAAACAGCTTATGTTCTTGATGATATTCAAGAACGGAGTAAAATCGTTATCCTGCTGATTAGCGCTGTCCACTCCGCTGTTCACAGCAATGAAACGGACATCATGTTCAGGGAAAAGCATTTCCGTGTAGAGACCGACTTCCAGATAGTTTCTACCGATACGGCTCATATCCTTGGCGATGATAACACCGACATTATCATTCTCAACCAACTCAATCATTCGTTTCCAATCGGGTCTGTTGAAGTTGGCGCCAGAGTAACCATCGTCCGCGAAAAACTGGATGTTGCGGAAACCTTGTTCTTGTGCGTATTTTTTGAGAATCGCCTTTTGGAAAGAGATTTGTCAAGGGTGTTTTCTCCAAACAATCACATTCATCCCCGTGGAAACAACACATAACCGGTTTTCCACGGGGTATTTTTCGTAAATTTCACAATCTTTACCTTTCTGCCAATCCATCAATCTATGGATACGTTATCAGTTTGCCCTTTATCTTTGCATACTCTGCTAAATTGCTTAGAGCTTTCGCAAAACCGACCATATCTGATTCTTTTAATGTACAAATAACGGATTCACATTCATTGATCCATTTCTTTGTCTGCTTTATTTGCTCATCTGAAATATAATGAAAGGCAGGTACAGAAATTACTTCTGCCGCCAATGATTTAGCCGAAGCAAAGTCTATATCGTTTTCCCACAGGATTCCAGTTGCAAACGCTTTTCTTTCACGCTGCAATCTGCGAAATATGCTGGTTCCGGTGCCATTTCCTGCAATGACAAAAATCTCAGGTTTCTCCTGCACCGATGGCAGTTCCAAATCGCCGGTCAGTTCATCATAAGAGCCGGTTGTCATCTGATAAAGCTGAGGAATATATCCTTGGGTAAAGATTTCTTCGGGCGTCCCAAACCGGTCGATTCGATCCCCCTGTACGCAAGCAATCTTGTCCGAGATACGCCCGGCAAGGTCAAGTTCATGCAGCGACATAAGCACTGTCAGATTCCGCTTTCTGGACATCTCCTGCAAAACAGATAAGAACTCCAGTTTGTAACGGATATCCAGGAAAGAAGTCGGTTCATCCAAAACGATCACATCAGGCTGCTGGCATAGTGCTCTTGCCAGCATAACCCGCTGCTTTTGCCCGTCACTGATTTTATTGAAATCTCGGTTGGCCAGCTCCGTTATGCGCACCAGCTCCATGGATTCACGCACGATCTTCCAATCTTCTTGGGATAGAATGCCGAATTTCCCCGTATAAGGATATCGGCCAGTTGCCACAACATCTTCGCAATTCATCATCTCAGGATTTACCCGTTCGGTCAATACAACGGACAGCCTTTGCGCCATTTCTTTGCCCGGCATTTTCTCCGCCTGTTGTCCATCTAACCATACAACGCCACACACGGGTGGCAACTGCTGGATAATACTGCGCAAAATAGTTGTTTTTCCTGCACCGTTTGGTCCTATCAATGTAACAATTTCGCCTTTATTTATTTCAAGCTGAATATTGCGGATGAGCGGTATACCATTATAACCAACAGTTAAATCTTTTGTATATAGATAGCCATGATTCATTCCCGATTACCCCATCTTTTCTCTTTTCCGGCGTAGCATAATGTAGATAACCACCGGAGCGCCCAAAATTGCAGTTACCGTGCTGATCGACAACTCGGTGGGAGTAAATACTGTTCTTGCCAGCAAATCGCAGAACAGGCAGAATGACGCACCTCCTAAGAAGCAAGCTGGAATCATTAAAATCGGCTGTGTTGTACCAAACAAGCCTTTGACAAGGTGAGGAACGGCGATTCCGACGAAGGATACCGGTCCGGCAAATGCAGTTACACAGGCCGAAAGGATACTGGACAGGATCACCAGCACAATACGGAAACGTGATACATTAAGCCCCATATTCTGCGCATAGGCTTCACCCATCTGATAGGCGCTAATTGGTTTGGATAACAGAAACACAAAAAACATCGTAATAAGCACTACGATTGCCATAACTTTTACATTGTCCCAGTTAATCCCCGAAAAGCTGCCCAGAGACCAATTGTGCAGATTTACAATATCCGCATCATCCGCAAATGTAACAACAAAGTCAGTCACAGCAGAACAGATATAGCCGATCATGACGCCGCTGACAATGAGCATTGCCATCTGATTGATGACTTTGGACATTAGAATAACAAACCCCATGCATAACATGGAACCGGCAAAGGCCGCAAGAATCATCAGCCATGAACCGAGCTGTACTGAAAATTGCAGGGACGCTACCATCACCAATGCGACAATCAGCTTTGCACCAGATGAAACGCCCAGCGTAAACGGGGTTGCGATTGGATTGTGGAAAAAGGTTTGCAGCAGATATCCGGATAATGCGAGGGCACCTCCCAAAATCACCGCTGCAAATGCTCTTGGCGCTCGGACCTGCGTAACAATTTCTGTGTAGGTTTCATCCGTTCCGATTCCTTGAAGGATTTTAGGAATCTCAGAAAATGGAATATTAACGCTTCCGATACATAGGCTCATGACCAGAAACAAAAGCAGAAGCACAAATAAAACAACAAATGCAGCAAAATATCGTTTTTTCTTCATCTGTTTGTATCACTCCAACTTGTAAATATAGGTAAGGCTCTGATCATCTCCTTGCAGCATGTTATGGATATCTGCGATGATGGTGCCAAGTTCCATAGTGGACTGGTAAATGTTCTGGGTTGTACAATAAACATTTCCATTCTGCACAGCCTTGAAGTTCTCTAAAAGCTGACTTTTCGTTAATAATTCATCCCGAGATTTGAGTTCCCCGCCTACTGTGCTGTTATAGATGATATAATCGGCATCCTTTGCCTGTGCATAAAAAGCTTCCATCTCCATGCTCATGGTGGAAGATTTACTTTCATCATCGGGATCTTGTTCCAAAATATAGGTTCCACCAGCCATTTCAATCATTTTCGCCAGATAATCGGACGGTCTGCGTACGTTAGCCTTGCCATTGGTTGTGATATAAAAAAATGCAACTGTTTTTCCGGTAGGCTGTGCTCCGCTGACAGACTCAAACGCCTGTTTTTCTGCATTGAACGCTGACTCAGCAGCTTCCTGCTGTCCGGTCAGCAATCCATAGAGTTTTACCCATTCTGTTCTGCCGAGAGGGTGAGACTCATAACTGGAATAATCCACCAAAACCGGGATTCCAAACTTCTCCAGCTGTTCCTTCACTTCGGGCGTATGAAAAATCATAGTGTTCTCAATCGCCAAGCTGCAATTCTCATCAATGAGGTGCTCATAATCCGGAGCGGAATATTTGCCAGCATATAGAATATTTCCAGATTCCATTGCCGCACGCACTGGTTCAATATACCAGCCATCGCTTTTCAGCGCACTGAAACGGATCGTATCCAACGCATCCATCGAAACAAACATATCCATCACAGCCGAGGCAACTAAATAAATGTTTTGGATCGGTTGGTGCAGCTGCACAATGTTTTCATCCAAACCGGATGGCTCTGGTTTTCCCTCTGGGATTACCAGATACTGCGTACCATTGGAGATGGTAATAAGCGCATATCCATCATTGTAATAGTCCACTGCAAATTCCTCAGCATAATCGAGAGGCATACTGTGATCGAAGGTTAAATCCGGACTGATATCAGTATTACGTGTTTCCAGCAAATCAGCTTCAGAAGGTGAACCACAGGAGGATACAGTAAATATGAGGATAAAACACAATAAAACTACTGCCATTTTTTTCATTTTATTTGCTCCTCCGTTTCTTATGAATCCCAAAAAAGGAGATAATTACGACTATGGCAATTACAATTACCGTTCCTGCAACCATAGCCATCATTTCAAAAGATGTGTCTTGTTTTATGGTGTCTTGGAGGAAGGTTAATGTATATTCGATTTCATGTGGTGTGCTCATTGCTGTGGTATTCGCAACGACCGCTATTGGCATATCAAAATCTATAATCGGAAGTTCAAAAGTGGAATTTCCAGCCTTCTGGAGTGGTTTAAAAGTTTTATTTTCTACCTTCATGTAGTCATAGTTCGGGCTGCTCCATTCAATCTGAACATAACCCTTTCCAGCCCGTACAGTCATAATTGCCGGAGATGTAATAGTCGCCCGTCCGCTTCCACCCTCCAGTATGACTTCTATGGAATATTCACCATCCTCCAGATCAACCGTTGCTGCTTCCGCAGATGCTGAGGCAGGAAATACCATAATGGATGTGATACACATCACCATCAATAGCCCAAGACAAAATTTTTTCACCAGATAGGGAAATATGCTTCTCCTCATATTCGTCCTCCTCTCCAGATACAAATCTGTCCCTGCCGTTAAGAGCAGGGACAGAGCATGGTTTATTCAAGTTTTTCTGGGTTCGATACAATTACCTCATGATCGTACCACTTTCCCTTTGTACCGATTAGCGCAAGGTTAAACGGCTCGTCCAGAACCGGAACTGGAACATCAAAACCGTTGACCTCTTCGCTTATTCCATCCTCATAAGTTACGGTATCCACAGTAGGCTGCAAAAGTTCTGCCCCATCTTTCTGGGCATCCTCTGCGGTGCCTGGGAAAAGATTGACAATATTCTGAGAGGTAAGCGAAATGTGAATGGTCATTTTACCGTCCTGAACCGTCAGCTTTCCTTTACCATCGCATGTCTCGTTGACACGGAACATGCTGCTGTCCGTTTCAAAATCAGCAGAATAGACGCCATCTTCCAGAGTTGTTTGTTGTTCCTGCGAAACAGCTGGAGGGCTGGAGCCGTCCTGAGCAGATGTATCCGTCTGATTGCTGCATCCAACGGCGAAAACAGCGACCAAAGCAGCCATACACAGGAGTATCGTTCTTTTTTTCATGCTCGATCTGTTCCTTTATTGATTGATTACAGCACCAGTATGTGCAACATATAGCTCCTGAATGGCTGGAATCTGACCGAGGCCTGCAATCTGAGTATCAACGCTCTCAAAAGCGCCGGATGCGTTGAACATACTCTTCCAGGAATCAGCATCATCGCCTGCCATATCATTGTTTGCATGGTCACCTGCAACGACCATCAGAGGACGAAGGATGACTTTCTTATAACCAGCTTCTTTGATGCTTTCAATAACAGCTTCGCAGGCGGTTTCTTCCGGTTCACCCTCAACGGTACCGATGAATACATTGTTGTATCCCAGAGCCTCCATCTGAGCCTGCATCTGGCTGTAAGATACCTTTGCTGTGTGGGAAGTACCGTGACCCATAAATACGAATGCAACGCCGTCTGCCTTTGCTTCATCCAGAGTCTGGTATCCAGCTGTCTTAACCGCTTCTGCGGTAACAGCCTCTGCAACAGCTTTTTTATCTTCATTGATGACAGTTGCATCGGTACCGACATCGCCCAGAAGAGGAGCAGCGATCTGAACCGATTCAAATTTATCCTGATAAGCTCCTACGGTTTCTGCCAGCTCATCATACTCAGCACCATACATCAGATGGGTAGGCTGAATCACCAGATTCTTAACACCATTTTCTACCGCACGGTCAAGCGCCTGCTGGACGTTATCGATCTTTTCTCCGTCACGAGCCTGCACATGATTGATAATGATCTGGGCGGTAAATGCTCTTCTGACCGACCAGTCCGGATAGGCTTCCTGCAAAGCGTCCTCAATGCTCTTGATGTCAGCAACACGGCTGTCATTAAAAGAGGTTCCGAAGCTGACTACGAGCAGTTCATTTTCGCCGATTTCATCACCGTTGCGGGGATCATCTTTAGAAGCATCTCCAGTATCCCGTCCAAAATAGTCTGGATCTGCAAATTCGCCGGAAACCAATTCCTTTTGGGCATCCGTCAGGGCATCCCAAGCAGCCTTTGCAGCCTCACATTGTTCATCCGTGTTTTCGTTTCGTTCTTGCACATAGATTGCGTCAATCAGCTTGGCCACCTCATCAGCAGCAGCTTGATTGTCAGAGACTGGATTGGTAGAAGACACCTCTCCTAAGTTGTCTGATGTCTCACTTTCCTGAGGACCGCAGGCAGCAAGAGATGTTGCAATGCACATCGCAAGCAGGAGTGCTACAAATTTTTTCATGTTCTTCATTTTACTTTCCTCCATTGATTTATATCTTTTTGTGGTTTAAGCCACGAAAAAGCAGTAGTAAAATGGAGAAAAGTATGCTAAAAATATGCCAAAAAAGAAAGCAGCAGTCATACATGACTGCTGCTGCCGTTTTTTCGCAACAAAACAGCCCATTTCTCCATAACTCGAGAGCAAATAGACTTTAACAATCTGAGCAGGTCTCCTGACTTGCGTATCATAAGCATTCCGCACAGCCTTCTCAGAATCAACTCCCAATGACCGACTTTCGTCATGTGCGGTGCCTCCGCGCATACAGTGGCGGTACCGTTCCGGATTCCAACCGGATTCACTATTCTCCATCAACACTATACGAAATTGATGGCACTCAGATATCATATTTACTTAGAATAAAATATCATAGTAATGCATATTTGTCAAGCAACTAACAGACGATAAAAATTCTTATTAGTAAAACTTCAAACTATTTTTTACAAAGGCATAATGCCAAGTGAAAGAATTTAGATTTTCCAGTGGATTACAACTTCCTCACTGGTAGCGTCAATTTGTGATATGAGAATATCAACCACCTTGCGCTTATCGTCAAAACTTACGGACTCCCAATCATCCAGATAGCCCGTAATGCTGTCAATCTGTGAAGCGGAAACGGAATTAGCGGTGAGGTCTGCAACCAGCCGGAGCTGCTTTTGACGTTCCGCGTCCAGTTCCTCAATACGGTTATTTGCGTATTGCAGGAG
>CAKXHL010000006.1 GCA_934875375.1 uncultured bacterium
CCTCCTTGCTCTTTCGTGATGCGGTTGCCAAACCATCTTGATTCTTGCACGGAGGTTTTATTTGCCAATGCTTTTTTATTTACCCCTGGTTCCTACCAGGGGTTTTGTTAAGCCTAAAGGCAACAAAGAGAGGAAATCGCAGCAATTTTTGGAATTTCCCTGGGCGAGATACGGGAAGATTATCCCATTCAGCTGGTCAGCACCAGTCTGGAATCGGTTCTCATTCCACTAAAAAGCCGCGGGAGCTTATCAAAACTGCAGGTTATCCCTCCAAAATTTCAGGAATACACTGCAAGACATCCCGAATGCAATTGCAATCATTTCTTCTTTACCGATATGGGGGACCATATTTTTTTGGTGCGCTGTATTATGGAAGATTTCATAGAAGATGCTGCTACCGGCAGCGCAAACGGAAATTTGGCGGGTTATCTTTTGTCGTATGGCTACTTTGGTAGTAGTCCGATTTCTTATACTATTCATCAGGGAGAGGATATGGGAAGAAAGTCTGTTCTTCATATCCTTGCCAACCGGGAATCCGACGATTGGCTCATTGAGGTTGGCGGAACCTGTCATATTGTTGCAGAGGGGGATTGGCGTTAAGCCGATCCCTTTTTATCGACAAAACGACACAAACCAATGCTCTAATATGATAAAACGGCATGACTTTTTGCCATGCCGTTTTATCATATTAGATATTTCCGCCAAACGGATAGTCAGTTTCTTTCTTGCATTACTTCGTTTCTCCGAAGGTTTCCTGATAAAATCCAATTGCCTTTTGGATAATTTGCACGGCGTCCTCTGGGCCCAACACTTCATCTACCACCGTATCTTTATTTTCCAGAGCTTTATATACGCTAAAGAAATGGCGCATTTCGTCATAAATATGCCGCGGCAGAGAAAAAATACTTTTGTAATCATTATAATTCGGGTCCTGAAATGGTACCGCGATAATTTTTTCATCCCGGCGGCCATTATCCAGCATCTGGATGACGCCAATCGGATAACAACGCACCAGCGTCAGCGGATGCAGCGGCTGTGCGCAAAGCACCAGCACATCCAAAGGGTCAAAATCATCGCCGTAAGTTCGGGGAATAAAGCCATAACTGGCTGGATAATCCGTAGAGGTATGCAACACTCGATCCAGAATAATCAATCCGGTTTCTTTATCCATTTCATATTTGTTTTTTGACCCTTTGGGAATTTCGATAACAGCGATAAAATCCTCGGGCGAAATCCGTTTGGGATCAATATCATGCCAGATATTCACTACGTTATCCTCCCTTTGCCTTTACGCCGATGCTGCCGTGTCTTTTTCCTTTTTCTCCTGCTGCAGCTTTTCCCGAATGGCAATTTCCTGTGTTAACGTTCGAATTTTCGCATCCAACTGAGAAATCCGCAAAGAAAGCGAAAATATTTTTACGATCAAAATAAAAATAACGGCCAGAAAAATAAAATTTACCGGCGACTGCACTCCCAGCATTTTGGCTGCCCAGGTAGCAATACCGGGGAAAACACTCAGAATGACCAGCACAGCGGGAAAAGCCATCCAAAAAATCGAATCCTCTATCTGCAACTGAGCTTTGCGGATCTTTCTGGCTGTATACCACAAAGTCAAAAGCGATATAACAATCAACGCAGTACGAAGCATGATAGACACGGTCTAGACCCTCCTTTTCCGGAACCACTGAATCAGGACAATAGACGTACACATGCGAACCATATACTCTACAGCCCGCTTCAGGTTAAAATAGCTTTCTCCTGCAATCCGTTCCTTCATTTCCACCTGAACTTCCTGCACGCTAGCCCCATTGCGAAGCAAATAGGCAATCGTATCCGGTTCCGGTCCGTAATTCAAATTATGAGCAAACTCGCGAATCATTGACCGGTTAAACATTCGCATGCCCGATGTGGGGTCTTTGATGGTAACACCCGTAGTAATTTGAATGGCCAGCTGAATCATCTGATTTCCCATCATCCGCAGACTCAAAGGCTTCTTTTTGTCCCGAAAGCGGGAACCAATTACCACATCCAGCGCTTCTTCTTCCATTTTGGCCGCCATTGCCTCAATATACTGCGGATCGTGCTGGCCATCACCATCAAACTGGATTGCCATATCGTAATCCATCCGGTCCGCATACCGCATCCCCGCCTGAAATGCTCCCGCAAGGCCTAGATTAACCGGTAAATCCAAAAAATGGTATCCTTTTTCCCGGCAAATCGCGGCGGTACGGTCCTTAGAACCATCGTTGACTACCAAATAATCATACTGCGGATAATTTTGAATCAGATCGTCCACGACCCGCTCAATGTTTTCCTGCTCATTATAAGCAGGTATCACAATTAAGATACGCAAATTTTACCTCTCCTAAAATTTAAAATCCACATGGAAGCATTTTACCGCTCCACGATAGCACCATAAAAACAAGCGGAAACAACCTATCCGGTATAAAAGCTTGCAAGCCCACAGCGCCCAGCCCTTCAGTCCATGTTTTTTTAACGGCGTCAGACGCATCCACCGGTTGCGGCAAAACCATGCGTAATACTTCTTGAAATAGCGGCTTGTCCATTTTAAATGCGCATGCAGATTGATCTTCGGGTTATCTGCGGCGCGCAGCGCCATAGAAATGCCAATATGGATAAAGGCCAAAAGCCCTATTGTATCCTTTTGCGACGGATTCTTTGCCTGCTCGTACTGTCGAGCCAACTCCTCCGCAAAATACCGGATAGACTGCTCTTCTGTATTGGAGATCACCGATGCCTCTCGGACACGGTAATGGATCAGCACCTCATCCGTACAGGCAATTTTGCTGCAGTCACGATAAATTGCCTGTTGGTAGCACAAATCCTCTCCAACTTTGAAATCGGGAATCCGATGCGCCAGTGCGATATCGCTACGAAACAGTTTGTTCCACAAAGCTCCATTGACAAAGGCCAGGGTATCGTCTTTCGGAGGAAGTGAAATCATCTTTGGAAAGCCCTGCATTTCTGTGCACAGCACGCGCCTGCTTTTTTCCTCGACCCGGTCATAAGCGCAGATAACCGTATCGGCACCGCTTTGCAAAGCCAACATATGGAGCCGCTCCAGATACTCCGACTCCAAGGAATCATCTCCATCTAAGAATACCACATATTTCCCATCAATGAAACCGGAATTCAGCGCCCAATTTCTGGTTTTCGCCGGACTGCCCAAGTTTTTTTGCAAAAAAATCGGATGAATCCGCCCGGGATATCGCTGTGCATATGTTTCTACGATATCCACCGTTTGATCCTTGGAACCGTCGTCAACCAAAACAACATCGAAATCCTGATAGGTTCCGGAAAAAAGTTCTTCCAAACAGGTTCCAATATAGGCTTCCAGATTGTAGGTGGTGATAACAACCGTGATTTCAGGCATCGGAAGTCCTCCTCGTAAAAAATAAAAGGAATATGGCAAATACAAAAAGCAACAATGCTTGGCTGGCAAGGATAGACAATGCACCGCCCAAAATCGAAAAATTCTTTACCAACAAAACGCTGATCACAACCCCTATCCCAATATTGACCGCATAATTTAAAAAAATCCACATCTGTTTTCGCAGCATGACCAAAAGATAATAGGACATCGACCCTGCCGCAATAAAACCGCCGGAGAGAATCGTCAAAAAAAGTTCCAAGCGATAGGCAGAAAGATCCACTGCGTAGAAAAGGCTCAACACCTGTGTTCCCAACAAGTACCCTGCCAGACAGCAAAAAACGGTCAGGCCACCAATCAAAAAAAGATGCCGCCGATACAGCTGACGAAATCGGATAAAATCCCTTTCCCCTACCGCCGCACCATACTGGCTTAAAAGAGGCTTAAAAACAAAGCCGCTCAGCAGGTTAATTACTTGCGTTGGCAAAAACAGGATATTAAAATAACCCTGTACGGTATTGCTCTCGTAATAATTAACCACATATTTTGAGAGATTTGCCGTTACATTCATCAAAAAAAGGCTGACTGCCAGCGGTATCGTCGTTTGAAACAATAGGAGGAGCTGTCCTTTTTTTTCCATTCGGTTTTCAGCACCCATTGCTTTCGATGGGCAAAAACTCCAAATATACATCGTGACTAAATTGGTCAACACCATGCCCGCTGATGCGATATATAAATTATGGATCGTTGCAGATAAAACCGCAAAACAGCAAAGGGAAAAAAAAGTTCGGTAAAACAGGGATTTTCCGCAAAGGTCCAGCCTGTTTTTCTGAAAAAAGCGGCTTTGATACAACTCTGCAAAAGAATGAACGGCCATATACATCGTCAATAAAAGCAGCAGCCATGCCTGCTTCCGCGTATTGCCGCCAAAGAAAAAAAGCACCAAACAGCCGCATATCATCGCCGCCGTGGTAATCCACTTAGCCGCCCGATAAGAAGCAAAACTGTACTGCTCTGCATAGTCGGTCATTTGAAAATGGTTGATGCCAAACAAGCCAATGATATACAGGATTTGTGCGGTTGTAAAGGCAATGCCAAAATCTCCCGCTGCTGCTACTCCAAACACACGGGATACGATCAATAAAAGCAGTATAGAATTTGCGGCAAACACCCCGCTGCCCAATGTATTCCAGATAACACCTTTTTTATTCATTGTTCCATTGTTCCATTCTTTCATTCTTTCTTTTCGATTCATCATCATTTTCCTTTTCTTTAAGAACCTAAAGCGAATTTGCGGATAAAGGCGTAAAACCTTTAAGAATATTTCTCGCAAAGCATCTGGCTCAGTGCTTTTACATCCTGCTCTAGATATTTGCTTTTTTTCCACAGCAAATTCTCTATTTCGCTGTATCGCTCCAACACTCGATTCCCCATCTGCTGCACTTTTTCAGGCTTCATATCCTCCATCGATATTCCATACTCAACCATATCCAACCGCTTTAACAGTTCGGTAACTTTCTCATCGTATAGCAATGAGATAAAAGGAACTTTTTGGCGTGCCGCAAAAATAATCGAATGCATTCTCATTCCAAACAAAAGAAAACTGTTTTCGATCACTTCCGCCATCTGTTTACAGTTCCAATGTTCGGGAACAATTTTAAAATCGATATCCGACAATTTTTCCTGCAACCGCTTTCCTAACAAAGCGTCATGGAAAACCGTAGGAACAAACAAAACTTTTTTTTGAAAAAGTCTCGATAACTCCCGGATGCATGCCGCCAGATTATCTTCCTTCTCTGAAAAATTCATCTGTTTTCTTTTCCAGAAATTAGAGGATTCAAACCATTGACATGCTGTCACACAAAGATACTCTTTCTCTTTTATCCCCAACTCCTGCAGCGTTTTACCGGCGCAGGCATTTTTATTTTTCACCCCGAATGCAGCATCTGCCGTTAGTTGCGCTTTTATCCCCAACTCCTCACAAACGGCACTCCCACGATAATCCCGAACGGATAAGTCGTCTGCTTTTTTCAAATAAAAGCGACTTAATTTTTTGCTCCCTTCTTTTTGTAGCGGCCCAACTCCCATACAATAATAGCAAACTTTTTTGTGAAAAATCTTTGCAAGGGTTTGCCACAGATACAAAAAGGGAAGATTATACGGGGTTAAATCGTGGATTAAGCTTCCGCCGCCAAACATCAGAACATCGCAACAGAATACTTCTTTGAACATACCGAAAGAATCTTTCAACATGCTCAACAAAACGGAAAGGGAAAAGCCTTCGTTTAGCCGACAGGAAACGTCTTTCACCGGTAAAAAGGAACTGATTTTTTCATAACTTCCACAGGTAGCACTAATCTGAGCCTGTGGAAATTGTTCGCAAATGCTTTGCAGGATCGCATCGTCACCACGATTTCCACATCCATATGAACCAATTACAAAAATTTTCTTGCAAAAAGATTTCTGCCCACAATGCGTGGAAACAGAATGTAGGGATGCCTCTCTCCCTTCCCATCGTTTGTTCCGGAGCTGCTGTTTTTTATCCAACGGTTTGTTTGACATTTTTGATAAAAATGCTTTCATCACACGTCTCCCTTAAAAAAGTCGGGTCGAAATTTTTCAGCCGATCCAAATTCTCATAAATCCGATCGATATCCCAATCCCACCACTGTAGTTGTTGCAGCAAATCGATTTTTTCCTGCTCAAAACGATATTTAATCACTTTTGCGGGAACACCTGCCACCACCGCATAAGGCGGAACATCCTTTGTCACAACAGAGCGGGCGCCGATCACCGCGCCATTACCGATGGTAACACCGCCTTTAATTAAAACACCCCACCCAATCCACACATCATTTCCAATAGTGGTGTGTGGCGGTATATCCCCCCCTCCGTAAGGATTCTCTTTCTGAGAGGAGAGCTGATTCCATTCATTCGGTAGCTGCTGAATTCATGCAGCGGATGCTCATTCAATCCCACAACGAGACCGTCGGCAATGCAGCAAAATTTTCCAATGGAAACATTTGACACAAAATCATTTTGCTTCATATAGCTGTAATCGCCGATCGAAACATTCTGAGAAAAGGTAGACCATCCATATAAAGTAACACCCTTTCCCAGCTTTGGTTTATATTTGATTCTTGAAATCCAGTACTGAAACGGGCGGGGAAGCTTATGATAAATCCTTAGGAAAAATGCATCCATTTTTCCTCCCCCTACTTTCCGATTTTTTTGATTCGGAAAGCGATATAAGTAAATCCTGCTTTCATTACTCTTTTGAATTCCACCCAGCTTAGGTTGGCAAGGAACGTTTTGAAAATATAAGTAAACGAGAAGTAGTAACGGCTCATCAGATGATCCCGCAATTTCTCGATTTCCTTAGCATTTGCATAAGGGTAATTGACCAAGCAGTCCAAATATCCGTCCTGATTCAGCCATTTGGAATAATCCTCTGTCTTGAGGTACCCCTCATCCTTTACCCACTGATAAAACGCCGTTCCCGGGAACGGTACCGCCTGCTGGAAAAACACCTCGTTGGCATAGACCTTTTTGGCGAAGCGGAAGGTGTCTTCAATGGTGCTCAGATCATCGCCTTTGAGTCCAATCATAAAGCAGCCAAACACTTTAATTCCCAGTTTTTTGGTATTCTGCGCAAAAGCCAGCGAATCCTCCAGCTTGATGCCTTTTCGGGTTTCGTCCAGCACTTTTTGATTGCCGGACTCATAGCCTACTACCAACAGGCGGCAGCCGGCTTCCTTCATCTTGGCCATCACCTCATAGGGCAGATCCGCCCGGGTATTACAGGACCAAACCAGTTTCAATCCGCGCCGTTTCATCTCTTCACAAATTTCCACCACGCGCTTTTTATCTACGGTAAAGGTATCATCCTCGATAAAAATTTCCTGGATATAAGGCATGTGTACTGCGATATATTCCAATTCGTCTACAAAATTTTTGACGCTGCGTTTGCGGAAGCAACGGCCGCTCATGGTTTCAGGATACGAGCAGAAATTGCAGCGGAACGGACAGCCCCTGGCGCTGAAGATCTGGATCATCGGTTTGCGGGCAAACGCATAGCAATAATCATTAACGTCGAGGAATTTTTCATAAATCTTAGATACAAACGGCAACTCGTCCAGATCTTCCGTCCAGGGACGATCCGGATTTTTCACGATCTGGCCATCACAGCGCCAGGTAATGCCCAACACATCGCTCAGATCCGCCCCGGCTTTCATCACCTCATCCAGGGTAAAATCATATTCCTGACGGACAATCACATCGATATCCGGGCATTCTTCCAGCACTCGCTCAGACAAAGCGGTGGCATGGGTGCCGCCGATGATGATTTTTCCCTGCGGGTAGGCTTTTTTAATTGCGGCCAGCGTTTCATAATCGTGAAAGCAGGTGGAGGTGGTAATCTCGCCCATGATGTAGTCGGGAGCCGATTTTTGGACCAGCTCGACCACGTCTTCCGTGCTCATTTTTTTTACGATGCAATCCACCAATTCCACATCATAACCCCGATCCATGCAGACTCCGGCGGCATAGCACAGCCAGTAGGGATAGTACATGGTGCCGCTTTTTGTCTTTTCCGGCCAGCGGCTGGAGCGGCTGATGGCAAATTTATAAGGCAGGTTCAAAAATAAAATTTTCATCATTCATTCTCCTATATATAATAACGACTGATACAAAGTGAAAAAACGGTCGAATAAAGCAATACCCCATTCGCAGCTAAAATAGTTGTATGATACACCTTGCGGTCGATTTGATTTTTTATTCTGACACTGCCCAACACATAGAACAGCGGAAACAACAAAGGCATCATATACCGCTGCTGACCGCCATTGATGGTGCTGTATCCTACCGGTGTAAATGCTATATAAAGCGAAGTTGCCACCAAACACAGCGTAACAAACACCGATCCCATAGTTACAAGGCGAACCTTTCCTGTCGAGGTATAACGGTCCAAATCACTTTTGTCTGTGAACACCACTGCACCCAGCAAAAGTAAAGAAAAACTTCCTGAAACGGTGCCCAGATATGCAAAATCCGTAATACAGGTGAAAGAGAAAACATACTCCCATAAAAAACCTAACAGTACTTTGGTATACGTCAGCGGATGACTCAAAATATAGAAAATCTGATCTGAACCACTGACAGTAGAACCGCCCCGGGTATCAGAAGGAACCGAGCCAAACAGCATTGGGATCACAAAGCTCATCAATACCAAAACCGCTGCAACACTGACGATCACTAGATATTTGCGGTACTGCTGCACGGAAGAAAATTTGCTTTTGGGTAAAAGCAGAAGCAACGCGAACAATGGAAAGTAGATTGCTTTCGGGCCAAGCCCCAAAACCAAAGAACCCATTATAATGAACGTATCCTTTACAGTAAGCGGCTGATCGGGCTCCTGCAGCTGGGCAAAGAAATAAGACATACCTACCATGACCCAGGCGGTAATCCAGCTGTCACAGCTATAATTCGATGCTAAAAACACACCTGTCGGAAACAGCGCGATTGTCGCCAGAATCATCTTTCCCGTTTTTAACCGCTTGATGGCCACACGAACCAAAGCCACATAACACAGTAAAATCGACGTCTTGCCAAGCAGAAAAACCGAAACAAACGGCAACCGCAAAAGCCTTCCTAAAAAAATTACCGCGCCGGGCAGATAATATCCCATCCTTCTATATACGACCAGAGATTCTATAGACGTATTGGCATTCATATAGGCGAATTGACTATTTTGATACAAATCGTTGAGATATGCGCTGCGCTCCCCCAATACATCAACGGAAAAGGAAAATTTCAGAGGATTTTGATATGCATAGTGCTGCATCACTATATCCGCTTGTGTTAGATTGGAAAACACCTGCACCGAACGGATATAGTGAGTTTCGTCATCCCACGAAATACCAGTGCAAAGCGGTGCCAGAAAACACAGCATCAGTCCGGCAGACAGAGCCAAAACGGTAAAAATCTGCTCTGGCTTCTTTTCGGTTTGGCTGTGCAGGAAGTAGAAAGCCGATACTGTAAGGAACACTGCGATCCAAAAAAGATACAGCGGCGTTTGGAACGACACCCTCCTGTATGTACTGAAAGCGGCAACCAACGGATACAACAAAAAGCAAAAGGCCAGAAAAATCGTAAAAAACAGACCTGTTTTTCTTGGATTCTCCCGCAGAAGGCGGTATCCGCTTTCCACCGTCTTTTTCCACTCCGGAAGTTTTTTCTGAAAAATGGTAGCCAGTATAAAAAAGAAAAGAGTAAAGAATCCCACTCGGAAAACCGACGGCTGTGCTTGATAACGGACAGATGTTTTCACAAGAGGCTGCCCGCTGACGGTAATATCTTCTACCGGAAAAACGCCATCTACATCCAACCGTAGAAAGGAGTACTCTCCTGGCGGCAATTCGAAAGAAACCTGTCTCTGTCCTTCCGGTACCATGAGGGTCATACTGCTCTGATGTGAGACAGCGCCCTGCTCGTCCTGATAAAACAACTGATAGTTGACCGTGCCGGTCGTTTCTTCCCTCAAGGTAATGAGGACATTGTTAATTTCACCCTCCAGTCCCTTAAAATAAATCTGTGGGTCATTATCTGAGGGAACCACCTTTCCGTCAACCATGCTGCAATGAACAAGTTGTACCTCTTCATTCCAGATGGAAACGGCATCGTTTTGTTGGGAGGCCTGGTAAAACATTTCCGGCGGCGCTGCCAAATAAGCAATCTCAACGGCCAAAGCGGCAATCAGCGAAAGTAAAATCTTCCGCCCGCTATCACGCAGAAGTATCTGTAATCTTTCTTTCATTGCGAAAGCCTTTCCCCCTCTCTATCGGATCGTAAAGTTTGCATCATCTAGCGAAAAGTTCGGATTATAATATGGATCTCCCGCTTCGAGTTCTTTTGCCCACCTCGCCTGAAAGCGCTCCACTTCGCCCACAAACCGCGCTCTCTTTTCGGGCGTATCGTCCGCCTTTCTGCTCTTGGATTCATAATGATAGAGCTCCGCATAAGGGGTAAATACAATGAGATAGCCCTTCTGGCGGATCCGCATACACAAATCCACATCATTAAACGCAACTTCAAAGGACTCATCCAGCCCGCCAGTTTCCTCCCACACCTTGCGGGGCAGCATCATACAAGCCGCCGTAACTGCCGTTAGGTCCTGCGCATAAATGAGCCTTCCCATATAACCGGGATCCTCTTTTTGACGGTTGCAGTGCAGATGCGCCGCCACGCCGCCGACACCGAGTACTACGCCGCCGTGCTGAACGGTATTATCCGAATAATATAATTTCGCGCCTACTGCTCCTACATCGCCACGCTGCGCATACATCAGCATTTCCTGGAGCCAGTCTGCAGAAATAACCTCCGTATCATTGTTTAACAGGAGGATATATTCGCCCTTGGCAAACGTATACCCAAAATTGTTGATTGCAGAATAGTTAAATTTTCCGTTCCAACAGACTACCCGAATATTCCGCCGTTTCTCCAAAAGCTGATAATACTGAAAAGTTTTTTCTTCTTCGCTGTTGTTTTCAATGACAATAATTTCATAATTGGGATAAGAGGTTTTTTCCTGAATCGATACGATACATTTGCGCAAATCCGACACATGATCCTTATTGGGAATGAGAATCGAAATCAGCGGCTCCCCTTTAATTTCATATTTTAGACGGTACATGGACGGGACCACAGAATCCAGCGCCTCACCATCAAGCCCTACCCGTTTTAAATGATCCCCGATCGCCTTCTTGGCCGCTTGGATTACATACGGCTTCGCGCCGACAGAAGATGCGACCGATTGTGCGTGAGAACGCCAAAAATATAAAGGCTTGGGAATATGTACGATTTTCTGTGCCTGTTCTGTCAAACGAAGCACCATATCAAAATCCTGACTGCCGTCACATTCGCTGCGAAACAGACCTACTTTTTCCAGCAAGGACTTTTGAAACACGGTAAAATGGCAAATGTAATTATTCGCCCGCAAATTGTCAATAGCAAAATCTGGCTTAAAATGGGCAACCGTGATATTTTTTGTCGTACCCTGAAAAGTCAGCTCATCCGTGTAAATAAAATCTGCTCCCTGTTCACAGATCGCTTTCATATTTTCATAAAGCACCGACGGATGCAGCAGATCATCGTGGTCAAACAAAGCGATATAGTCCCCGGAAGCCATCTCGATGCAGGCATTGGTATTTCCGGAAATTCCCAGATTTCTTTCCAGCTTTCGATATTGAATGCGGCCGTCCTGCTGCTGGAACCCTGCAACAATCTGCCCCACCTGCAGGTGTTCGTCATCACTACCGTCAGCCAGGCATAACTCCCAATTGGAATAGGTCTGAGCCTGTACCGACGCAATCATCTCTTTCAAAAAATCTTCCGGTGTATTGTAAAGCGGAACCAAGATACTGAATTTGATCTGTCGGGGGAACGGATACTGCCGCTGCATTGCCAGTTCTTTTTCGTCGTATTTACTCCAGTCCCGATTTTTTTTGTCTTGGCGGATCCTTCTTTTCACCCGTTTCCAGGTATAAATCGGGCCGTCCCGCAAAATTCCTTTGATTCCCTTGCAAAACAGATAGGTCGCTCGATTGGACTTCAAAATCCTTTTAGCCAGATCCAAACTGGCGCGCAATGGTTTGGTCATTTTCCAAGCGGAAGATGTGACTGTTGCCTGATATGCCTGAAAAAGTGCGTCGTATTCTTTGGCCTTGTCAAAATAAAGCGCCCGATACTCTCTTAGATCCTCGTCCAAAATTTCATTTTTTTCCTGCAGTTCGTCCAATTCTCCCTGCAGTTCATCCAAATCCAGCGAAAGGTTCAAAAATTGCTCCGCGTCTTTTTGCAGCTTTCTCTCGTAAAGTTCCACCGAGGCCGACATGCTCTTTCGTTGAAAAAACAGCGCATAATTTGTCAAAAAAACCGGTTTTTCTTCTCCAACAAAAAAGAGTCCTTGTTCTGCAAACAAGCCGCACCAATAAGGAGGCTCATGCAGATTGATATGGGTAGGATCCTCTGTGTCATCCGGTACAGAGGAAAATAAAACCCGATCTGTCACTGCACATAAATTGGCAACAGCTTTTTTGGCGTCTTCTTCTGGCATATGCTCCAGCACCTCCATAGACACCACCAAGTCGTACCGTTTGGGCAGCGAATCCGGCAGCGCAGAGGACAGGGAACCAACTGCACAATAAGGGCGAATATCTTCCCGCACCTGCGAAATGGCATACTCCGACAAATCTACTCCGTAGGCCTCGACGCCCAAATCTCGCAGAGCCGCAACCAGCATCCCCATTGCACAACCAGCATCTAAAACCGTTTGCGGATGATATTTTTCTTTGATCTGGCTTGCAAGACGTTTTGTAAACACTTTCAGCTCTTCCGAGTCCTGGTAAGATATTTCGCCACTTCCCGTTCGATAATGCCGATAGTATCCCTCGTTGCAAAGATTCTGCATGTTTTGCCCCCCTAAATTTGATAAGCGTCGCAAACTTCTTTTGTCTCACCGAGCATCTTGATCTGTCCGTGATCCAGCCACAGTACCCGGTCGCACATCTCCCGAATCTGGTCCAGGCTGTGAGATACGAACAGCACCGTGGTGCCGCCGCCCATCAATTCCAACATCCGCTGGCGGCTTTTTCTCTGGAACGCCTCGTCCCCCACCGCCAGAATTTCGTCCACGATCAAAATTTCCGGATTTACGACTGTGGCAATGGAAAAAGCCAAGCGCATCATCATACCGGAAGAATAGTTGCGGATTGGCATTTCGATAAATTCGCCCAATTCGGAAAAAGAGACGATCTCATCATATTTTTCATCCAGAAAATGGCTGGAATACCCCAAAATTGACCCATTGAGATAGATATTTTCCCTGCCGGTCAGATCAAAGTCAAAGCCGCTCCCCAATTCCAGCATCGGCACAATATTCCCGCGAACTGACACAGATCCCTCGGTCGGCTTTAAAATGCCGGAAATCACCTTTAAAATCGTGCTTTTGCCCGCTCCATTTCGGCCAATAATTCCCAGCACCTCGCCAGGACGCACCGTAAAACTGACGTTTTTCAGCGCCCAAAATTCTTTGTATTTGAGTTTTCCTTTTGCCAGCGTCACCAAGTATTCTTTGATGCTCTGGATCCTGTCCTGTGACAAGCGAAAGGACATGGACACATTTTTTACCTCTATCATTCTTTTCCCCTCATAGATACAGCACAAATTTATCCTGCGCTTTTCGGAAGATCAGCCCGCCGATTATCAAACTGCCTACGGCAAGCACAAAACAGATGAGATACGCCTTCGGTTCCGGCGACACGCCGTCCATAATGACCGTACGGGCAAAGCGGATAAAATGATACAACGGGTTGAGTTTATAAATTGTCAAAAACCTGGCGGGAATAATGCTTTCGGGATAAAAAATCGGGGTAGCATACATCCAGATCATGCTCAATACATTCCACAGAAACTGTGTATCCCGAAAAAACACCATCGCCGCTGATAAAACAAGCACCATCCCGGTACAAAAGCAGATCAAACATGCCAACGCAAAAGGAAGAAGCAGGATGGCAGGGGTCAGGGCTGTTTTGGTTAAAAAAATCATCATCAGCAGCGGCACCAAGGAAAACAGCATATTGATGCCGGAGGAAAGCACCCGGGTAACCGGATAGATATATTTCGGCACATAGACTTTGGTAATCAAAGAGGCATTTCCCAAAATAGAGGTAATCCCCATACTGCAAGCTTCGCTGAAAAAGTTAAACAGCACAATACCGGTCAGCAGATAGACCGGAAAGTTCGGAATATCGCTTTTAAAAATGGTGGAAAACACCACATACTGCACCAGCATGGTCAAAAGCGGATTGAGAAAGCTCCAAACGATTCCCAGCACGCTGCGCTTATATTTGGTTTTAAAATCCCGGCTGACCAGCTGCTGGATCAAAAAACGGTACCGGCTGAAAGCATGAATCAGTTTCAAGCCCAGACAGGTTCGCCCTTTTTTCTCCATACGGCACAGTCGCCAACCATAAAGGGCCAGCAAGAATCCCGCTCCTGCCGCAAAGCACCAGTAATATTGTCCAAACCAAAGATCTGTTTCCCCAACCGTGCGCAGGCATAGCGTTCCTTCCTTTTGCCGTCCGTTTTGGATAAGAGGCGTCCATCCCTCGCTGGCAACCTCTACCCGGCCGGCAGAAACTGAATCGCCATAATATACTGTTACCGCATTGCCCAATACACCGTCTGGTGAGGACACTTCCAACAAAAGATTTTTGCCGGCGGCGTTTTCCAACGGCTCGGTCAACTGCATGACCTGCCAAGCGTTATCCTGCATATGGGATACATCAACCGCAAAATCCTCTATGAGAATCTTTTCATCCGAATCGGTCTGCTCGTATAAGGCCATATGCAGTGTGCCACTGTTCTGGCGCCCAAAGGTGCCGCACAGCACCGAAAAGCCGGTCATCCGGTCGCTTTGTACGGTGAATTGCTGCCCCAGGCGTGTACCTGCCAGAATTTCCCCCGTCGATGCAGACGGTGAAACAGAATCTGTGCTGTCTGTACGGGTCCGAAGCTGATCTTTTGCGATTGCATAAAACAGCGCGGCCAAAGCGGCATAAATGGCTAGCGCCAACACGCATCCTCTTCGCAAATTCCACTTTTTATCCATTTCCTCACCCGTTTTCTAGTCCTGGATTTCTTTGAGATACCGGGTCAACGCATCCCGCCAAGAAGGGAGCCGGGAAAAACCTGCTTCATCCAGACTTTTTTTACTCATGCGGGAATTACAAGGCCGCGCTGCTTTGGCCGGATATTCGCTGGAAGGAATCGGATGCATTTTAGCCCGGCACCCGCCCTGCCGGAAAATCTCCGCAGCAAAATCTGCCCAAGAACAGATTCCTTCGTTGGTGGCGTGATAAATACCGTACTTTTCCGTCATAACCATATCGCACAAAAGAGGGGCCAAATCCGCTGTATAAGTGGGAGAACCAATCTGGTCACAGACCACATTGACCTGATCCCGCTCTTTCCCCAGCCGCAGCATGGTTTTCACAAAATTATTCCCATTTTTGCCAAACACCCAGGAAATACGGACAATAAAATACCGTTGCAACAGCTGCCGCACCGCCAGTTCGCCGCCCAGTTTGGTTTTTCCATATACGCTCAACGGACCAGTCGGATCATCCGTTTCATAAAACTGCTCGCCGGTACCGGGGAACACATAGTCGGTGCTGATGTAAACCATTTTGGCACCGATTTTCTCACAGGCAGCGGCAATATTACGCGCTCCATCCACATTCACCCGCTCGCACAGCGCCGGATCATCCTCCGCGCGGTCTACCGCCGTATAAGCGGAACAGTGAATCACCGCATCCGGGGCATAACGCTCGATAAAGGCAGTTGTTGCCGCTGCATCGGTAATATCAAACTCTTCGATATCCGCGCCCAGACATTCTATTTTACGCTGGCCCAGCACCTTCATCACATCGTAACCCAGCTGCCCTTTTACACCGGTTACCAGAATCTTCATTCCAATTTCTCCTTTTAAACAGTAGGAGGAAACCGGTATTCCTACCGGTTTCCATACATTCTCTCATAATAATTTTGATAGTCCCCGCTGATAATATGCTCCCACCAAGACTTATTTTCTAAATACCAGCGGATGGTCTTCTGAATTCCCTCGTCAAAGGGAGTGGTCGGCAACCATCCCAGTTCTTCGTGGATTTTAGTCGGGTCGATGGCGTAGCGCATATCGTGGCCCGGACGGTCGGTGACAAAATGGATCAGACTCTCCGGCTTATCCAGTGCTTTCAGGATGGTTTTCACCACCTGCAGGTTGGTTCGCTCATTATGTCCGCCGATGTTGTAAACCTCGCCCACCCGGCCTTTGCGCACAATCAGGTCAATGGCAGCGCAGTGATCGGTCACATACAACCAGTCCCGGACATTTTCACCAGTGCCGTATACTGGAAGCGGCTTATCATTCAGCGCATTGGCAATCATCAAAGGGATCAGCTTTTCCGGGAAGTGGTAGGGCCCGTAGTTGTTGGAACAGCGGGAAATACTCACTGGCAGTCCAAAGGTGCGGTGATAAGCCTGTACCAACAGATCCGCCGAGGCTTTCGAAGCCGAATAAGGGCTGGAGGTGTGAATCGGCGTTTGTTCGGTAAAGAACAGATCGGTGCGGTCCAGTGGCAAATCGCCGTACACTTCATCGGTAGATACCTGATGATAGCGCTGAATCCCGTATTTGCGGCAAGCGTCCATCAACACGCCGGTTCCCAGAATATTGGTCTGCAAAAAGATCCCCGGATCCACCACCGAGCGGTCCACATGGCTTTCCGCCGCAAAGTTGACCACCACATCCGGGTGTTCTTTCTCAAACAGCGCGTAAACCGCGCCACGATCGGCGATATCCCCTTTTACAAAGGTGAAACGGGGATTTTCCATCACCGATTCCAAGGTTTCCAGATTGCCCGCATAGGTCAGCTTGTCCAAACAGACGATCTGATCCTGCGGGTACTTATCCAGCATATAAAAAACAAAGTTACTGCCAATAAAGCCGGCACCGCCGGTGACTAACCATTTCATGCCTATTTCTCCTTATAAACGAAATCTACGTCGCTGTCATGCAAAAGCGGCGCTCTTTGGTCTTTCTCAGACAAAATCGGATTTTCTACCCGCCAGTCGATTCCCAACTCCGGATCATTCCATAAAATATTGCGATCCGTAGAAGGATTGTATAAATTGTCCTCTTTGTATAAAAACTCCACATCATCGGTGAGGGTGACAAAGCCATGGCCAAATCCGCGGGGGATCAAAAGCTGGCGTTTATTTTCGGCAGACAGTTCTACCGCCACCCATTTTTTGTAGGTGGGAGAACCTTTGCGCAGATCCACCGCTACATCCAGTACCGCACCGCGGCCGCAGCGCACCAGCTTTGCCTGGGCAGCGTCACCCTTTTGAAAATGGATGCCTCGCAGCGTTCCTTTTTGGGCGGAATAGGACTGGTTGTCCTGCACAAAGTTATAATGCAAACCCGCTTCTTCCATATTTCGAGTAGACCAGGTCTCCATAAACCAGCCGCGATGATCGCCAAATACCTTCGGTTCCAAAATATAGACGTCCAACACCTCAGTTGGAATGACATTCATAATGGTATGCTCCTTTAATAGATGATTTTATGTTCCGCTACTTTTTTCAAGTGCGCACCGTAAGCCGATTTTCCATACCGAACCGCCGCTTCCAGCAACTGTTCCTCGCTGATCCAGCCATTTTTGTACGCAATCTCTTCGATGGCGGAAATTTTAATACCCTGCCGGTTTTCAATGACCTTGACAAACTCGGTTGCATCGGACAGCGCGTCTACCGTACCGGTATCCAGCCACGCATAACCACGCCCCAATGTTACCACGTTAAGCGAGCCTTCCTCCAAATATATCCGGTTGAGATCGGTGATCTCCAGCTCCCCTCTTTTGGAGGGTTTCACCTGTTTCGCCAATTCGCAAACCCGGTTATCATAAAAATACAACCCGGTCACGCAATAATTGGATTTGGGGTGTTCCGGCTTTTCCTCAATGGAAATCGCTTTCCCGTTCTCATCAAACTCCACAATGCCAAACCTCTCCGGATCGTCCACATAATAGCCAAATACCGTCGCACCGTTCTCCCGCCGTGCCGCCTGACGCAAATGACCCGTCAGGCCGCTGCCGTAAAAGATATTGTCCCCCAATACCATAGCGCAGCGGTCGCCGTCGATAAATTTTTCACCGATAATAAAGGCCTGTGCCAATCCGTCGGGAGAAGGCTGCACCTCATAGGACAGATGGATGCCATACTGCGATCCGTCGCCTAAAAGCCGCTCAAAGTTGGGCAGATCCTGCGGGGTCGAAATAATCAGAATATCCCGGATTCCCGCCAGCATCAAGGTGGACAGCGGATAAAAAATCATTGGCTTATCATACACCGGCAAAAGCTGCTTGGAAGTCACTAATGTCAACGGGTAAAGTCTGGTGCCGGATCCACCGGCCAAAATAATACCTTTCATCGTTGTTTTCTCCTTTATCCAAATAAAAATCCGGCAATTTTTTTGGTTGCGCCGTATTTTACAGTTCGGTTTTTCATCTGAAACCACCTGCGGTGTAGCCATCCCGCTTGGGCTAGATGCCCATAGCCGGCGGTCAATGCTTGCTGAGCAGGAGACAGACGACTCCAAAACACATCATAGAAACTCTCTGACTGCAAAAATGTTTCAGCCAATTCCCTGCGGTACCCTTTCACATTCAACAGGCGCCCTAACAAATAGTGCGGAGAACGGACAAATTTCGCCCCTACTGCATTATCTCCATGCTGTCGGTATCGCATGGTTGCCTCATCCAACAAAACAATTCGACCAAAAGCGCTGGCGATCAAAGCCAGCCACCAGTCATGCATGACGAAAAAAGAAGGTTCTCTCTGCAAAAATTCGCCTAATGCGCGGTTATACATGGCGGTGCAGCCAGTCACGGTATTCTGCGCCAGTTCATAATGCAGATCCGTTCGCTGCCAGTTGCCGTTTACCGCATGACGATAGGAAGGGTCCATCACCTCTAATTGGTCATTCACCACCGCCAGATCAGTATGAACCAGGAGCGGCGTTTTTTCACCATCCCGCGCCTCTGCTTTTCGCATAGCAGAAAGAGTTTTTTCAATTTTATCCGGATGCCAAACATCATCCTGGTCGCAGAGCATAACATAATTGTCCTGATGCTCCTGCATCATTTTGAAAAAATTATGTTTTGCACTGCCGGAATTCTCTTCGTTTTGCAGCGCTACGATTCGATCCGGTTCTTTTGCAGCATAGGCTTGCACAATTTCCCAAGTTCCATCGTTTGAACAGTCGTCGCGGATATACAGCATGAAATCTCGAAAAGTCTGCTGCAAAATAGAATCGATCTGTGCGGCGATATATGGGGCGCCGTTATAAGACGCCAGCAAAATGGAGACCAAAGCATCGCTCCCTCAAGAAACCTGCCCATAAAAGGGCGCAGTTCCCCCTCATTTCTTACATGGCTATTTTAACCGATGAAACTACAAAACACAAGCTTTTGTCTCCTTTTTGTCCAATCTTTCCAAAATATTCATAAATGGCATAAAACCTTGTGAAAATCGCCTTTTTTTGAGACTTTTCTGATCTTCCTTGCCAGCAATGTTCCATAAGAAAACCGAGGCTTTTAGAAATAGGAAGTTTCGAAAAATCCGTCCTGACAGCTGGGATTTTGGGACCGGATCATGTTCCAGCGAAACTGTGCCGAAAACAAAAATTCTGAAATCCAGCTCAACAAATGATGAATGATAATACCGTCTATCATCGGTTATGAAACGGTATTATCAATAAATTATTTATAATTTATTGATAATATATGTAATATTTCTACTTAAAAAAGGTATTTTAAGTAGAATCATAAAACAAAGCGCGCATGTTTATGCGAAACAAACTATAGACATACCATGATAAAGTTGCAGACATTCTCAATGGTAGGGAAAAATTATATTGATGTCTACCATGCAAATTTTAGCACCACACACAATCTTGTGACGATAACAAGATTCACTGCTGAACAATTTTATGATTATTTTGATACCTATGTTAGAGCTCGCACCCCCAATTAAGTTGGGATGGCAAAATAAAATGACACCTTTCCTTTTTTGGAGGGAGGACTTTTATGAAGCGTATCTATCTCATTTGCTGTATAATGGTTTTTCTGTTGGGAGGCTGCCGCAATCGAAGTTCACCACAACAACTTTCCCTATCCGATGAAAGCGAAGAAATAAATAGCTTTACCTCCTCAAGTGAGGAACTTCTTTTGGAAGAAGAATATTATCACTACGATCTATTTGAGCATGTTTATGGTTTTAATCCATGGCAAAATACTTTTGTTCTCAAAAAAGATAACCAGATTTTTTATCAGCATCCAACTTCGATCGAAACAGCTTATTACTATAATCACGCTTGCTTCTATTTTCTTTCAGAGGGAACCATATATCGCCTTTCGCTGCAAAATCAGAATGTTGAAACAATTCTCCGCCGCGATGGAATTGTCACATTTCAGCCTTTGACCAATTTTACTATTTTGTATGAAACTGTGGACGATTCTAAGCGCAGATTCTTCCTTTTTAACCACAAAACGCAGGAAGAAAAAGAAGTATTCCCTGAAGCATATGGTTACGACGACCGAATCCTTAGAAATCGCTTTTTCGCCCTCTCCCCGGAAAACCTGTATGATATAGAGAATCAATGTATCATCCCCAATGAAAACAACATTCCAAGATTTTTATCCTATGATGAATACTTTTCACAGGAAAGGGCGTATGAATTTGGTGGAGAAGATAAGTGTTTTCTGCCGCATTTAAAGACTTTTTACGCAATGGCGAATGGCGTTTTTTCCCCTCTTTACCAAACGGACATGGAGGTAGACACAAAAACGTACTCTTATATGGGGAACGATTTGATTTTCTTTTCATCTGGCAATTCTGTTTACAGAGTTTTTTTGCCTGGTGATGTAATCGAAGAAGTATATTCTTCTGAAAGTCCCTTTCATTGGCATCCTTATCATAATAAAGCCATCATTCTTTTTGAAAAAGACAGAAAAACTCATTTGACAGATGAAAACGACTATATTTATTATTATAATCTTGAGACAAAAGAAAAGACTCTCCTGTCAAAAGAAATATACCAGGAAAAATATAGTTTGTTAGACTGATCTCTTGAAATCGTCCCGCTTATTTCCAAATGCTTCAGAGCAGACAGAATCCGAGGTGATACAGCCATGTATAAAAAGGCATTCTGGATTTCTCTGATCCTTTTAGGTTGTTTTTTTCTGAACGGATGCGGCGGCACGCCAGCCGCGGAACAAAGCTCTTTTCCCTTCGAGTCAGCGTCTCTGCCGGGTGATTTTCCATCCGCCTCCTCCTTTCACAGCCTGAGCGAGCAGGAATCCATTATTTTAAAAACATATGAACGTCTATCAAAAGAGAATCTTTCTTATGAAGAATACTTTTCTCAGGAAAGGTATTGGGAAACAGACGGGTGGGGCTACGCCCTGTTCGAGTACCGACCGGACGAAAATGCAATTTATCAAAAAGAGTTGGACGGGACCCTTCGGTTGTTTTATGCTCATGATGAGCCTATCGACAGGCTTTATTGGGACAATCGTTATCTGTTCTATTTCCTGTCCGATCATCGTATTTACCGTATTTTTGTCCCGGATTGCAAAGTGGAAAAAATATATGAAAATCCGCAGATGTCCGGTTTTTCTCCTCTTTCCAACTATGCGGTTTTGTTTGCCGTCCCCACCCCTGAAAACGAAGGGAAAAACAGCGAAACAGATCTGTCAGAACCTCCGGATTATTTTATTTATCATGCGGCAAAGGGCTCTCAGTGGCCTTTAAATCCAGAAGAAATCGGCCTGGATTCCATTGGCGGCAGTATTACAAGAAGCGCAAGAGAGATCTATCAGATCCCTGCCCAATAACAAGAACCCCCCTGCCGACAAAGCAGGAGGGTTCTTGTTATTAATTTCCATCAGCTTGTGTCAACATCTCTTTTTTAAGACAAGGACAGGCACCTTTCCAGATATGGGCGCCGTATTTCGGTTAAAAAGGTCTGGGGCACAAACGGCCCCAGACCTTTTTCTTTTGGGGTTTTCGTACAAAGAAAATACCCCCACAAGTGCGGGCCGGAAGGCTCAAAACGTGAAAAGCCCCATGGTGCGCGACTTGCTCACCGCAGGGTTGGAAATCGTGAACACTTTAGATGCCGACGCTGTAAGCTTACTCCGCAAAAAGTTGGTAGCGACAGCGAGCTGTCGCGAGGACGTTTACAACCGAGCAGGCGAGCCGAGTGCGACCTTTTGCGGAAAAGGAGGGGGGTAGCGACGTGTGTGCGCTCTGATTTTTACAAAAAAATCAGAGCAAGCGATACAAAGCTTGCTCCGACGTGGCTGGGCTGGCTGGATTCGGACCAGCGGGATGACGGAGTCAAAGTCCGTTGCCTTACCACTTGGCGACAGCCCAATATCCAAATGTATCCTTGCCAAAATAGGACTCCCATATTCAGGCAAATACGAAAAAAAGGCAAAAAGCCTTTTTCTTTTATATGGGGTGGATAGTCGGATTCGAACCGACGGCCTCCAGAGCCACAATCTGGCGCTCTAACCAACTGAGCTATACCCACCATATTTGGCGCGCCAAAAGGGACTCGAACCCCTGGCCTATTGCTTAGAAGGCAATTGCTCTATCCAGCTGAGCTATTGGCGCATATGTCAACACGAATCGGATGTAATGGAGCGGGTGATGGGAATCGAACCCACGTAACCAGCTTGGAAGGCTGGAATTCTACCATTGAACTACACCCGCAGACTTTAACGACAGATGATATTTTATCAAACTATGGTCTGTTTGTCAATGCTTTTCGGCATATTCTTGTGTCAATCCCATTTTATTTTCTCCACCATCATCCACTTATACGCAAGAAAAGGCGGGGAACCCGCCTTTTTGCGTCTTTATTTACGCTGATACGATCTCAATCTTTCCATCCTTATCGATCGCTTTTATCAAAGCCACCTGCCCGTCAATCTGCTCCACAAGCAGCGTACAAATCGGATCTTCCACCTGACGGCGAATCACCCGCCCCAGGTCTCTGGCGCCGCTCTTATTGCCGTAGGCCTCTTTTGCAATCAAAGCCAATACTGCCTCATCCCAGCCAAAGGTAATTCCCTTTTCTTTCATGGGTTCCACCAGCTCCTGCAGCATCAGCGCCGCGATTTTCTCATAATCCTTCTCATCCAGTTGGCGGAAAGTGACAATTTCATCAATCCGGCCCAGAAATTCCGGCCGCAGGAACTGAGACAACGCCTTATAGGTATGGTCCTTTCGGGCCTGTGCTTCGTTTTTGGTAAAGCCGACCGTGCTCTCCTTCTGCTCACTGCCTGCATTGGAGGTCATCACGATTACCGTATTTTCAAAAGACACCGTACGCCCATGGGCGTCAGTCAGTTTTCCTTCGTCAAGAATTTGAAGCAGAATATTCATCACGTCCGGATGGGCCTTTTCAATCTCATCAAACAGGATCACCGAATACGGACGGCGGCGAACCTTTTCGGTCAGCTGGCCGGCCTCATCATAGCCCACATACCCGGGAGGCGCTCCTACAATCCGGGAAACAGAATGTTTCTCCATAAATTCAGACATGTCCAGCCGAATCAGCGGATCGGTGGAATCAAACAATTCCTGAGACAGAACCCGTACCAATTCGGTTTTTCCCACGCCGGTAGGCCCAACGAAGATAAAAGATGCAGGCCGCCTGCGGGCAGAGATCTGCACTCTGCTGCGGCGAACGGCAGAAGCCACCAGTTCCACCGCCTCATCCTGTCCGATGATTTTCTTTTTGAGTGTCTCCTCCAGCCGCGCTACTTTATTTAACTCAGACTCTTTGATTTTGCTGGCCGGAATGCCGGTCCAAAGTTCAATGACCTTGGCTACATCCTCGCTGGTCACTGCGGCGCCCAGCGCTTTCGGTTCCAGCTCATCCAGCCGGGCCGCCATCTGCAGCTGATCCGCTTTGATTTTAGCCAGCTGTTCATAGTCCAAATGCTCCGGATCACTTTCCAGCTCCTCCACCCGCTGGCGGGAGGTCAAGAGCTTTTTGTTCAATTCGTCGTACTCGGCCATTTCCTTATTGCGCAAAGCAGCGCAGGAGCAAGCTTCATCCAGCAGGTCAATGGCTTTGTCCGGCAAAAAACGGTCATTGATATACCGCTCGGACAACACAACCATATTACGGGCCATTTCAGGAGAAACCGTAACACGATGATATTTTTCATAATAGCTGCGGATCCCTTCAATCACCCGGACTGCGTCCTCAATGGAAGGCTCGTTTACCGTCACCGGCTGAAAACGGCGTTCCAGCGCCGAATCTTTTTCAATATACTTGCGGTACTCGCCGAAAGTCGTCGCGCCGATCACCTGGATTTCACCCCGGGAAAGGGCAGGCTTCAAAATATTAGCAGCATTCATGGAACCCTCTGCATCGCCGGCGCCCACCAGATTGTGCACTTCATCAATAAATAAAATGATGTTGCCCAGTGCGCGCACCTCGTCAATCAGCCCTTTTACTCGGCTTTCAAACTGGCCTCGGAACTGGGTGCCTGCCACAAGAGCAGTCATATCCAACAAATGGATTTCCTTATCCTTTAACTTCAGCGGAACTGTTCCCGACGCAATCTGCTGAGCAATTCCCTCAGCAATAGCTGTTTTGCCCACGCCGGGTTCACCAATCAGGCAGGGGTTATTTTTTGTCCGGCGGTTCAAAATCTGCACTACCCGGTAAATCTCTTCATCACGGCCAATAATACGATCCAGCTGACCATCCCGTGCTTTTTGGGTCAAATCCGTACAGTATGCCTCTAAAAACTTCCGCTTCGGCGCCTTTTTCTCTCTTTTGTCTGGCCGACGGGTTTTCTTTTCCGGGGTTTCCTGCGGATTTTGGCCCGCTGCTGCGTTCATTTTGCCAAACATATTCTGCAAAAAGGGAAACGTTTGGGCTCCGCCGGGAACAAAATCCGAATCGTCAGAATCGGAATCCAGATCTATTTCCTCCCCGTCTTCATCCATCATACCCATCAGTTGATCGTTCATATTTTCAATCTCGTCGTCGGTGATGCCCATTTTCTCCATCAACTCGTTAACCGGGCCGATGCCCAGCTCTTTGGCACACTGTAAGCACAGCCCTTCATTGATGGTTTTTCCGTTTTCCATCCGGGTCATAAACACCACCGCAACTCTTTTTTTACATCTGGAACACAACATACTCATTGCCAAAATCTACACCTCATATATCTTTCAAAAACAGTCGTGATTGTTTATCATTTTTGATTTAGGCTCATTATAAAAAGCAAATGTGAACTGGCTATGAAAAAAACTTCGCGCAGAAAAAAACTTTAGCCGCCTGTAATCGACTGCAAAAATGCCTGCCCGATAGCAATATATCCCGAAAAATCCGGCGTCGGCAGCGCCCCTAAGGCACTTTTTTCTAAAAACAACCGCAAAATCCAGGTGCTTTCCAGTGTCTGCCGGTTCAAATACGGAATGCTATCGCCCGTCAGCGCCAGAACAAGGCTTGCAATGGCTACCATCAAATACAGATACAGCACTCCTTCTACTGCACCGACACAGCCGCCCAAAACAGAATTAAGCGGCCCCACAATCGGAATATGCCGAAGTCCTGTAAAACACCGGGCAACGATACGGGTTAAAAACATGAAAAGTGAAAAAAACAACAAAAAAAAGATGGTGGAAAAAAGCGCAATACAAGTCGGCCCTATGGTTTGTTCCACAATACTCGCCGCCAGCTGCTCTGTACTGTCCGCAATAGATGGCAGCGTTAAATCCGCCGGCAGTCCGGCAAATTCCAGCGCGTTGCGCAAATAAGAGGGAATACTTTCCAGCACTGCCGCCAGCGTCTGCAAAAAGCCGTCAGCAGAACCGGAGGATACGATCTGTTCAGAGATCTTATCCGTCAGTCCTTGCTGGATAAAATGCGAAAAAGTATACTCCGCCGCCACACCGGACAGCGTATTTGCCAGGAACAAGGAGATGAAAAAACCGATCAGCTGCACGACCGTGCGAACAAATCCACGGCGAGCCGCCGAACGAATATAACCGATTACAAACAAAACCGCTGCCAAATCCAAAAAAAACGGCAGAAATTTTTCCATATTGATCCCTTCTCTCTTTTCTCAGGATATCTGTCTGGAATATAAAAATCCAATCAGGAAAGCGGTTCCTGGCAGATGGCGTCCGGCGTTACATAATAAGCAAATCCGTTGCCCAGCGCCAAAAACAGGACCTCCGTATCCGGCGTGATCTGCTGAACCAGTTCTCCTTTCGCATTATAAATTTCTATGCAGTTGCCCGCCAACAGTGCCGTCCGGCTGCCATTGACATCTATATCGTCCACCGAAAATTGCAGCGATACCGCGCCTTCTGCTTCACCGGAAGCACCCATCAAAGACAGTTTGACCGATTTAAACTCCCGATAATCTCCCAGCACCAAAGCAGAAATCTTTTCACCTTTCGAACAAAACATACGAAGGGGTTCCTCCTGAAAAGAAATCACCGCTTTTTCCTTGCCTGATTCGGAATAATAGTAGGCATTCTGGTCGGTCAAAACCTGCAGTTCACCATTTTGATAGCTGATGTCGTGAATGGTTTCGTCCACATACTGCTGCTGCATAAAGGGGCTTTCTTCATTTAGCCGGTATAAAGTTAAACCGCTGACCAGATCGCCGTTTTGCACCTGCACCGAAGGCACTGCAATGCTGTCGCCGCCCGGTTCAAAAGCCGCCCCATACAAATAGCTTTCTGCTGATTTCCAGGAAAAAACCGGATCCTCCAGCGAGTGATCGTATACGATAATCTGCCCTAAAAAGCGCTGGGGATTGGTGATCACCGCCAAATCATTTTCATCTGACAGCACAGCGAATAGTACCGGTTCGTCAAAAGTCATTTCCTTTATCGTTTTTGTTTTGCTTTCTATCCGCAGCACCCTGGAGGACGGATCGTACAGAATAATCCGGCTGCTGGAACATTTTATCACCGGGTTCGCATAATCATGCTGAACTTCACGCAGTAATTTACCGTTTTTATTATAGATATGCAGGTGGGTGTCAGTCAGAACCAGCAGCACATTCCCCATGGTTTCCATTTGGCGGACTGTTGCGCCGGAAATTTCCATCGGATAGCCACTACCTGAACCCAGTTCCGCAAATCCTCCGGCCAGCTGTTCAGCCAAGCTTGTCTGCTTGATTTTTTCCCAAACAAACCAAATGCCGAAAAAGATGGCCAAAACCAACAGGAAAGTCCCCAAACGCTTGAGGTTTTGCCGCCGGTTACGCTTTTTGCGCAGCCGTTCGATATCTTCCAGCTGTCCCATTTTGGCTCATCCTTTCCGATTGGATTCTTCTTTTTCCTGATATATGGGAAAAGGTGCATGAGAAAAATGAATTTTCTCATCCGTTTCCCCAACGATCCGGCCGCATATAAAACACTTCGTCCAGATACAACCCACAGGCCGGAGCGGTAATGCCCGCCAGAGACCGATTCCGCTCTTCCAGCGCCCGACGCACCTGATCAAGACTGATTTTCCCCTCGTTAACCCGCAGCAGAGTACCTACGATAATCCGCACCATGTTATATAAAAAGCCATCCCCCTCTATGGTAAAGACAACGAGACTGCCCTGCCGTTCCACTTCACAGCGATAAACGGAGCGCACTGTATCCTCCATATCCGCCTTGGAACTGCAAAAGCCCCGAAAATCATGTGTGCCGCGCAGCAGTTCGCACACCGGCCGCAATTTTTCCAACTCCAACGGCTGCCAGTATTCCAGCACACGGCCCCGGTAAAATGGATTTTTTCCATCTGCATTCCAGATCAGATACCGATACCGTTTGCCCACGCAACTGTACCGGGCATGGAAATCCACCGGCACCTCCCGGCAGTCCAACACCCCAATATCGTCCGGCAAAAGCGCATTGAGACTGCGTTTAAGCGCATACAGAGGGATCGGATGGTCCGTATGGAAATTCATGCAGAAACGATTGGCATGCACTCCGGCATCGGTACGGGAGCAGCCTTTTACGTCCTCCCGGCAGTGCAGAACGGTTTCCATTGCGTCTTGTACCACTTCTGTCACCGACAATGCGTTAGACTGCACCTGAGAGCCATGATAAGCGGTACCGATATAGCAAAGGGTCATTAAAATATTTCGCATCCCCGCTCTCTCCTCCACCTGTATCCGGTCAAACACCAAAGGATTTTTGTTCCTTAAAACACCACCGGTGCAAAAATATTTACCATGATTACACCTGCAATACACCCAATCGTCAAAGCGGCGGCTACGCCATCCTGCCAGCTGTAATGTAGCTGTTTCATGCGGGTGCGGCCCACATCTCCCCGATAGCAGCGGCACTCCATGGCCAACGCAAGCTCATCCGCCCGGCGGAACGCCGAAACAAACAGCGGGATCAAAATCGGAACCAGCGCTCTGGCCCGCTGCATAATGCCGCCGCTTTCTAAGTCAGCGCCCCGAGCCTTCTGAGCGCTCATAATTTTATCCGTCTCCTCAATTAAAGTCGGGATAAAACGCAGGGCAATGGTCATCATCATGGACAGTTCATGCACTGGAAAATGGACTTTTTTCAGTGGCTTCATCAGTCGTTCCAGCCCATCAGTCAAGGTGATCGGTGAGGTCGTATAAGTTAAAAGCGAAGTGCCGGCGATCAGGCAGATAATGCGGATGGTCATAACCACCGCCGTCAAAAGTCCCTGGCGGGAAATGTGGAAAATCCACCAGTCAAACAGCGGGTCACCTTTGACGAAAAACATGTTCAGCACGGTGGTAAAAATGATAATGGGAATCACCGGCTTTAAGCTTTTGGTAATCATGCGGGGCGGAATACCGGAAATCGCATAGGCAAAGATTAAAAATAAAATACCCACGCACAGCCCCAACGGATTGGATACGGTAAACAGCATGACAATATAACCCACTGTCAGCAAAATTTTCATCCGCGGATCCAGCCGGTGCAGCACCGATTTTCCTGGAAAATACTGTCCGATGGTAATATCTTTAAGCATTGGCGCCACCTCCCTGCCGCAAAATCGTTTCCAGCGCTGTTTTTGCCTGCTCTACTGTATAGATATTGGCGGGCACCGGCCATCCCTTTTCGCTCAGCGACAAAAAAACCCGCGATACCTGCGGCACCGCAAGACCCATAGCCTCGATCTCCCGGCTGTGGGAAAATACCTTTTCCACTTCGTCGAACATGGCCACCCTGCTGTGGTTCATAACCAGCACCTTTTCCGTATATTTCGCCACATCTTCCATACTGTGTGAAACCAACAGAATGGTATTTTTTTGCTCTTTGTGATATTCCAGAATCTGGCCCAAAATCCGGTCCCGACCTTTTGGGTCCAGTCCCGCGGTCGGCTCGTCCAGAATCAGCACCTCCGGGTTCATCGCGATCACGCCGGCAATGGCCACCCGGCGCTTTTGGCCGCCGGAAAGCTCAAAAGGACTTTTTTCCATATGCTCCGGCTTAAGGCCTACGAAAAGCGCCGCTTCTTTCACCCGCCGGTCAATCTCCTCCTCTGAAAGGCCCATATTTTTTGGCCCAAAAGCAATATCCTTATAGACCGTATCTTCAAACAACTGATATTCCGGGTATTGGAACACCAACCCCACTTTAAAACGGATGCGGCGGATTTCCTTGGGCTTCTCCCAAATATCTTCGCCATCTACGTAAATTTTACCGGAGGTCGGCCGCAAAAGCCCGTTGAAATGCTGGATCAGGGTAGATTTACCCGATCCGGTATGGCCGATCACGCCGATCATTTCGCCCGCTTCGATTTCTAAATTGACATCAGAGACCGCTGCTTGTTCGTGGCTGGTTCCCTGTGAATAGGTGTGCGTCAAATGCTCTGTTTTAATGACTGACATGGCGTTCCTCCAACAGTTTTTCAATGGCCTGGACGCATTCATCCTCAAATATAATGTCGTCCGGTAAATTATAACCGTCCTTCCTCAGCATCCAGACAAGCTCTGTCACCTGCGGTACATCAAGCCCCACCTTTTTTAACTGTTCCACGTGGGAAAACACCGCGCGGGGCGCGCCATCCAGGATAACCTTTCCGTTGTCCACCACCACCACCCGGTCACATTGGGCAGCCTCGTCCATATAATGGGTGATCAACACCACTGTGATGCCGAATTGATCCCCCAGCTGACGGATGGTTCGAAGCACCTCCCGCCGGCCTTGTGGGTCCAGCATGGCGGTCGGCTCATCCAGAACAATGCATTTGGGCCGCATGGCAATGATGCCTGCAATCGCCACCCGCTGCTTTTGCCCACCGGAAAGCTGATGCGGCGCGTGTTCCCGGTATTCATACATGCCCACCGCTTTCAACGACTCATCCACCCGGCGGCGGATCTCCTCCGGCGGTACGCCCAGATTTTCCAGTGCAAAAGCCACGTCCTCTTCTACAATCGTAGCAACCAACTGATTGTCCGGATTCTGGAACACCATGCCCACCGTCTGCCGGATATCGTACAGCCGGTCTTCTTGCTTTGTGTCAATGCCGCCGACGTAAACGGTACCGGCAGTGGGCAGCAAAATGGCATTGAAATGCTTGGCCAGCGTAGATTTCCCCGACCCATTGTGCCCCAGTACTGCCACAAACTCCCCTGGCTGAATATCCAGGGAAACGTCCTCCAGCACAATGGGCGGCAGTTGCTTTTCTTCATAATTGTCATACGCAAAGGATACATCCCTTGCCGATAAAATCGGTTCCATGTGATATTCCTTCTTTCTTGACTCAGGTTAACGTTCCCATACAGCAGTAGACCCGCAAGGTAGCGAAAAACCGGAAGCCGCTACCGGAAGTCCGATTTCTGACGCCCAAACCCGGCCCTCCCGGCCACGCCCTACCGTAACGCCCAGCAGATATTCCATCACCGCGGCCGGCAGTCCGGTCGTGTAAGAGTTGAGCAGAAAAAAAAACGCGTCATCTGAAAGGACCTGTGCGGTCAAATCCAAAAGCTCATAAATCTGTTCCTCCAGCTTCCAGACTTCGCCGCCGGGCCCACGCCCATAAGACGGCGGATCCATCAGGATTCCGTCATAGCGATTGCCGCGGCGAATTTCCCTCTCTACAAATTTTTTACAGTCATCTACAATCCAGCGGATAGGCTTGTCCCCCAATCCGGAAAGTGCGGCGTTTTCCCTGGCCCATGCCACCATCCCCTTGGAGGCGTCCACATGGCAGACTGAAGCGCCGGCTTCAGCACAGGCCAGCGTGGCGCCCCCAGTGTACGCAAACAGGTTGAGCACCTTCACCGGCCGGTTCGCCGCCCGGATTTTCTGGGCCATAAAATCCCAGTTTACCGCCTGCTCCGGAAACAGTCCCGTATGTTTGAATCCAGTGGGGCTGACCTTAAAGGTCAGCCCCCCATATCGAATTTTCCATTCTTTTTTGTCCAAGGTTCGATTTTGCCAGCTGCCGCCGCCCGCATTGGAGCGGATATATCTGGCATCCGCCTTTTTCCAGGCAGGATGCGTTTTGGGCGTATTCCAGATGATCTGAGGATCCGGACGGATCAGCAGCACATCGCCCCAACGTTCCAGCTTTTCCCCGCCGGAGGTATCTATAATTTCATAATCTTTCCACTGATCGGCAATCCTCATAGTGCAGCCCCCTAGTTTTGTCTGGCTTCGATGGCAGCTGCGATCAGCCCGGCAATTTCCTCAATCTGGTCATAATCGGCACCCTCTACCATCACCCGCACCAACGGCTCCGTACCGGAGGGCCGAACCAGCACCCGCCCCTGATCGCCCAAGCGGTCATCCATCTCTTTAAACAAATCGTCCAGCTCCCACAAAGACGCTTTGAGCTCATCGTCAGCACGCACGTTTTTCAGTACCTGCGGATAGGTTGTCATAATACGGCACAGCTCGTGCAGTGGCTTATTCTCCCGCGCCAGAATACTCAGCAAATGTACCGCCGAAAGCTGCCCGTCGCCTGTGGTCATATCATCAAAAAAGATAATATGGCCCGACTGCTCTCCACCCAGACAATAACCGTCCCGAATGATGGTTTCCAGCACATACCGGTCCCCCACTTTCGTCGTTGGCATTGTAATATCATGTTCTTTCGCAAAATGGAACAGGCCAAGATTGGACATCACCGTTACTACCAAGCCATTATTTTTCAGCTTTCCACGTTTTTTCATGTCCAGCGCAAAAATGGCCATCAGTACGTCGCCATCCACCAGGTTTCCATTTCGATCCACCGCCAAACAGCGGTCTGCATCCCCGTCAAAAGCAAAGCCTACATCGCATCCGTGCGTCTTGACATATTCTTTCAGCTTTTCCATATGGGTGGAGCCGCAGTCCCGGTTTACGTTCAACCCATTAGGTTCTGCATGCAGCACATGGCACTCGGCTCCCAACCGCCGGAAAATCTGCGGCGCTGTAACACTGGCGCATCCGTTGGCGCAATCCAGCGCGACTTTCATGCCGGAAAGGGATCCCTCTCCCAAACTGACCAGATAATCCATATATTGATCCACTGTGTCAAATGCGGCGGTCACCATCCCAATCTCTTCCGGAGCCGCTTTTGGAGGCACCCGCTCGTTGTCGATGATAATAGCCTCAATCTCCTCCTCCTCTTCGTCGGAAAGTTTGAAACCGGTGCCGCTGATGATTTTGATGCCGTTATCCATAAACGGATTATGGGAAGCGGTGAGCATGATTCCCGCGTCGGCTTCCAGTTTCCGCACCAGATAGGCCACCGCCGGCGTTGGCACAACGCCCAACATCTGCACGTCACAGCCGACCGAACAAAGGCCCGCTGCCATGGCAGATTCCAGCATGCTGGAGGACAGACGGGTATCCCGCCCGATGACAAAGCGCGGCTTGCGACCGATTTTTTCTTTGATGACCGTACCTGCGGCCTGTGCCACCTCCATGGCTAAATCAACGCTCAATTCCTTATTGGCAACCCCACGGATGCCGTCTGTTCCAAACAGTTTCCCCATCGTTTTTCTCCTTTATCAGAAATCCAGTTTCAGCTGGTCGCCGTTCTCTTCTCCCGGGGCGGCAATTCCCAAATGCCGGTATCCCATGGGGGTAACACAGCGTCCTCTGGGTGTGCGGCTTAAAAAACCAATCTGCATCAAATACGGTTCGTACACATCCTCCAGTGTCACCGCCTCTTCCCCGATCGCCGCCGCCAGCGTTTCCAGCCCTACCGGGCCGCCGCCATAATTGCGGATAACGGTCAAAAGCATCCGACGGTCAGTGGCATCCAGGCCTAATCCGTCGATCTCCAGCCGATCCAACGCCTGCTTGGCAATCGTCAAGGTAATGGTGCCATCCCCCATAACCTGTGCGAAATCCCGCACTCTTTTTAACAGGCGGTTGGCAATACGGGGGGTACCCCGACTGCGTTTCGCCAGTTCCACTGCACCGTCTTGGTCACAAGGAATCCCCAAAATTCCAGCACTGCGCCGGATAATCTGGGCCAGTTCTTCGGTCGTATACAGCTCCAGGCGCAGAATCACACCGAACCGATCTCGAAGCGGCGCAGTCAGCTGGCCTGCCCGGGTGGTGGCTCCTACTAGTGTAAAATGGGGCAAATCGATCCGAATCGACCTGGCTGACGGGCCTTTGCCGATGATAATATCCAGCGCATAGTCCTCCATCGCTGGATAAAGCACCTCTTCCACCGCACGCGACAGCCGGTGAATCTCATCAATAAACAGGATGTCATTTTCCCCGAGATTGGTTAAAAGAGCCGCCAGATCTCCCGGCTTTTCAATGGCCGGACCAGAGGTAATGCGCAGATTCACATTCATTTCGTTGGCGATGATGCCCGACAAAGTGGTTTTTCCCAAGCCGGGCGGACCGTACAGCAGTACATGATCCAGCGGCTCGCCCCGCATTCTGGCCGCCTCAATATAAATCGACATATTTTCCTTTGCTTTTTCCTGGCCGATGTATTCCTGCAGGGTTTTGGGGCGCAGGGACCCTTCAATATCCGAATCCTCCCGTTCATACTCCGGCGTCAGGATCCGGTTTTCAAAATCCATTTCTTCTTCCATGCTTCCCCTCCTCCTTCTTCTGGCCCAATCTGCTTTTACTTTCCAGTGGCAATCATCTTAAGTCCCAGCCGGATCAATTCCTCCACCGGCAGCGAAGCGTCCAGCTTCGCCATGGCAGACGCCGCTTCCGATTGGGTATATCCCAGCACCACCAGGGCACTGATCGCCTCCTGCACATTGGCGCCAGTCAGCACGGCCGGAGCCGGGATATGATCCATCCCTACCCCTTTGGCAATCTGCTCGTTCTGTACCTTGTCCTTGAGTTCCAAAATCAGCCGCTGGGCCAGTTTCGGCCCTACTCCCTGTGCACGGGTGATGGATTTGACATCCCCTGTAGCCACACAAAGGGCAAACTTTTCCGGTGACAGCTGGGATAAAATCGCCAGCGCCGCTTTTGGTCCCACGCCAGAAACGGTCAAAAGCATCTGGAAACAGTTCAGCTCTCCCTGATCGTAAAAGCCATACAGTTCCATCGCGCCTTCCCGCACCAAAAAATAAGTATACAGCGTCACTTCTGTTTGTAATGCCGGCAGCTTGGAAAGGGTATTGTTTGTGGTCTTCAGTGCAAAGGCCACACCGGCACATTCTACCGCAGCCATTCCCTCTTCCACATGAACAAGCTTTCCCCGCACATAATAAAACACGGCGCTTCCTCCTTTTTACTGGTACTGTTTCAGCCGGTTCATCAGCGATCCGGACGAATGGGCGTGACAAATCGCAATCGCCAGCGCGTCGGCCGTATCATCCGGCTTGGGGACCGCATCCAAATGCAGCAGGATGCGGGTCATCTCCTGCACCTGTTTCTTTACCGCCTGCCCATAACCCACCACCGATGATTTTACCTGCAGCGGCGTATACTCAAAAGTCTCCACTCCCTGCAGCTGCGCCGCCAGCAGAATCACGCCTCTGGCCTGCGCCACATCAATAGCGGTTTTCTGGTTGTTTTGAAAATACAGCTTTTCCACTGCCACCGCCTGCGGCCGGTATTGGGTCAAAAGCATTTGCATCTGCTGGTATATCCGTTCCAGCCGCTGGGAAAAATCCATCCCAGCAGGCGTGGTAATAGCTCCATAATCTACTGTACGAAATCGATTGTTTTGATATTCCAACAGCCCGTAGCCTACAATGGCATATCCGGGATCAATCCCTAAAATCAGCATTTTTCCTGCCTGTCCCGCGTATTTACGCGTCCTGTTTCCTGCGGCGTAGACCTGGCCGCGGCCACTTCTTCAGCATCCGCCGCAAGGGCTGGCCCACAGCAGATCCAACGAATCCGCATAATCGTGATTATTATAGCACAAACAAATTTTCGAGACAACATCCCGGCGGGATTTCCCATCAAGAGACAAAAAGTTTGGATTTTGTTCAAAAATTTTCAAAATCTTCTTGCATTTTCAAGGAGAATCGGCTATAATAGCATTTGTCATTTTGATATGGACGATTAGCGCAGCTGGTAGCGCATCCGCTTGACGTGCGGGAGGTCAGGGGTTCAAGTCCCTTATCGTCCACCAGGGGTGCTGTTCCTGCAATAGTGGGGGCGGCATTTTTTTGTCTGTTTTCGGTTTTGAGGTATTGTACCATTTTTTAAAGGTGCCCGAAGCGTTTTGCTTCGGGCACCTTTTTTCATTTAGATACAGACTGTTTCACTGCCGTTTTTGCCCTGTACAAAAGCGGCTTCTATCGTTTCTGCATCGACGCACTGGCAAACTATTCTTGCAGCTTCTCCTGGTTTTATTGATCATAGAGGGGTTCCTGCTTTTGCATGAGCAGATGGCAATTTCTGTTTTTCGCCGGATATACTCCCGCCCCACCCCATACAAAATGATTGTGAAGGTCTGCTTTCGGTATCGTCCAAAGCGCAGGCAGATTCCCCTCCTGCAGCGCTACTATAAATTTTCGGCTATTCTTTCCTATCATTCGATCATTCCATCCAATCGTTTTCGACACCAGGCTTAAACTGGGATTCATATAACCCCTTATAAATGCCGCCTTGCGCCAACAACTCCTCATGCGATCCTTTTTCTGCAATGCGCCCTTTGGTTATAACGGCAATTTCGTCGGCATTTTTGATCGTGGACAGCCGGTGGGCCACCACAATAGTAGTGCGTCCCTGACACAACTCGTCCAATGCGTTTTGGATGAGTGCTTCGGTAGTGTTGTCCAGTGCGCTGGTAGCCTCATCCAAAATCAGAATCGCCGGATTTTTTAAAAATACCCGCGCAATGGACAATCTCTGTTTCTGCCCGCCGGATAGTTTGATTCCCCGCTCGCCGATATTCGTTTCATACCCTTCCGGCAAACTCATCACATAATCGTGTATATTGGCTCGCTTGGCAGCTTCCATTACCTGCTCCTCGCTGGCACTCAGATCTCCGTATGCGATATTTTCCCGAATACTGCCATTGAACAAAAATACGTCCTGCTGCACAATACCGATATTTTTTCTAAGCGAAGCAAAGGTAATTTTATCAATCGGCGTCCCGTCGATCCGGATTTCTCCGCTGTCTAATTTGTAGAAATTGGGTATTAAATGACAAATCGTAGATTTTCCACCGCCGGAAGGACCTACCAACGCCAACTTTTCTCCGGGCTGGATGGTCAGATTAATATCGTGCAAAACTTCTTTGCTGTCATCATAGGTAAAATTCACCCGGTCAAAACAAATTTCGCCTTTCACATTTTTCAACTCGCCCGCATCAGAGCGCTCCTGTTCCACCGGCTGATCGATCAACTCGCAGAAACGCTGAAAACCGGTCATGCCATTTTGGTACTGCTCCATAAAGTTGATTAATTTTTTCACCGGATTGATAAACAAGTTGACAAACAGCATAAACGCAGCAAAATCCCCATAGCTGATGATTCCTTGATAGGTAAAAACGCCGCCTGCCAAAATCACCACGACATTGAACATGTCTGTGATAAAACCGGTGCCCGCGAAAAATTGTCCCATCGCCCGATAGGACATCTCCCGCGCTTTGACAAATTTTCCGTTTCCCTTCTGGAATTTTTCTTCCTCAAAGGCGCTGTTGGTAAACGCCTTCGCCACCCGGATGCCGGAAATACTGCTTTCCAGCGTGGCATTGACCAGTGCTACTTTGCGCCGGCTCTCCATAAAAGCGATATTCATCTTTTTGCGCATGGCCAGAGAAAACCACACCAGGATGGGGATGAACAGAAAAATAATGACAGTCAAAAGCAGATTAATGCTGGAAAGGTAAACAAAAGAACCGATGATCATAACCGAAGAGATAAAGATATCCTCCGGTCCGTGGTGAGCCAGCTCGGAAATATCCTGTAAATCGTTGACCACGCGGGACATAATGTTACCGGTTTCATTTTCATCAAAAAAGGAAAAAGGCAGTTTCTGTAAATGGCGGAATAAATCCCTTCGCATATCCGCCTGCATATAAACACCCACCATATGACCGTAATATTGGACAAAATAGCTTAACAGCATTTTAATAAAGTAAATAGCAATCAGCGCCGCGGAAAAGATCAAAAGCAACCGAAGCTGACGGTTTGGAATATAATCGTTGAGCATATTACGGGTAATCATGGGATAAAACAGATCGCAAACCGCAATGAAAAACGCAGCTACCATATCCAAGAAAAAAAGTTTTTTCTGGGGTTTGTAATATTGAATAAATCGCCGGATCATCCAAACACATCCTTCTTTTTGCATTCTCTGTTCGTCGTACGAAAAATATCATAGCATAAAACAAGGATTTCGAAAAGTTTTTTTTGCAAAAATTCTTTCATCTGTACCGCGCGCGACCGCTCGTTGACTTTCTCCCATGGTTTTACTATAATTTACACAATGAAAACTTTTCCCGTGGGAAACGGTGGGCGAATGCTTTTGTCCCGTGGTTCCGGCCGCGTAAAAAACAGGACAAACCATGTCTGAAAAGAAGCAGAAGGATCCTTTCCGTATGAAAATTATCATTTCTCCTGCAAAAAAAATGAATGTAGACACCGACAGTTTTGACTGCCGGGATCTCCCCTTATTTCTTGCCTGTACCCAGCGGCTTTTGTCCTCTCTTCTGACTATGTCCTTGGATCAGCTGCGCGTTTTATGGAAATGCAGCGAACCGCTGGCCTGCCAAAACTATGAGCGGCTGCACCGCATCAATCTGTACGCTAATCTCACCCCCGCTATTTTGGCTTACGAAGGAATTCAGTACCAATATATGGCGCCGGGTGTTTTTACCTATGGGGAACTGGAATATATTCAGGAACACTTGAGAATTCTGTCCGGTTTTTACGGTTTGCTTCGCCCCTTTGACGGGGTAGCTCCTTATCGGCTGGAAATGCAGGCAAAGCTGGCGGTGGACGGCGCCGCCGATCTGTATGCCTTTTGGGCAGACGCCTTGGCGCTTGCTCTGAGCAGGGAAGATGATGTCATTTTAAATCTCGCGTCAAAAGAGTACAGCCGCAGCGTCATTCCTCACCTGCCCGCTCAAACTCGCCTGATCACCTGTGTGTTCGCGGAGGAACAGGACGGGAAAATCCGGGAAAAGGCAACCCTTTGCAAAATGGCGCGTGGAGAGATGGTTCGCTATTTGGCGGAGCATGGATGCCAAACCCCGGAACAAGCCAGGATGTTTGATCGCCTGGACTTTCGTTTTTCACCCGAACTCTCCAATGAAAACACCTATGTTTTTTGTAAGAAAGGAAGAAGATAATGCTGCAAGAAAAGGAAAAAGCTCCTTTGTTCACCCTGCCGGATCAGAACGGACATCCTGTCTCCCTGTCTGATTTCGCCGGCAAAAAGGTTGTGCTTTATTTTTACCCACGAGACAACACCCCCGGATGTACCCGCCAGGCCTGCGCCTTTGCCGACGCTTGGGAAGATTACGCCGCTCTGGGGGTAACGGTGATCGGAATCAGCAAAGATTCGGTGTCCTCCCATCAAAAGTTTTCCCAGAAATACCAGTTGCCTTTTATCTTGCTTTCCGATCCGGAACTGCATGCAATCCAGGCTTACGGCGTTTGGCAGGAGAAAAAACTCTACGGCAAAACCAGCATGGGAGTAGTGCGCACCACCTACCTCATTGATGAAAACGGCATGATTGAAAAAGCTATGCCAAAGGTAAAACCCGATGACAATGCCGCAGAGATTCTTTCCTATCTGCGCGGAAAATAAGGAGAGAAAAGATGACTGAAGTAGTAGCCGCTCTCATTTGGAAAGAAAGCCGTTTTTTGATTTGCCAACGCCCGGCTCATAAGGCCCGCGGTCTGCTGTGGGAATTTGTCGGCGGCAAAGTGGAGCCAGGCGAAACCAAAGAGCAGGCACTAATCCGTGAGTGCCAGGAGGAATTAGGTGTTACGGTAGAGGTAGAAGATATTTTTATGGAACTGATCCATACCTACCCGGATTTGACCGTCCATTTAACTTTATTCCACGCCAAAATCGAATCCGGTACGCCGCAGCTGCTAGAGCATAACGCCATTCGCTGGATCAGCACGGGTCAGATTTGCCAGTACGACTTTTGTCCAGCGGATCAAGGAATTTTACAGGCGCTGCAAGACGGGAAAAAATAACGAAAAGGAGTGCTTTTCCCATGACAACCCGACAGGAGGCCATTGCCGCCTGCCTTCAGCTGCCCGATGTTTATGAGGATTATCCTTTTGATGATTTCAACTGGACAGCCATACGGCATCGGGCCAACCAAAAAATTTTTGCTCTGATTTTCGAACGGGAAAATCATATCTGGATCAATGTAAAAGCACAGCCTATGTGGGCGGATTTTTGGCGGCGGACCTTTTCCGCTGTGGTTCCCGCCTACCACATGAACAAAGAGCACTGGATCAGCATAATTCTTGATGGCAGCATGAAGGACGTAGATATTCGCCGTCTCATCGAGGAAAGCTTTGCGCTGACCGCTCCGAAAACGCGGATACCCCGTATCCAAAAATCCATGCATCACCCTCCGAAGCGCTGATTGCAAAAAAAGATTTAGGCCGGCCGCCTGCCCACGAAAAAGGCCGGGAACCCTTTGAGGTTCCCGGCCTTTTTCGTTATAAATTTTTACCAAGATGCAGATCCATAATATCCTGAATGTGGACCATGCCGCCGCAGCCCAGAATCGCCTCTTCAATTTCCCGAAAAAAGGCCTCCTTTCTGTCTGGCTCCATTAACCGGACATCGGAATAGGTATCCAGCAAAAGAATATATTCTTTTGCTGTGAGTATCCGCTCTTTGTAGTAATAGCGGCGCTGCACAAAGGAAAAGCCGTATTTATGCATCAGCGCCTCCCGTTTGTCAAATCGCTCCTGTGGAAATTGAGGAGGACGGCTCTCATCTGGAAAAAAGCGCTGATATGCCGGCTGCATCGCATCGCTTTCCGGATTTTGGATGACGGGCGTGTTCCAAAAAAGCGCCAGCGTACCGCCGGGACGAAGCAATTTTTTTGCTTTGGGATATCCGGCTTCCTCCGGCACCCAATGGAAAGCGGTTCCGGCATATATCAGATCAAAGGAACCGGACGGCGCCGAAAAATCCTCAAACAGACAGTTTTTCACCGAAAGTTTCGCGCTCTCCCGATGCTTTTGGTTTAGAATCCCGGCCAGCTGCGCCCCCGGCTCTATCGCCGTCACCTGACAGCCCCTCTCCAGAAAGGGTCCGGTAGCCTGCCCTGTCCCTGCGCCCACCTCCAGTGCCGCCGCACCCTCTTGCAGCCCGGCATATGCGGCGATGTCCGCAAACAGCTCCTGGCAGTAGCGGGGACGCAGGCGGTCGTAATTGTCGGCGTTTTCGTTAAAAGAAAGTTTCTTTTCCATCTGCAGCTCCTTTCTCCCTTTCAGAGGGGAAAAGAGCCCCTTGGGGCTCTTTTTTGATACCTGTTATTTTACGCGCGGGTCCATTGCACACCCTGCGGCGTATCCTTAAGCGTAATACCCATTCCGGCCAGTTGGTCACGGATAGCGTCAGCCGTTTTAAAATCTTTTGCTTTTCTGGCCGCCTGCCTTTTTTCAATCAAGGCCTCAATATCGGCATCCAGTGTCTCTTTTTTGCGATTATATAAAATACCCAGCACGTCGGCGATCGCGTCAAACTGTTCAGCAGCTTTTTGCGCCAGTGCTTTGGACCGCGGAACCTGTAAAGCGGTGTTGATGTCTCGCGTCAGATCGAACAGGGCAGTCAGGCCGTCGGCAGTGTTCAGATCGTCGTCCATGGCGGCGACGAACTTCTCCTGCGCTGCGGCAAACTTCTGCAAAAATTCCGCTTCTCCCTCAGTGGCTTCCTCCAAGCCGTTATCCAACGCAAATTCCAGCTTCTCCCGGCAGTTATACAGGCGGTCCAAAGAATTTTTGCAGGACTCAATGACTTCCAGCGTATAGTTGAAAGGACTGCGGTAATGCGATTGCACCATCATCAGCTTGATTGTCTCATAGCCGTATTTCTCCGCCACATCTCGTGTGGTAAAGAAATTGCCTTTGGACTTGCTCATTTTTACATTATCCACGTTAATATAGCCGTTGTGCATCCAGTAATGGGCATATTCCTTGCCGGTGCAGCATTCGCCCTGGGCAATCTCGTTTTCATGGTGAGGGAAGATCAAATCCTGTCCGCCGCAATGGATGTCGATGGTCTCACCCAAGAACTTGCGGATCATCGCGGTGCATTCGATATGCCAGCCGGGGCGGCCTTTGCCCCAAGGCGACTCCCAATAAGGCTCCCCTTCTTTTGCCGCTTTCCACAGCGCAAAGTCCATGGGGTCTTCTTTCTGTTCCGTCACATCAATACGGTTGCCGGCGTCCAGCTCCTCGATTGGCATATGGGATAGCTTGCCGTAACCTTTGAATTTTTTCGCCCGGAAGTAAACGTCCCCGTTCACTTCATAGCCGTAACCGTGATCGATGATATCCTGTACGATCTTAATGATCTCGTCCATGGTCTCGGTGGCCTTGGGGTGGATGGTGGCCGCCCGAACACCCAGTCCCTTAGCATCGGTCCAATACTCGTGGATATACCGCTCCGAGATCGTTTTATAATCAGTATTTTCCTCGTTAGCCCGTTTGATGATCTTATCGTCGATATCGGTAAAGTTCTGAACGAAAGTTACCTTATAACCCCTGTACTCCAGATAACGGCGCAGGGTATCGAACACACAGATGGGCCGCGCGTTGCCGATGTGGATATAGTTATACACTGTCGGTCCGCAGGCGTACATTTTTACCTCGCCAGGGGTGATGGGGACAAATTCCTCTTTTTTTCTGGTCAACGTGTTGTAAATTCTCATGATTTGCTCCTTTCCGCCCAAAAGGCCGGTCCAAAAAGAAAACCGCCCTCGGGCCGTCAACGGCCGAAGGCGGTGTATTTACCGCGGTTCCACTTCGATTTTTCACTCGATTTCACCTGATAACGGAGGTCTTCCGCAGATCGATACTGATTTCCCGATCCGTGCTGGCAGGCGCACTTGGCCGAATCCGTTTCCCAAAAGCACTTTCAGCGGGTCATGCTCTCTCTCTGGCGGGCGTTATCCGGTTACTTTTCCTGATCAATGCATTTTACCATGTAATAATTAAAATAACACGCTTTTTCCTGTTTGTCAAGAAGGAGCTGTCAGCCCTCTTCTCCCGCATTTTCTGCCGCTTCCGAGAATCGTAAAATCCTCTGCCAAAGCCCTTGCTTTGCGGCAGATTTGCCCTTTTGGCTATTTCATGTCGCTGAGTACAGCGCGGTTTTTCCAAAGATAGTTGATTCCGCTCACAACCGTCAGCCCCAACGTCACCCACATCAAAACGATGTTCATCTCCGCCAGCAGCGGAATACCGATGAGCAGCTCTTCTTCCAGATACATTTGCACAATGGTAGTCGCAACCCAAATCATCTGCGAGACTGTTTTCATTTTTCCAAAAATGTCCGCCGCAATCACGATTCCTTTAGGCGCCGCGATCAACCGCAAGGAGGTGACAACAAATTCCCGGGCGATAATGACAATAATCACTGCGGCCGGTGTCACCCATAATTCCACAAAACAAATCAGCGCCGACGTCACCAGAATTTTATCCGCCAGCGGATCCATAAACTTACCGAAATCCGTAATCAGGCCCCGTTTGCGGGCAATTTTCCCATCCAGCATATCGGTAAAAGACGCTGTTACAAACAAAATCAGCGCCCACAAATAGTGATTGGAAAACGACAGTACCATGGCGGCCACAAAAAACGGAACCATCAGCATTCGCAGGCAGGTCAGCTTATTGGGCAGATTCATAAAAACAATCCTCATTTCTGTTGTATTGCAGGCAATGGATTTTTACAGCGCGCTGCCGATCAAATCATAATCCAGCACATCGTCTACATGTACCGGCAGATACTGACCCACCGCCAGCTTTTTTTTGCTGGTAAAAAAAATTTTACCGTCAATATCCGGTGCGTCTGCTGCGCTGCGGCCGAAATAGCTGGACGCATAGCGGTCATATCCTTCTACCACTACCTCCAGATCCGTACCCGTCAGTTTCCGGTTATATTCTTCCATAATTCCCATCTGCAGTTCCATGATGATATCCGCCCGGCGCTGACGCACCTCAGGCTCCACCTGGTCAGCACGCTCCCCGGCAGGAGTTCCCTCCTCCGCCGAATAGGCAAAGCAGCCCAGACGCTCAAATTTTATATCCTGCACAAATTGGCAAAGCGATTCAAATTGCTCCTCTGTCTCGCCGGGGAATCCGGTGATCAGCGTAGTCCGTAGCACAATACCAGGTACTTTCTCCCGAATTTTTTCGATCAGGGCAGTAATCGACTGCCGGTCTCCACGGCGGTTCATTTCCCGCAGCACCTTCTGATCGCAATGCTGTAGCGGAATATCCAGATATTTTACAATTTTATCTTCTTCGGCCATTACTTCCAGCAGCTCGTCGGTAATCCAATCCGGATACGTATACAGCACGCGAATCCAGCGCAGATTTTCAATTTGCGCCAGACGATGCAGAAGTTCCGGCAGCATGGGCTTTCCGTACAAATCCATCCCATAGCGGGTGGTATCCTGCGCTACCACGTTCAGCTCGGTTACGCCATGAGCGGCCAAACGCTTCGCCTCTGCCACAATGTTATCCATTTCCCTGCTGCGATATCTGCCGCGAATCATGGGGATCGCGCAATAAGTGCAGCGATTGTCACACCCTTCGGCAATTTTCAAGTAAGCGAAAAACGGCAAATTGGAAATAATGCGGTCTCCCTCCAGTGGGAGCGCTTCTTTCGGGCCGAACCGGCGCACCTTTTCTCCTGCCAGCGCTTTTTCAATGGCATCGCAGATTTCATCATTGGAACCAATGCCCAAAATGACATCCGCTTCCGGAATTTCCTTCGCCATCTCCTGCTGATAGCGCTCTGCCAGGCACCCTGTCACACAGATGACCTTGATACGCCCCTCTTTTTTCAGCGTAACAAATTCCAGAATATTTTCAATCGATTCCTGCTTTGCGCTTTCGATAAATCCGCAGGTGTTGACAATGACCACGTCGCAGGTACCGGAATCGGTATGGATTTGATAACCCCGCTCTCTGAGTTTGGCTAATATGATTTCCGCGTCCACCTGATTTTTGGAACAGCCAAGGGATACCATCCCCACTTTAATCGCCATAATTTACTCCTCTGTTTCACTTAAATTCCGCAGTGCCGTGCGAATCTGGCCGTAATCGTATCCCAAGCGCAGCAGACCATTTACCGCCTTGCTGCGGTCTTTGGGGTCGCCAGTCGCCAAATGCCGGGCATATTTGCGGCAAATGAGCGTTTCCAGCTGCTGTGCCGCTTCTTCATCTGCAAAAGATTCCGCCATCTCCTCCATCACCTGATCGATCAGTTCCCGGTCGAATCCTTTCTGCGTCAGGCTCTGGCGAATACGCCGCGGTCCGTATTTTTTCTCACGCCACAGCATTGCCGCCCAACGGCGGGCATACGCCTCGTCGTCCACCAGCCCCAGATCCTCCATCCGCTGGGTTACTTCAGCGGCGGTCTGCTCCGGCACGGATCTGCAAAGCTTGTCAAACAATTCCTTTCTGCTGTGGCTGCGGCTCTCCAACAAATACAGCGCCCGCTCTCTGGCCCGCTGTCGATCGCACAGCTGCCGGATTTCGTCCAGCCTCTGTGGGGTAATCTGCTGCCCGGCAGCCAATCCCGTTTGCGCCAGCACCTCGGCGCTGATCGTTAAAGCATATTCCTCTTCTACAAAAAGATGATATCCTTTTTTCTTTGCTTTTTCAACAGCTGTGATCCGAAGCATTATTCGTCCACTTCCACATCAATGTTTACCGCTGTACTTTTCCCTTTCGCCGCAGGAGCCGACGGATCGGCAGGCTGCTCTACGGACAAAGGGACAGTCTCTTTTTTCGGCGCCACCGTTTTTCCTCCCCTGGCAAAACTGAGCCGATCGGCATTGGCTCGGATCTGCTTGTCAATTTCGTCGGCAAAGTCCGGATGCTCCTGCAAATAGATTTTTACATTATCCCGCCCTTGTCCCAAGCGCTCTCCATTATAACTGAACCACGCGCCGGACTTATTGATAATATCCAGTTTGACCGCCAAGTCCAGTATTTCGCCAGCGCGGGAGATTCCCGTACCGTACATGATATCGAACTCCGCCTCTTTGAAAGGAGGCGCCACCTTGTTTTTGACAATTTTAACCCGCGTGCGGTTGCCGATCATTTCTGTTCCGCTTTTAAGCTGTTCAATCCGGCGGACCTCCATCCGCACAGAGGAATAGAATTTCAGCGCACGGCCGCCGGGAGTCACCTCCGGATTGCCATACACTACGCCCACCTTTTCACGCAGCTGATTGATAAACACCGCAACTGTATTGGACTTGGAAACGATACCCGTCAGCTTCCGCAGCGCCTGGGACATCAGCCTCGCCTGCAGACCTACGTGGGTATCTCCCATTTCTCCTTCGATTTCCGCTTTCGGCACCATAGCCGCTACCGAGTCGAGTACAATTACATCAATTGCGCCGGAACGGACCAGCGCTTCGGCAATTTCCAAAGCCTGTTCACCGGTATCCGGCTGAGATACCAAAAGGGAATCAATATCCACTCCCAGTGCTTTGGCATACACCGGATCCAGCGCATGCTCCACGTCGATAAACGCAGCTTCACCTCCTGCTTTCTGGGCCTGAGCAACGATATGTAAGGCAACAGTGGTCTTACCAGAACTTTCCGGTCCGTAGATCTCCACAATTCTCCCGCGGGGTACGCCACCGATCCCCAGTGCCATATCCAGCGAAATCGACCCGGTGGAAATTGCCTCCACATTCAGCGTTGCCGTGGAACCCAGCTTCATAATAGATCCTTTGCCAAACTGTTTTTCAATCTGACTGATCGCCGTTTCAATCGCTTTTTGTTTATCTACCATATTTTTGCTCCATTCCGCACGCACCGCGCCATCATTTCACGAATTTGCGCTTTTATCCGGTATATCACCCCAAACAAGAGCCTTTTCTCTTGCCAACAGGCTTAAACCTGTTACGCCCATTGAAAAGGCGCTCTGTCTGCGCCTTTCTTTTGGTGGCAAAGGATAAAAGCATTCCGTTTTTCTCGCCTTGAGATCAGAGTTTTGATGAAGCTAACCGAAAGATATCCGCAAAAAACTCTGTCAGCGGCAAAATTTGCGTGCCTTCGATTTTCTTGTTGCTCTTTTGTTATTATACCGTATTGCGGCGCAAGATGCAACCGATTTAGGCAAAAAATCGAACATATATTCTCGTTTTCTTTTCTCTGATCACGTATTTTCAGTTGCGAAACGATTGCGTCTGTATTATAATAATAGCAGTTTCGAAGGACGAGTTTTGCCTTTTAGGGGGGACGTCTCCCGCCGGCAAAAGCAAGCCTGATTGGAAGTTCGTTTTTGGACGGACGCATTATGCAAAAAAGGATTGAAAACATGAAAGACAATCTGTTATCCAACGGTTATTCCTTGGCGGATAAAGTATTCAAAAAGCTGGAAGAAGAAATCCTTAACGGGGCACTGAAGGCCGGCGAAAATCTGACAGAGCTTCGTATTTCCGCCCGTTTGGGCGTCAGCAGAACGCCGGTGCGTGAAGCGATTCATCGCCTGGAGCAGGAGGGCTTGGTGCAGTTGACCCCCAACAAAGGCGCCGTGGTTGTGGGTGTCAGTGAAAAAGATCTGCGGGATATCTATGATATCCGTATGAAATTGGAAGGGCTAGCCTCCCGCTGGGCAGCTGAGCAGATTACGGAAGAAGACGCCAAGTCTCTGCGAGACATTCTAGAACTACAGGAATTTTATACGGCAAAAGGCGATCTGGATCAGCTTCGGAATCTGGATTCTCAGTTTCATGAACGAATTTACGAAATCAGCGGCAGCCGTACCCTGCGTCAAACCTTAAGCAGTCTGCACCATTCCATTCAACGTTATCGAAAAATGTCTTTTGCTACAAAAGGACGCGCACAAAAGGTGATGGGGGAACATCAGCGCATCGTAGATGCCATTGCTGCTCACAACCCGGCTGACGCAGAAAAAGCGACCATTGACCATATCGAAATGGCCGCGACCAATATGTTAAAGAATCTCGGCCTTTCCAGCGAAGAGGGCACTTCTTCCGGCGAGGCTGCGCAATAGACAAACGTTCTATCAATAAAAAAAGGCCTTTGCCGCTTGGCAAAGGCCTTTTTAGTAAGTACTACTATTTCTCAGAAGGAGCGCCAACCGGGCAAACACCAGCGCAAGCACCGCAGCTAATACAGGTCCCCTCGTCGATTACGTATTTACCGTCACCGGCAGAGATCGCAGAAACGGGGCATTCCGCCTCGCAAGCGCCACAGCTGATGCACTCGTCAGAAATTACATATGCCATTGCAAATCCACCTCCATTACCATTTTGACAACATTGTATCACGTTCCGCAAAAAAATCAACCGTTTTCGGAGATTTTTCTCCTGTTTTACCGAATCTTTACTCCATGATCTCCTTGAGCGCTTCTATCTCTTTTTGGTCCACCTTAATCCTACCATCCCGCAACAGGTGAACCTCTTCCTTCGGATACACCCGCGCTGGCGCATCGGGATTGGCATCCAACCGAACCTTCAGCAGCCCGGACAGCAGGTTTACTTCTACCACCTTGCCCTTGCCGTCGACCGTTCCCACCAGCGCTCCCACCTTTGGGGTGGTGCGCAGCAGATCTTCATATGCTTCCTGCTCATACTTTAAGCAGCACATCAGCCGCCCACAGGTACCGGAAATTTTTACCGGATTCAACGACAGGCTCTGTTCCTTCGCCATCTTGATCGAAACCGGCTGAAATTCCCCCAAGAAAGTCGAGCAGCAAAACGGCCGACCGCAGATGCCAAGGCCACCCAGCATTTTTGCCTCGTCCCGCACGCCGATCTGCCGCAACTCAATACGGGTGCGGAATACCGAAGCCAGATCCTTCACCAGCTCCCGGAAATCTACCCGTCCATCGGCGGTGAAATAAAATAAAATCTTATTGTTGTCAAACGTATACTCTACATCCACCAGCTTCATGTCCAGCTTGTGGACGGCAATTTTTTCATTGCATATTTTTGCGGCAGCGGCCTGCTTTTCCTGATTTTTGCGCACCTGCGCCAAATCCTCCTTGGTCGCTTTCCGGATTACCTTTTTCAGCGGTTTAACAACGCTCTCGTCACTGACCTGCCGATTTTCCATTGCCACCTCGCCGCACTCTACGCCGCGGGCTGTTTCAACGATCACGCTGTCTTCTTTCTGCACCTGAACGCCGGCGGGATCAAAATAATACACCTTGCCCACCTGCTTAAATCTCACGCCAATTACTTCCGCCATGGTTCCTCCATTCTATTCCTCGAAAGCGCTGCCAATCCCGGCACCCAGCCAAGTAGTCAGCAACGTCATACTTATGTTTTGGCGGGCATACTCCATGCCCTGTTCTATTATACCAAGGACTCTACCCGCCTGCAACGGAAGAATGCGGAACTGCCGGGTGTTTTTTGCAAAAAAGGAATCCTTTGTATTTTTCGCTAACAGCTGGCGCACCTGCTCCAGGCACTGAAGCAGTCCTTCCCGGTCATTCTCAAAACCGGCAAGCACCTGCAGAATGCCGAATCGATCCGCCGTTTCCATTTTACTGCACAAATCCACAGCCTTTTCTAAAAGCGCCGCATATTTTTCATCCGCCAGCAGCTTTTTTGCCCGCCCAACATTGCCGCCGCTTTGAGCCGCCGCTTTCCGAGCCTTTTCCTCTCCCAATTCCGGGATCTGTTCCAGCAGGGCTTTGGCTGTCAGCGCTTCGCCCGGCCCTGCCAGCGGCAGCGCCACCACACGGGACCGCACAGTTTCCAAAAGCCGGGAACGGTTGTCGCAGGTCAAAAGGAACAGCACGCCGGCAGGCGGTTCTTCCAGCAGTTTGAGCAAAGCATTCTGTGCCCAGGAGGTCATATACTGCGTCTCGCACAGGATATACACTTTTCGCGGCGCCTCGTTAGGCTTGACCCACGCGTCTGCCCGCAGGCGCTCAATCTGCTCCTTTTGAAAGGATTTTTTTCCCGGCTCCGGCGCAATCATCTGCACATCCGGATGAATCCCCTTAAAAATTTTCCGGCATTGGCGGCATTGGCCGCAGGGAGGATTTTCTCCCTCGCACAATGCGGCGGCGGCAATCAGCCGGGCAAAGGTTTTTCGCCCGGAACCTTCTTCGCCCTCCAATAAAATCCCATGCGGAAAGCGCCCGTCTCTTTGATAAAAGACGAGCGCCTCTTTTGCTTTGTCATTTCCGTAAAACCGGTTTAATAACGACATTTTTGGATTACCCCAGACCTACAGTTTTTTAAACTGCTCCACATCCAGAACAAAAATGGTAGCTCCGCCAACAGTGACTTCCACCGGGAACGACGTATACATTCCCACGCCATAAGATGCAGAGGAAGGAACCATCTGTTTTCTCTTTTTACTGTGTTCTCCGATGACATTGATCGCTTTGTCTACATTTTCGTCCTCAGTACCGATTAAAAATGTGGTGTTGCCGCTCATCAGGAAGCCGCCGGTCGTAGCCAGTTTTGTAACCGAAAAATTGTTTTTGGTCAACGCGGAAGAAACCATAGAGCTGTCATCACTGGAAACAATAGCAAGAATTAATTTCATACATAGCCCTCCTTTTGCGGCAAAGTTTTGCCTTGGCTTTATTATACCACAGTTTTCCGGGGATTGCCATAGCTTTTTTGATTACAAACCTGTTAATTTTGTATAAATTAGGTAAAAGTCTAATGTCTTTTCCTTTTTTCCCGGATTGCCATTACCACGTCTACCAGCTTTCCGATTACCGGTCGATAGGTATAATTCCACTCTCCTGCATATTCATCCAGCTGTCCATTAAAACCTTTCTTAAACCGGTAAAGCCCGTACATCGGACCATTTTCATCCAAATTACCGGATACACCCTGAAAGTCGTACAGCGTACAACCTGTCTCCACTGCCCAGCGGATCATTTCCCACTGCATCAGATAATTGGGCATTACATTGCGGTACACATTGTCCGACGCACCATATACATAACAGGTTTTCCCTGCATAATTGGTAGCAATCGCACCGCAGACGGCGTTGCCCTCGTAAAAGCCCATATAAAGCCGTGCGTGCTCGCCCAGCGCTTTTAACATCCGCGCAAAATAGCTCTTGGGACGAACCCGGAATCCATCCCGCTCTCCAGTGGTCTGCATAATGCGCACAAAGTCATCCAGGTACTCCTGCCCCACAACCCGAACTTCTACGCCATGTTTCATGGCCACCCGCACATTGTATCGGGTTTTTTGGGTCAAATTTGCAAAAAGCTCCTCTTCACTGCGGCCGTTCAAAAACAGATGGTAATTGAACCGGGCCTGAATGGTTTCAAAACCTTCCGGCCCGGCAAAAAGCGAAAAGCCCATTTCTTTCATGGTTTGGGCCACCTGCTCGTCTGCGGCCAAAACTTCCGGATCCCATTTGAGCTGATAAGCGTAATATTGTTTTGCCAGCTGATCCAACCCGCTTTTGAGCTCTTTCAGCAGCGGGCGGTTTTCCAGATCGCAGACCGGCCCACGGGGTGCGTATAAAAGCGCCGCTCCAATCACCGGCAGCTTCTGCACCAATACCGCACACCCGGCGCGAATCTTCCCGGCAGCGTCCCGTACAACAACCACCTCGCCTTTCCAGTTGTTCTTCACCTGGAACCAGCGGGTAGACTGGGTAAATCCGCCGCGGGGATGGTTTTGGCAGAAAGCTTCATATTCTTCGTACTGTTCCGGCCGCAAAATTTCTGTCATATGCTCACTCTCCTGTATCCGGCCCGCCGCCGGAAGCTTTTCTTTTTATTATACGCAGATTTCTCTGCAATACTTTGATCCCCCGGTATCCAAACGCCCTTTCTTTTATCAGGCGCGGCAAATTCTCTTCCCGGATCATCCCATCCAGTTCCTGACAGAAAGCTGGTATATCGGTCCGTTTCGGCGGACGATTATAAGGGCAAACCTCATTGCAGATATCGCATCCCCAGGCAAGGCCGCCTTTTTGCACCTGCTGCTGCTCCCAATCCGTCAGTTCCCCTTTTTTCTGGGTGATGTGCGAGCGGCATCGGCTTTTGTCCACTCCCGCCGGGGACAGCGCACCTGCCGGACAAGCATCCAGGCACCGCCGGCATGCTTCGCAGCCGGATTCCATCGGCATGGACGGCTCCAGCCAAAGATCCGTGACAATTTCAGCAATAAAATGATAGGTGCCGTAAACCGGACTGATTAAAAGCCCATTGTTTCCCACAAATCCAAGCCCTGCCAGCCTGGCGGCCGTCACCTCGCGGATCGGTGAATTGTCTGTAAAAAAAGAAAATGCCTGCGCAGGCCAGATTTCCCGCATCTGCTGTACTGCCGGAGACAGCAGTTCTTCTGCCAACACATGATAATCCCGGGCCCAGGCGTATCTAGAAATATTATGCGCCCGCTCGCCGGCGTAGTACCCCAGCAGGCAAACAATCACCGACCGGGCGTTCTGCGGCAGGCGGACCGCGGCACGGCACTCCAGCAGCGGCAAAGCGTCCGAAAAGGAAGCGACTCCCCAGTGATACAGTCCGGCATCCGCCAAAATCCTGCCGATTTTTTCTTTGCTATCCATCATTCCGCTCCGGCCAAACGGCGATCAGCGCTTTGATCGGAATTCCCTGCGCTTCAAACATATCCTCATGCTCTGTGCGGATATTCCCCGAAAAATCGCTGTGCGCCAAATCCCAGCTTTCCCAGCGAACCGTAAAGCCGCAATCGAGAAAATACTGACGGGAATGGCGGAACAGCATATCATCATCCGTTTTAAACCAGATCTCCCCACCCGGACGCAAAAAGGTCTTGTATTTTTCCAGCTGGCGGGGATGGGTCAGCCTCTTTTTAAAATGTCTTGGGCGGGGCCAGGGATTGCAGAAATTAATAAAAATTCTCTCCACCGTATCCTGACCGGACAAAATCTCATCAATGCGCTCGATATCATAAGCCACAAGGCGCACGTTATCCGGTATCTTCCCCGCCTGGGAAAACAGCGCGTCGATCTTGCGGCGGCCAACGCCCAGCATGTTGCTGCTAATATCTACCGCCAGCAAATTTTTTTCCGGGTTGGCCAGCGCGAACTGAGAGGCAAAGCCTCCCTTTCCGCAGCCCAACTCCAAATACAACGGCTGAGGCCGTACAAACGCCTGCTGCCACTGCTCTTTTAGAGAAGCCGGAGCCTTAATATACAACGGACTTGCTTCCAATTCCGGAACCGCCCATTTTTTCTTTCTCATTCGCATGGATCGTTTGCTCCTTTTTTTCATGCTCTTTTTACTTTAACACAGTTTTTCCATCAGGACAAGCGGCTCCGATTGTGTTTCTTTCTTCTTCGTGCTATAATTTTGTAAGATCGCAGGACTGGCCGGAAAATATATCGTTCCCGTATCGCCTGCGGCAATCTTTGGGGTCTGTGCCCGGGAAGAAGGATCTGTTTTATGTTTAAAGCCAAAAATCTCACGCTGATCCTCATTGGGGTTATGCTGTTCAGCCTTTTGCTCACCGTAGTGGGAATTACGCTGCCCATCAGCCGAAAGTCAGACAAAATTGAGGAAGCCGGCAGCCAGAGCATGCTGTCGGGCGACGCTATCGCCATCGCGATGGGGCATTACAGCGCTACTTCCCTGCGGCTGTTGCAGGAATACCCCAGCGAGTCCGCCGCTTACCGCAGCCTGTGCGGTTTGTTGGAACGGATGCGGGAACATTACGGATTTCAGGATGTTTATACCGTAACACGCAACAATATGGGGTATTTTTATGTGTTGGACTCTCAATATGTCCAATCGGAAACTGAAGGATACCATCCCATTGGCTCTGAATTTTCCTTTGACTCTTATGGAAAAGAGGTCAAACAGCTGATTGACGATATCTTTGACGGAAACAGTACCGGCGGGTTCGTATCCAAAGCGATTCAGTCTGATGATGGCACTTTTATTGTCGCCGCCGCTCCGATCATGGACGGGGACAAGGTCCTGACCGTTTTATGTATGGATATTTCTTTAAACGATATTCAATTCCACAAACTATGGTTTATCAATTTTAACTATGTCTCCTGGATCTGCGGAACGCTGTTTGTCCTGTCCGCCGGCGCCTTGTATTACCTGCACTATCACAACCGCCAGAAAAAGCAAAAAGAAAAGGGCGTTGTAGATATTTCCGTACCGGATGAAAACAAATAATCCAAGCCCTGCCACTCCCTTGTCCAGCTTAGATTGTCGCTCACGGCAATGCGTACAATGCCCTGTTTTGAAACGCTGCGCACAGAAAAGTCTTTCCATTATGCTTTGGCGCTGCCGTAGCGATTTTTGATCTGTTCTTTGTCGTATTCTTCCCACCTGCTTCCAGAGTCTCCGCCATTTACCCTTTGATACATTATTTGCAAAAAAAGCAGAGGAACATCCTCTGCTTTTTCTATTTATCCTTTGACCAGCAATGCCGCTACCCGCTCTTTATCCGGCGTGACTACCGCGGTTTCAAATTTATCGTAAACCACCTTGCCAGGTTTTGCGCCAGAAGGTTTTTTGACATTTTTGATAATCGTATAATCCACCGGAACCAACGCCGAATCCCGGGCACGGCTGTGATAAGCGGCGATCACCGCCGCTTCTTCCAGCGTCCGGTCGGGAATCTCCTTTCCGTCCGCAATCACGACGGTATGGGAGCCCGGGATCTTCTGGGTGTGAAACCACATATCATAATTATGGGCGTCTTTTAGTGTCAGCCGGTCATTCTGGACATTGTTGCGCCCCACCAGAATGGTAAATCCATCGGAAGAACGATATTCCATCGGCGAAAGCTTTTCCGGCTTTTTGTTTTTGACCTTGCAGCTTTTGATATAGCCGGTTTCGCTCAACTCTTCCCGAATCGCTGCCAGTTCTGACTCTTTGACTGCCCGGGCCAAAGAATCGAATACCGTGTCCAGATACTGCAATTCCTCCCGGCCTTGTTCCATCAGCTCCTGCAGTTTCTTTTCCGCCGTATCCTGCTTGCGGTATTCGCTGTAATATTTCTGCGCATTCTGAGCGGGGGTCAACGACGGGTCCAGTGGGATGTCCACTATCGGCATGTCCTCTTCATAAAAATTCTGCACCCGCAGCATAGACTGCCCTTTTTCCATCTGATAAAGGTTCGCGTGGATCAAATCTCCGTTTTGTTTGAGTCTCTCCCGGTTCGCGCATTCTCTCAGTTCTTCCTCCTGCGCCGCGATTTTGCGGGTAATCCGGTCGGAAGTATTGGCCAGCAGACGCAGCAGGTCATGGGAACGCTGCTTCATTCGATCCATCAGGTCCCGTTCGGCATAAAAACTGTCCAGCAGCGCCGAATAGCTCTCCATTTCCCGGGCAGTTAGTGCGCCCCGGTATTGATGAATTGGCAAAAATGAAAAATCCCGCGGCTTTCCTGATGGCTCCAATAAGATAGTGGGAACCCCGCTGTGTTCCCGCAGGCGAAGCTGCAGCATGGAAAGCCACTCTCCCAAGCGTTGCTTTTGCAGTGCGTCCATCTCGTCCGCCCGGATATTTTCTCCCCGGATCGCATAATTTTCCGCCTCCCGGCAGGTCAATGGCGACATCCCCTGCACAGTCTGAAGCAGTGCCTTGGCAATTTCCCGCCCGCCAGACGCTGCTACCTTCTCTACCACCTGTTCCGGCTGGACATGCAGCAAATCCAGTTTATCGCTCTGGGGAGGCGGCAACTGATAAATCATACCCGGCAGAATTTGCCGTACACTGGACATCTCCGCGTCAATCCGTTTCACCGCGTCGATAATCCGGCCGTTCTGATCCACCAGTACAATATTGGAATGCCGCCCCATGATTTCCACTGCAAGCGTCAGTTCCACCAGATCTCCCAATTCATTGACCGCCTCAAAAACCAGATGCAGAATCCGGTCCATTCCCACCTGTTCGATCCGAACCAATCGTGCCGACCCCAGATGCTTGCGCAACAGCATGCAGAACATGGGCGGCTGTTTTGGATTTTCCGGCGCCTCCCCGGTAAAATGGATCCGGGGACTTCCTGCATTCGCTGAAAGCAGCAGCTTTCCGGCGCCGCCTTTCCAGCGCAAAGCAATAATGATTTCCTCCCGGGTTGGCTGATGAATCCGGTCTACCCGGGCGTCCAACGCTTTTTCCGCCAACTCCTGGCGCAGCTGATATAAAAACATGCCATCTAAAGCCATGATTTACCTCTTTTCTTTCCAATGGATGCAAATATCTTCAATTTCTCTCGCCAATTCGTAATATTTTTTATATTCATTCCGCTTTGTATTGGATTTTTTCAAACCTTCTGCAATTTTCTTTGCTATCTGTGCCTGCTTCTCCAGATAAATCCGCGCTTCTTCCGACCCTGTTTGAGGCATCAGCCCCACCCGGGCAAATAAATCGGTAACGTCGCACCGCTGCCCACACCAGCGGACCTGCATCACCGCATAAGCGAAGCCTTTGACGATCGAGGCCCGCTCCTGTAAAATTTCATAACCTCGTTGATACAACCCTGCCCGCAATTCGTGAACCTTGGTCATAGGCTGAAGAACAAACCGTTGGGACGAATTTTTCCAATCGGCTGTATCCAGGATATGCAGGATCATGTCTCCTCCCATGCCGGCAATCACCACATCATCCACTTGCTCTGCCAAAAGGCCCTGCAAGCCATCGCCCAGGAAAAGTGCAGAACAATCCTGCAAGCCATACTGCTTCAGCGTCTCGGCCGCCTTTTCCAATGGTTTCGGATGGATATCGCAGGCATAGCCGAATACGGCCTTTCTATCCAGCAGTAGTCGGGCGATTAAATAGCCGTGATCGGTTCCCACATCGGCAACACGGCTTCCCGGCCGAACCAACTGCGCTGCTGCTGCCAGCCTTTCGTCTAAAACAATCACGGTCCCACTCCTTTGTTTTCCGATTGTATGATAAAGTAACAAGCAGACAAGTACTGCGCCTCATGCGATGCAGAGACAATTTGTCAGCGTCAAAAAGGCAAAATGATACGATTTGTATTATATCCTGATATTTTTACAATTTTATATGCTTGCAAAACTGAAAAACATCATGTCCCAGTTTCTTCTGGTTATAATCTCCTTTGGAAAATTGACATATGGGAATCTAAAAATTCTTTCTGGCGCGGGTCAACTCAATGGCTTCTTTCCCCGTTACATGTTCTACTACAATTTCCACGCAACACAGATTTTTCAGTTCGCGGCGAACCTCTTTGTCCACCGCTTCCTGGTCTTCATAATATTTAAGCCCCAATATTTCTGCGGCGTGAAAAATTTCATCTTCTTTTTCCAACACTCTGGCTTTTCCAAATAGGATTACACTTTTAAAATAAGTGGTCAGTTCCTCTTTCACCACATTATCTTTTTCAATCACGCATAAGGAAACTTTGGCGCACCGCCTGATCGCATCTAATTTGTGACCGGATCGGGCACCGTGAAAATATACTTTTCCGTCGGCGTATACATAGTTAATAGGCACCGTATAAGGATAGCCGTCATCACCTAAAATCCCCAGGACCGCTGTTCTTCCAGTTTTTAAGATTTCAGCCGTTTCCTCTTGGCTCAACTGTTGTTTATGCCGCCTCATTTTACGAAACATTGTTTTCCCCCCTGCCCTATGACCAATTGTATTTTTTAATGATAGCATAAAATCCAGATTGATGCCATTATTTTCATAACATTATGCAAAACGGCCCTGTGCCTTCCGCACAAGACCGTTTCCAAAAGAACAGGCGTACAACCGTCTAAAACGCTGCCCGGCAGTATGTCAGGCAGCAGCTGATTTTTGCTTTACGCCACCGGTTCCTCTTGATGGACATAGGTCTCCAGTCGTTTGGCCGCCAGCGAGCTGACAAAAATCGCCGCATATTGCAGCACAGTCAACAACAGAATTCCCCAAACGCTGCCGTAAGTGGTTTTCGGCATCAGCATGACCAGCAGTACGCCGGCCACCCTTCCGTAATCCAGAAAAAAGCTTTTGACGGTAGAAAATTCTGCCGATTCCGTATTGGTCGGGCAGGTTTTCTGTACTACGCTATAATAAATCCCGTTGCCCGGAGAGAGCAAAAAGTTATTAAAAAATGCATTGATTACACTGAACATCAGAATGGTAATAACGTCCATCCGCACAAACAGGATCAGCGTACAAACCAGCATCGTCGTCACCCCACCGGCCATGTAGCGAATCCGGTTCGATGGCTTTAGTCGCTTGCCCAGCACCCAGTAAGCGAGAATGGAAAACAATCCGGTCAAAAGAGTATTGGCTCCGATCAGCGCCTCACTTTGAATCAGTTCAAACAAGAGAATATTCAAATAAAAAGCCAGCGTTCCTTCTCGAATGCCTTTTAAAAACTCCGCTCCGACTGCCTCCAGCATCAGCGGATTGTGGAACATTTTATGAAAACCACGCTTCAGGCTCACCTTCGCATCAACAATTTGATCCTGTGGCAGTTTTTTCAAATAAAATACTGTTATTAGGGCTACTGCGATAGACAAGGCAAACATGATGTAATATCCCAGCAGGCCACCCACCATCACCCCTTCACAAGCGGAAATAATCCCACCTGTAATGGTAGGCATAATCAGATTTACAATGCCGGTACCCATTCCGATAACCGACAGGGAAACATCCCGGTTTTCATCCGTCGTATACAGCGGAACTTTGATACAGTAGCCCATCCAATAATACCCTCCGGCCCAGGATACCAGAAAGGCGATGACCGGCATAAACCAAACCGCTGCATCCATCACGCACAGGAAAAAGGCATACAAAAAAATAAACGTGAAAAATCCCAGCCGCATGGCTTTGGTCGATCCTTTTTTACTGGCATAATACATTGCCAGCGTTGTACCGATCGGATTGAATACATAAGTGATCAAGTTATACTGCAAGGTAGTATCCGCCCCACCGGTTAAACGAAAAAACAGCGTATTGATGAATACTGTCTGCAAATTGTTAAAAATGAGAAAACCAAAGTGCAGCAATGCAAATGTCCGAAAAGTTTCTGTTAAGCGATCCAGTCCCAATAAACCTTCCGCCCTGCCCCACAAGCGATCCCACCCGTTTTTCATCCCAAGCCCTACCTTCTGTTAATATCCGGCGCCCCATTATTGTCCTATGACATTATAGTATGAATAAATTTCCATTGCAACCGCTAAAAACAACAAAAAACCGCCGTGTTTTTCACGGCGGTTTTATCATTTGCAATAGGTGAAAAAGGGTGATTAGTTTTCGCCTTTCATTTTCGCAAAGCACTCGCTGCAGTATACAGGTCTGTCCTCTCTGGGTTTGAAAGGAACCTTTGCCTCTTTGCCGCATCCAGCGCAAACAGCGGTGAACATTTCTCTTTCAGGTCTCGCATTGTTTTTGCGTGCGTCACGGCAAGCTTTGCATCTCTGCGGCTCGTTTACGAAGCCTTTTTCAGCGTAGAACTCCTGCTCGCCGGCAGTGAATACAAATTCCGCGCCACACTCTTTGCAAATAAGGGTTTTGTCCTGGTACATTTCTTTTACCTCGCTTAATGAATTAGAATTTGCCCATCGATATACCGCATCGACATTGATAAACAACGCTTCGCCTGATATTCCAAGAGGCATTATACCCAATAGCCTGATTGCAGGCTAACGGTTCAGGAATTGCTGCGGTTTTGTGCTTTCCGCAGTTTCCGGCGGATTCGCTGCAGCGCGTTATCCACCGATTTTTCAGGACATTTGAGCTTTTTCGCCATTTCCTCGTAACTGAAACCTTTCAGGTAAAGCTGGAGCGTTTCTTTTTCTAAGGGAGATAAAAGCGCTATGACCTGCTCCCGCATCCCGCGGGACTCTTCTTCTAAAATAACCGCCGCTTCTGGCCCAATCTGCTGCCAATCGGTCGGTAAACTGGAAATTTCCGATTCTTCCAACGAAACAGAATCGTGAAACAAGCGATTTTTGCCTGTATTCTGCCGCCGCACCGCTGAAATCAGCTGTCGCTTCATACAAAGCCCGGCAAAAGCAGAAAAGGGGATTCCCTTTTCCGGCTGGAAAGAACGAATTGCTTTCAGCAGGCCAAGATACGCCTCCTGCAAAAGATCCTCCCGTTCCATACCTGCCGCACAGTAACTGCTGCACAAACTCGTCGCCAGACGGTCGTAACGGGTGATCAGGTGTCTGAGCGCTTCACTATCCCCGTTTTGCGAGGCCAGCCACAGCTGCTCGTCAAGCCCACTGTTTTGGGGCAACCCATTCCTTCTTTCCATAGGCACACGTCCCAAATGATACTTTAATCCAGTTTCTTTCAGTGTATACCGCTCAACGGCAAAAGTCAAGAAAAATCCTGTCGCAGCATCCCAGAAAGTTCTGTGCCGGGTTATCAATCCAAAATATCCTTATTCTCCCTCCACTGCCAGTCCGTCGGAAGAACCCTTTTTCTTCTCCCGGGTCACATCCACAATCCAGCGGGTACCGCACAGCCGGATCAGTCCGGCAATACAGGTAAAGATCTCAGACGAGCGCAGGCACAGATATACTACCCAGATCGGCCAGTGGAACACCAGTCCGGACAAAAAGCCCAACGGCACTGACAATCCCCACATGGCACCCACATCACAAATCAGGACAAACCGGCTGTCGCCGCCGCCCCGCAGGGTACCAAACATATTGATGTTGCCCATTGCCTGAAAAATGCAGACAAAGCACATCAGGTTCATAATGGAATAGGCAATCTCTTTTGTGGAATCCGTCACATTATAAAAATCCACCATAAAGCCCCTGAGTCCCAGGATCATCAGCGAAGCGACTATGCCCAACCCCAGACTGATGACAATAAAGGTTTTGGACTGTGCCCGGGCCTTTTCTTTCTCACCTGCGCCAATGGTATTGCCGGTCATAACCGAAGCAGCATTGGCCGCGCCCCAGATGAAAAAGGATGTCATCTGGAACACGATATCGCAAATGCTGTTCGCTGCCACTGCCTCTGCGCCAATGCGCCCCAGAACCACCGCAGCCATAGAGTTGCCCAGCGACCAGAACAGCTCATTGCACAAAACAGGCGCGCCGTATTTCATAAACAGTTTCACCGTTGCCATATCCACTTTGTGCCAAAAATCTTTGATCTGAAAACAGATTTTCTGATCGATTCGGAACAAAAATACTGTGATAATCGCAAATTCTACCAAACGGGCAATCATGGTCGCCAGTGCTGCACCGGCTACACCCATCTGCGGCATTCCCAGTTTGCCAAAAATCAAACCATAATTGAAAAATACGTTGACCAGCAAAGAAGCAAGGGTACTGTATAAAGCAATTTTCACCGTTCCAACCGTGCGCAGAATACTGGTAGTAGTAATGGTAAAAGCATTTGCCAGATAAATGACTCCGCAATAATGCAAATAGCGGATTCCTTCGTATATAATAGCCTCATCATTAGTAAAAATCCGCATCAGCATTTCCGGGAAAAAGGTTGCGCCAATGGCAAAAATCAGCGCAATACTCATGGAGATGCGGTAGGTCAGGCTCATAACCTTACGGATAGAATCAGCATCTCCACGGCCCCAATACTGGCTGGTCAGAACCCCTGCCCCGCCAGTCAGGCCAAAGTTAATCATCATAAAAATAAAGCCTACCTGATTGGCCAGCGAAGATGCGCTCATAGCCACTTCACCCAGTTGTCCCAGCATGATCGTATCCAGCATGCCAACCGCCGATGTTACCATATTCTGCAGTGCGATCGGCACCGCAATGGCCAAAACCGTTTTGTAAAAATTTTTGTCTCTGACAATCAGACTCATAAATCCTCCTCACACCAATGGCACCCGTCATGGAAAATAAAAATAATTCCCAAGATCCTTTTTCAAAAAATCCTCTTTCCAAAAAACAGGCAGATTTTTTGTTTTGACCATTTTGTATTGCTATACGATCAAAAACAACAAAATTATTATAAACCTTAGATTAGCTCTAATGTCAAGAAAACATAAAGAAAAGCGCCCGTAATACGGACGCTTTTTGTACTGATTTTATACCTGTTCCGCTTCTTCCACCTGAACTTCCTGCTTCTCCTCGTCGGTTCTCGTTACGTCCTTAATCCACTTTCCGGAAAGGATACGGAAGATACAAGCGATCGATTTGAAAATATCACCCGAACGCAGGCATAAGTACACCAGCCAAACCGGCCAGTCAAGTACCAGTCCGGCTAACCATCCCAGCGGCACCGAGAAAAACCACATAGATGTGACATCGAAAAACAGCACATACTTGCTGTCTCCACCGCCGCGCAGAGTGCCAAACATATTGATACTGGAAATTACCTGGAATACAACCAAAATACACATCATGTCCATAATGGAGTAGGCAATGACGCGGGTTTCCTCTGTGACCTTGTAAAAATCGATTACCGGCCCGCGAATCGCAAACATCACCAGTGACGACAACAGGCCAAAGGCAATGCTGATGACAAACAGCGTCAACGACTGATTGCGCGCCCTTTTGTATTTTCCTTCACCAATGGTATTTCCTGCCATAACGCCTGCTGCCTGACCAACGCCCTGATTAATGACCGAAGTGCATTGGAACACTACCTGGCAGATGCTGTTTGCCGCAACAAAATTAGAGCCCATATGTCCCATGATAACCGACAGCATCGTACTGCCAATCGACCAAAGCATTTCGTTGCACAGTACCGGCGCGCCATAGCGCATATAAATTCCAAGAATTTCCCGGTCGATTTTCTGGAAAATATCCTGCACTTGAAAGCCAATTTTCTTATCAATACGGAAGACATATACCACAATAATCATACACTCTACCACGCGGGCAATCAGTGTGGCAATCGCCGCGCCGACAATTCCCATCTGCGGGAAGCCGAAATGGCCGAAAATCAAGCAGTAGTTAAAGAATACGTTGACAAAGAAGGAAATGATATACATATACAACGTGATTTTTACGGTCCCCACTGTCCGCAGAATGCTCATGGAAGTCATCGTAAAACCGCTGACCAGATAAGTAAATGCAATAATCCGCAAGTACTGGGCGCCTGCCTCAATTACTTCTGGCTCTTTTGTATAAAAACTCATCAGAATATCCGGAATTGTCAGCGCCAAAATGGTAAAAATGGCTGCTAGCGTCATTGAAATTTTATAGGCCATACTCATGACCTTGCGGATGGAAGCCGAATCCTTCCGCCCCCAATATTGGCTGGTCAGTACCCCTGCCCCTGCGGTCAGCCCCAAGTTCATAATCTGATAAATGAACCCGATCTGATTTCCAAGCGAGGAACCGCTCATAGCCACCTCGCCCAACTGGCCCAGCATGACCGTATCCAGCAGGCTAACGCCTACGTTAATCAGATTTTGCAATGCCAGCGGAATTGCGATCGCCGCCATTTTTTGATAAAACGATTTTTCTTTTACCCAAAAACTCACAAAATCTCCTCCTTTTTCGATATTTACCCATCTCTTATGTAGCTTTTAATTATTTTGTCATTTTATAACATTATAATACGAGTTGATAGCTTATGCAATACTCTGATTTGTCAAAAACAAAATTTGTGTAAAATATATTTTATATCAAAAAAAATCAACAAAATCTTTTTATCTGCATAAAAAGCTCTTGATTTTTTTTCTTTTTTGTGTATAATAAATAGAGCAATGCCGGTATGATGGAATTGGCAGACGTGCTGGACTCAAAATCCAGTGGTAGCGATACCGTGTCGGTTCGACCCCGACTACCGGCACCAAGTTAAAAGCTACATTTTGAGAGATCAAAATGTAGCTTTTTTTGTTTTTAAGCAGAATGACACCCTCCATGCTATACTTTTGGCATGGAGGGGTTTTTTATGATACCAAAAACGATTCTTTTCTCTCACAAGCAAGAAAAATTGCGGGTTGCAGCTTACTGCCGAGTCAGCACAAATCTCACGAACAGCTGAGAAGTCTTGAAATACAGAAATCTTACTTTGAAACAATGATTCAAGAAAATCCAAACTGGCAGTTTGTAAAAATTTATTCCGATGTCGGTTCTGCTCTAAGAACCAAAAACAGACCGGGTTATCATCAGATGATCCTAGATGGAAAGAAGGGTCTGTTCGATTTCGTCCTAGTAAAATCATTAAGTCGGTTCGGACGTGATACTGTCGAAACATTAACACAGATAAGGAAGTGGAAACAAATGAATATTGGCTTGTATGCAGAAATGGAGGATATTGATACCATGAAGGTGAATGACAGCGCACTCAGTATTTTCCTTGCTATGGCTCAGGAAGAAAGTTGCAGCAAAAGCGAGAACATTAAATTTGGCATTCGAGCACGTATGCACAGCGGGAAAACCATTCTCAGCCACAGTCAATTTTTAGGTTATACCAAAGAACCGGATGGCGTGCTGATTGTTGTCCCTGAAGAAGCCGAAATCGTACGCAAAATTTTTGATTTGTATTTACAGGGGAATGGTGTACGGAAAATCAAGCGATATCTGGAGGAACATGGGATAACGACAGCAACGGGCAAAGAGGTTTGGAGCACATCGACCATAGACCGCATACTCAGCAATGAGAAATACATTGGTCAGGTATTGATGCAGAAAACCTATACGCCGGACTTTTTAACCGGGAAACAAGAAAAGAACGACGGCGCTTTAAGTATGTTTCTGGTAGAAAATGCTCATGAAGCGATTATTGACAAGGAGACTTTTATGAAGGTGCAGCAAAGAAAAAGCTTTTCTTTGTCAACCCCATAAATTCACTCTTTTATGTATGTTTCCAACTGCCATTTTTTCATTTTTCAATAAATTCTACCTATGCTTTTCCGCTTTCCACCAAATATTGCCGACTAAAAACAACATACTATTCTGTAATAAGCGCGGAAACAACTGCTTATCCAATGAAAAATAAATCGGTAATGAAAACGCTATCCTAATAAGTCCATTCTTCCGCTTATATCCTTCCCAGAAGTTTTTATTTTTCTGAGGATACCCATGTTTTTACGAAACAAAAAATCTCTGCGGAACTTTCCGCAGAGATTTTTGCAGCACATAATTTGTGAAAATATCGATTAACCTTTTACAGCACCGATCGTCAAACCTTTTACAAAGTACTTCTGAACGAACGGATAGAGCAGCAGGATCGGACCAGTGGTGATACAGGTCATTGCCATCTTCATGGACTGCTGCGGCAGGTTCGCAGATTCCTCGTTCAACAGGTTTACTTTACCCATGGATACCAGTTCCTGCAACGCCTGGATACTGGACAGCATCTCATGCAGGAAGTATTGCAGGTTCTTCATGTTGTTCTTGTTCATGAACAACATACAGTTGTACCAGTCGTTCCAGAAAGTCAGCGCTGCGAACAGGCTCAAGGTTGCGATCAAAGGCTTTGCCAGCGGAATAACCAGTTTCCAATAAATGGTGAAGTCGTTGGCACCGTCAACTTTCGCAGACTCGATAATCTCGAAAGGAATACCGCCCTTCATAAAGTTCTTCGCCAAAATCATCTGCCAAACGGAGAACAGCATCGGCACAACCAGCGCCAGATAGTTGTTCTTAAAGCCCAGATAACGGGTACACATCAGATACCACGGAACCAGACCACCGTTGAACAAAGTCGTGAAGTAGAAGAAGAAGGAGAAGCCGTTTCTCCACGGAAAGTCTTTTCTGTGCAGAACGTAACCGGTCATAGTAGACATCAGCACGGAAAGGACAGTACCAACAATGGTAGCGATAATGGTGTTACGATAGGCAAAACCGATTCTTTCCGGATTTTCCAAACAGGTTTTGTACGCTTCCAGCGTCCATTCACCCGGCCAGAAAGAGTAACCGTTGCGCATAATGTTCGCTTCCGAAGTGAAGGAGTTCATAACAACCAGCAAAAACGGAAGGAAGCAAAGCATGCCCCAGATGAAAACCAGCACATAACCCAGCAGTTTAAATGCGGCCAAGTCCGCCTGGAAAATTTTATTCTTTCTCTTCATGCGATTAACTCTCCTTTCTGCAAATTTCGATTAGAACAGGGTGTAATCCGGCTCAATGATCTTAACAATCTTGTTAACAATCAAAATTGTGATAAAGCACAAGCAGGACTGATACAAACCTGCAGCCGAAGACATACCGTAGTCATTTGTTTGCATCAAGGAACGATAAATGAAAGTATCCAAAATGTCAGCAGCTTTCAGGATAACCGCGTTGTTACCAACCAACTGATAGAACAAACCGAAGTCGCCGCGGAAAATCTGACCAACAGCCAGTAATCCCATGATAACCATGGTCGGAATCAGGCTGGGCAGGGTGATATGGCGGATTCTCTGCCAGATGTTTGCACCGTCGATAGAAGCGGCTTCGTACATGCCCTGGTCGATACCGGCAACCGCAGCCAGATAAACGATACAGTCATAACCAACCATCTTCCACATCTTAAAGAAGACAAGCAAGACCGGCCACCCGTCGGGGCTGGCATAGAAGTTGATTCTCTCTGCGCCGAAGAATTCGATGATATGGTTGAAGATACCATATTCAAATCCAAAAATCGCCTGGAAAATCGCCTGTACCACTACCCACGAAATGAAGTAAGGCAGGAACATAAAGGACTGGAAGATCTTTTTGAACACCTTGTTGGTCAGCTCATTGATCATGATTGCAAATGCAACCGCCATAAGCATTCCCAGGAAAATAAACACGATGTTATAAAGCAAGGTGTTTCTGGTCAGCGGCCCGAGTTTGTTGGACACGATGAGGAACTTAAAGTTGTCGAATCCGACCCACGGGCTTCCGTAAATACCATCGACATAGTTGTACTTTTTAAACGCAAGTACGATACCAGTCATGGGTATGTAGGAGAAGATGATAACGTAGGTCAATGCAGGCAGCAACATGGCCAGCAGGATTTTGCAATCCCAAGCACGTTTTAAAAAGCGTTTGAAGTTCGACGGCTTCTGCCACTTTACTTCAGCGGCCTGCGGAGCTTCCCTTTCTACAGTTTGCGCTGTGTTTGCCATTGTGTAACCTCCCCGAAATAGAAATGAACCGGAAATCCCGAAAGGCTGCCCGCGCACGCTTTGTCTATTTTAACCAAGCGGATGCCGTTTCACGGGCTATTATGTAGAGATTTCGATTGCATAAGTAAATTATACTTGCTTTTTTACATCAAAAATCTTAAAATAGTTGTGATTTCATTAAAGATTTTGTCATTTATCTATGACAAAATACACAAAATAAGGTTGTTAAAATTATCGTTTCCAGTAAAAAGGGAGAAAAATATGTTAAAAATTTTAATTGTTGATGACGAAGCGCCAACCAGAATGCGAATCATCAAGGGGATTGACTGGGAAGAATTTAATATTTCGCAGATCATCCAGGCAGAAGATGGGGAGGAAGCGCTGCATTTGTGCGATACTTTTATCCCGGATATCCTTTTGACCGATGTGCGTATGCCCAAAACCGATGGCATTGAACTGGCGACCCGCTTGACGCAGCGGTTTCCGGGCATCAAAACCATTTTTGTCAGCGGATATACAGATAAGGAGTATTTTAAAAGCGCCATCCGTCTGGGGGCAGTGAGTTATATTGAAAAACCGGTAGATTTGGGGGAACTCAAGGATGTGTTGGCCGAAACGGTCAGTGCTTTGAACAACGACCGGTCTACCGCACATAAGATCAAGGCATTTGAGCAAAGCCGCAATCTGCAAAAACTGATGGAAGTTGCAGGCGAGCTGTGCCAGCCCAGCTTTTATAATGAACAGCTGCTGGAAGAATTGGTGCCGGAAATTCGCAGTGCCTCTTTGTTTGTCACCGTCGTAGCCAAAATTGCCTTTTCCTCCGGCAGTTCTGATTTGAGCTCTTTTATTCCCTTTATGTTTCAAAGCATCTATGAAATCAGCGATGTGTACGATGCGCCCAGCCTTTCTCCTCTGTGTACCTGTAAAGGCAACCATATTATCATCCATCTGGCTGGACAGTCCACCGGCTCGAATTTTACCGATTATAAAATGATTGATCAATACTGTAATTTTGTGGTTGATAAGCTGTCCGGTTCCGGAATCAATTCAGTAGTCGCCGTTGGAACGGTGGTCAGCAGCTGGAAAGAGCTGGCTCGTTCTTACGAAACGGCAGTGGTCGCAGTACAGCAATCTTTTTATCAGGAAAGCGACAGCGTCTGCTACTATAAAAAAACCGGTGCCAGCACCTATCAGTTCACACCCGAGCAGGTGGAAATTTTTTCTCAAACGCTCAAAAAGCAAAACCGCAACCATGCTCTTTTGTATATCCATAACCTTACCGGCGAAATCAAACAGTTTCAAAACACCCTAGTCATCAACGTGCTGCGCCATTATTACGCCTTAATTTGCGAACTGATGCACTTGGCACAGGACGAACAGATCACCCTGTACGAAAAAATCGGGAAGGAACAGGATGTGTGGGTCCACATTCAGAATTTCTCCTTCATCACGCAGCTGGAAGATTTTCTCGTTCAGGGGATTAATCAGTATTACGATTCGCTCAACGAAGGAAAATATGGCAACGCAACCGTGGATCGGATCGTCAAATTCATTAAGAACAATTACGCAAATCCGGACCTGTCCATTACTGCCATCAGCGAATATACCAATCTCTCTCCCACTTATATCTGCCATCTGTTTAAGGATACGACCAAAATGACCATCAACAATTTTATCCTGAATTATCGGATGCAAAAAGCACAACAGCTTTTAAAAGACCCGGTCTGCAAAGTCAAGGAGGTAGGCTTTCTGGTAGGGTACCGCAATGGGAACTACTTTTCTTATCAGTTTAAAAAATTCACGGGTCTTTCCCCGTCCCAGTTCCGGGAGAAAACAATATGAGATGGATCAAACGCCTGTTTCACTACTGCCGGAACCGCTTTCGCTACTCCAATTTTTTCACAAAGATGGTAGCGTTATTTTTGGTGGCTGCTTTTCTGCCGCTATTTGTCTGTTCGGCCTTTCTGGTAACCGACACCATCCGGGTTTCCGGCAAAAACACCGCCGCCTCCATCCGCAACAACTTTCAGCAGACTTATACCTCTCTGGAAAACCGTCTGACACAGGTAAAAAAATGCGCCGACCTGCTTTTGAACGACGCAGGTATCAACGATTTTCTGCGCAACGGCAAAAATGAAACGACTTTTTGGGAGCAGCGCACTTTCAAGACCGACATGGATAATACCATTTCCTTTATTGAAAATGCCCAGAATATCAAACGGCTGCGGGTTTATGTTGACCCTGCCTATTTCTATATTCTGGACTCCTATCATTACTGTAGCATAAACCTGTTAAGCGGCCTGTCTTGGTTTACTCCTCTGCGCTTGGCAAAAGGCCGGTCCATCTGGCTTTCCTCTCAGGAAAACGACCTTCTGGATCAGGCACAGAATATTTTGTCCGGCCACGACACCCTATCTTATATGGTAAAGGGCGTCGATCTGACTGATATGGGCCGGACCGCCGTAATCTATCAGCTGGATTTTTCCAAAACGGAAGTGGAAGAACAGTTGTGCAGTTCGTTGGTGCTGGACGGAAGCTGTGCTTTTATCACAGATCAAAATGACCGGGTGATCGCCCACGCGTCTCTTGGTGAAAGGAATATCCAGCTTGATACACTGTCGGACTACGCCGACCAGGATACCATTTCGTTTGACGGTGTCCGTTATCGGATCAGCTGCGCTGATTTCGAAGTGGCCCCTTGGCGGTTGGTTACCCTGGTGCCGGATGAAAGCCTCTTTTCTTATTCCGATTTGGATCAGATTCTGCTGTTTATCCTGCTGGCCTTTATCGCCGGAACTGTAATTTTCACCTCCACCCTGCGATTTTCTAAAAGAGTCACTCACAAAATCCGTTCGGTCGTTGACGGAATGGAGGCAGTGCGCAGCGGTGAATTTGTGAATCTTCCGGTCACCGGAACACATGATGAAATCGACGATTTGATCGATCATTATAACTATATGGTGGATGAGTTGGAGTTGCTGGTCGAGGCAAAATATCTTTCCGGTGTGGAATTGAAAGCGGCGCAGCTACGAGCCCTGCAAGCACAGATCAACCCCCATTTTCTCTATAATACGCTGGAAATGATTAACAGTTATGCTTTTTTGGAGGATCCTCAAAAAGTAGAGCAGCTGGTCAGCGCCCTTTCGCGCTTTTATAAATTGAGCCTCAACCATGGCAAAGATGTCTATCAGCTATGGCAGGAACTGAAGCTGGTGGAGGCCTATTTTGAGATTCAGAAAATCCGCTATCCTGGCTGTCTCTCCTTAAAAATTGACGTTCCTTCCTCCATGATGCAGTATGCCATTCCTAATATTACCCTGCAGCCGCTGATTGAAAACAGTATCTCTCACGGCATTATGAGCCGGACGGATAAACACGGAAGCATTACCATTGTCGGCCGCGTGCTGGAAAACACCATCCAGCTGCAAGTCATAGATGACGGTGTCGGTATGACGGCGCAGACAGTTGAACAGCTCAATGCGGGAAAGCCGCCGGAGGATGTGGAAAGTTCCGGCAGCCGCTATGGTATTTACAATATCAATGAGCGGATTCAAAACTATTATGGATGCGATTATCATTTACATTTTGAGAGCGTTCAGGGCAAAGGCACTACCGTAACCATCACTTTGCCGCCCATGTAGGCGAAAAAATAAAAAAAGGCCGGGCTGGATTCCGGCCTTTTTTGCTGCAAAAAACAGAACAAAAAGGACATGGCCGCTTTCCGCGGCCCATGTCCGTAAAATCTTGGTGTGTGGGCGGTCCTAGCCCATATCCGCAAAATTTTACTTCTTTTTACGGTCGCTCTCGTCTGTATTTCCAGCAGTAGTCATCATTCCCCGCACCATTATGCCGGATGGACCATTGGCAGGCGTTTCTCACAATTGGCACCAGCTGGGCGCCTTTTTCTGTCAAACAATACTCCACCCGGGGCGGCACCTCGTTGTAAGCGCGCCGATCAATGATTTGTGCATGCTGCAATGCCTTCAGCGCATTGGTCAAAGCCATATCGGAAATATGAGCCATTCTCTGCTTCAGTTCACTATATCGAACCGGTTTTCATTCAGAAAGGGCACAGATCAGCATACGGTTCCATTTTCCGTCCATAAAATCAAACAACTTTTCCACATGGCAACGTGTATCCTCCATTTTTGTACATAAGCTTTCTCCTTCTCTTCCCGCGCGCTCCCCGCAAACCATCCATGACTGCCTTCTTCCATCTTGCAGCCTTATTTTGCCGCCGGATTGCACTTTGCGATTTTCGCAGGGCACACCCCGCCGTCCGGACTTTTGCTCTTGTTAAAACCAATTTACCATAAAAAGCTAATAATTGTTCCGCTTCCTTTGCTCCATACAAATTGAGTATCTCAATACTTTTTGAGTCACTTCACAAACAGAGCCCCGATCATTGTAATAAAGACATGCTTTTGTATCAATTAAAAATGAGGTGAAAACATGAAGCTTGCCATTATTTATCATTCTGAAACCGGAAACACCAAAAAAGCTGCCGAATTTGTTCTCAAAGGAATGCAGCGGTAGAAGAAATAGAAGCAAAGGCCTTTTCCATTGACGCTGTGGACGAAGCATATGTGAAAGAGGCCAAAGGCGTTGTCTTCGGCGCTCCCACCTATTATGCCGATACCCCCTGGCAGATGCTGTAAAAAAACAGAGAGGAATTTTCCCCTCTGTTTTTTTATCTATATTCCTCAAAAACGGCTTAAATGCTGAACAACAAATCCCCATAGGTCGGGAACGGCCAATAGCTTTCCGCCGTGTTGAGCTCTAATTCGTCCGCCACGGCGCGCAGTTCCTGCATCGCAGCAAAAACCGTATCGTGATAATAAGCGGCACAGCAACCGATCTCTTCAAAATCTTTCGCACCCAACAACGCTTCATCCAGTGTATTGGCTTTACCGAACAAAGAAGCACCGAGCGAGGACAGCTTTTCAATCAAAGCCTCCTCCATTTCGCAGGAGGCGGCCGGGCAGGCCGTTTTTTTGGCAATCACCGTTTCGCTGAGTTCCTTGGCATAAGCGCTTACCGCAGGCAAAATCTGTTTACGGGTCAGCTCCAGCATGGTCAGCGCCTCAATCCCGATTACCTTGCAGTATCCCTCCATTTTGATTTCGTAGCGGGAATGAACCTCTGTTTCGGTAAAAATACGGTACTTTTGAAATAATTTTACATTTTTTTCATCCGTCAAATGCGCCAGCGCATCCGGAGCGGATTTCAGATTTAACAGGCCTCTTTGCCCTGCTTCCTTCTGCCAGGCGTCGGCATATCCGTCCCCGTCAAAAATAATCCGTTTATGTTCTTTCAGCGTTTTCTGCAGCAGCGTGTGGACCGCTCCCTCCAGATCTTTTGCCTCCTCCAGTTCACTGGCAAATTCATCCAGCGCCTCCGCTACGATGGTGTTGAGCACTGTATTGGGTTCGGATACCGGCTGGGCGGAACCCAGCATACGGAATTCAAATTTATTTCCGGTAAAAGCAAAAGGAGAAGTTCGGTTGCGGTCGGTAGTGTCTTTTGTCAAACGGGGCAACACATGGGCATACCGCAGCAGGCCGGAATCGGTTTTTTCATAGGATTTGTTGTTTTCAATCGCGTCCAGCACCGCCATCAATTCATCGCCCAGATACATGGAAACAATGGCGGGCGGAGCCTCGTTGGCACCCAGACGATGGTCGTTGGCAGCGCTGGCTACCGAAATGCGCAAAAGATCCTGATGCTCGTCGACCGCTTTGATCACCGCGCACAAAAACAGCAGGAACATGGTATTCCGGTTTGGTTCGTCGGTAGGGTCGAGCAGGTTGATCCCTGTATTGGTGGTAATTGACCAGTTGTTGTGCTTGCCGGAGCCGTTGATTCCTGCAAAAGGCTTTTCATGCAGCAGGCAGACCAGCCCGTGGCGCTCCGCTACCTTTTTCATCATCTCCATAGTCAGCTGGTTCTGATCTGCCGCAATATTGCTGGTCGTATAAACAGGCGCCAATTCATGCTGGCCGGGTGCAACTTCTTTGTGCTCCGTTTTGGCGGAGATGCCCAGCTTCCACAGCTCATCGTCCAGTTCCTCCATAAATGCCTTAACGCGGGGATTAATCGCACCGAAATAATGATCGTCCAGCTCCTGACCCTTCGGCGGTTTCGCGCCGAACAAAGTGCGCCCGGTAAAGCGCAGATCTTTTCTTTTTTCATACAGATCTTGGTCTATCAGGAAATATTCCTGTTCACAGCCGATGCTGGTCAGTACGCGAGTCACATCTGTATGGCCAAACAGTTTTAAAATCCGCAGAGCCTGCTTGTTAATCGCCTCCATCGACCGCAACAGCGGAGTTTTTTCGTCCAGAGCCTCGCCGGTGTAAGCGGAAAACGCAGTGGGGATACACAAAGTATTATCTTTGATAAAGGCATAAGAGGTGGGATCCCAAGCGGTATAGCCACGGGCCTCAAACGTAGCGCGCAGCCCGCCGGAAGGGAAGCTGGAAGCGTCCGGCTCGCCCTTGACCAGCTCTTTGCCGGAAAACTCCATAATAACCCGACCGTCGCTGGTCGGGGAAATGAAACTGTCGTGCTTTTCCGCCGTTACGCCGGTCATCGGCTGGAACCAATGGGTAAAGTGGGTCGCGCCTTTTTCAATCGCCCAGTCCTTCATCGCGTTGGCCACCACATTGGCCACTGACGGATCCAAGCTGCGTCCCTGCGCGATAGTACGGTTGAGCGCTTTGTAGGTTTCTTTGGGCAGACGCTGCTGCATCACTGCGTCTCCAAATACCAGGCTGCCAAACATTTCGGGGATCTCTTTCATCATCATTACCTCCTGATTGCAGACCAATATGGTTTTTCATGATGGAAAACAAAAGTAGCAAAGGGCAATCCTCCTGCCGCTTCTTTTATGGCAAACCCCTTTGCGAACTGCCAACCAAGCACTTTGCCCCGCCGGCTGGTCTGTTTTTTGCAAGGCCATAAAAAAGAGGCACCATGGACTTTTCATCCACAGCGCCTTTGCCGTTTTCCGATGTCCGCATTATAATCCCGGACGAATGTGTTTGTCAACCCGATGGAGAAAATTTGTTTTTTTTCATAAAAATTCGTCTTTTACCGATATTTTTTTTGCTTTTCTCCGCCTTTCATTCACCGAAAAAATTTTGTATACAATCTACCGATTTTTTCTTGACATCCAAAAAGCCATTCTCTATAATAGTAGCGTTGAATGACGGTGTTCATGAAAACGGCAGCATTGGGACGCCGCTTTTCTGGGCACCTTCACTCTTTTTACGGGGGGTTTAAGCCCGACCGCGATCTTTCGCCGCACACCGGCAGAACGGAGAAACTTTTATGTTAACAGCAATCGTTGGTATCAACTGGGGAGACGAGGGCAAAGGCCGTATGGTGGACCTCCTCTCAGAAAATTACGATATTGTCGCTCGTTATCAAGGCGGCAACAACGCCGGTCACACCGTGCAGAACCATTTGGGCAAGTTCATTCTGAACCTGCTCCCCTCCGGAATCCTCCGTCCGGATGTCGTCAATGTCATGGGTCCTGGCATGGTCATTGATCTGCAGCATTTATGCGGCGAAATCGACCGGCTGCGTCAGGCGGGCATTTCCATTACGCCGAATAACCTGAAAATCAGCGACCGGGCCATTATCTGCCTGCCTTATCACGTGCAGCAGGACGGACTGGAGGAAGATCGCCTGGGCGACGCCAAGTACGGTTCCACCCGTCGGGGCATCGCGCCAGTATACGGCGACAAATATCTGAAAAAATGTATCCGCATGGGCGATCTGCTCTATCCGGAAGCGATGAAGAAACGGCTGCGCGGCATTGTGGAATGGAAAGATTTGTTGATCCACGACGGCTACAAAGCCGACCACATCTCCTACGACGAAATCATCAGCTGGCTGGAAACCTATGGCGGCCAGCTGAAGGATCATGTCTGCGATTTAGGCGTTTATTTAACCGAGCAAATCCAAAACGGGAAAAGCATTATGTTCGAAGCGCAGTTGGGTGCGCTTCGGGACATCGACTTTGGCATCTATCCTTTTACTTCCTCTTCTTCCACTATCTCTGCCTACGCTCCCATCGGCGCTGGCATCCCTGGCAAAAAGCTGGATCTGTGCATCGGTATTATGAAGGCGTACTCCTCCTGCGTGGGAGAAGGCCCATTCACCTGTGAACTATTTGGAAAAGAGGCGGAGGCTCTGCGGGAAGCAGGCGGAGAATACGGCGCCGCCACCGGGCGGCCCAGACGAGTCGGTCCTTTTGATGTAGTCGCCTCCCGTTACGGCGTTCGCATGCAAGGCGCAGACGAGCTGGCTCTGACCAAAATGGATGTTCTGTCCTACCTCGATCGGATTCCCGTCTGCACCGCTTACGACGTGAACGGCACCATCACCCACGAATTTCCCTTTGGAGACCATCTGAACGAGGCAAAGCCGGTAATCGAGTATGTTCCCGGCTGGCACTGCGACATCAGCAGCTGCCGCAAAAAAGAGGATCTGCCAAAAGAGGCGCTGGACTACGTAGCTTATCTGGAAAAGGCTGTTGGCTGTAAAATCCGTTACGTATCTGTCGGCCCTGACCGCGACGCTTATATCGACATGCATTGATCCCCCACGAAAGATTCCTTTCGCCGGCGCTTTTTTATAAAATCGTCGGCGAAATCTATTTGAGAAGGGGGGCCACTATGAACCGCATCTTGTTGGTCTGTGAAAAGGAAAAAAGCGCGCAGACGCTGCAGACGCTTCTCAACCGCTTTCTGCAGGCCGAAATTGTCCGGGCATCCCAACTGCAGCAGGCACAGGCACTTCTGTCCCGAGAGGTTTTTCGTCTGGTCATTATCAATCTGCCTTTCCACGGAGAAAATATGGAGGCTTTCGCACTAACTGCGGCACAGTCCACCTCCAGCGGGATTCTGCTTTTATGTCCGCAGGATTCGGCCCAATGCCTGTTAGAGCGCTGCCTGCCACGTGGTATCCTGGTGGTGTCCAAACCTCTTTCCCAGCCTCTTTTCGTTCAGTCGGTCTATCTGGGGCTTTCCACCAGTGCGCGTCTCTCAGAGCTTTTGCAGGAAAACCGAAAACTGCACTCCAAACTGGAGGAACTGCAGCTGATCAGCCGCGCCAAAGCAGTGCTGATCGAATATTTGAAACTAACCGAACCGCAAGCCCACCGCTACATTGAAAAACAGGCGATGGATCTGGGGCTGACCCGCCCTCAGGTGGCTTTGAATATCCTGAAGACCTATGAATCATAACCCTTTCACCGAAAGGCAAACAGAAATCAAAATCCTATGGAAAGGAATGAAAATGATGACCAAATACATCTTTGTAACCGGCGGCGTTGTATCCGGTTTGGGCAAGGGCATTACTGCAGCCTCTCTGGGCCGCCTGCTCAAATCCAGAGGGCTGAAGGTCGCCGCCCAAAAGCTGGATCCGTATATCAATGTAGATCCCGGCACGATAAGCCCTTACCAGCACGGGGAGGTGTTCGTCACGGAAGACGGCGCTGAAACCGACTTGGATCTGGGCCATTATGAACGGTTTATTGACGAAAACCTCAACAAATTTTCCAACCTGACCACTGGCAAGGTGTACTGGAATGTGCTGACCAAAGAACGTAACGGCGACTATCTGGGTGAAACGGTTCAGGTAATCCCGCATATTACCAATGAAATCAAAAATTTTATCTACGCTGTGGGCAAAAAGGCCGATGCAGACGTGGTCATCACCGAAATCGGCGGCACTACCGGCGATATTGAAAGTCAGCCTTTTCTGGAAGCGATCCGCCAGGTGTCGCTGGAAATTGGCCGTCAGAACTGTCTGTTCATGCACGTCACGCTGATCCCTTATATCCAAAGTTCCGGCGAACACAAATCCAAGCCTACTCAGCATTCGGTGCGGGAATTGCAGGGCTTGGGCATTATGCCCAACATCATCATCGCCCGCTGCAATGAACCGTTGGAAAATGAAATCAAACGCAAAATTTCCCTGTTTTGCAACGTACCGATTGACTGCGTCATCGAAAACCGGACGATCCCGGTACTATATGAAGCGCCGCTGATGCTGGAGCAAAGCGGCCTTTCGGATATCGTCTGCCGCGAACTAAATCTGGACTGCCCCGCCCCTGACATGAGCGAATGGATGCAGCTGCTCTCCCGGGTGCGCAGCTGCGATAAAAAGGTCAAAATCGCACTGGTTGGCAAATATGTCCAGCTGCACGACGCCTATTTGTCAGTAGCCGAATCCCTGCGCCATGCGGGCTACGAAAACAATGCCGAAATCCAAATCAAATGGGTGCAGTCTGAGCTGGTTACCGACGAAACCGTCGAGGAATATCTGTCCGACTGTGACGGTATTCTGGTTCCCGGCGGATTCGGCCAGCGGGGTATTGAGGGCAAAATTATCGCCGCCAAATATGCCCGGGAGCACGACGTCCCCTATCTGGGAATCTGCTTGGGCATGCAGATCGCGGTAATTGAATTTGCACGCAACGTGCTGGGCCTTTTCGAAGCAGACTCCAGCGAATTCAAACCCGATGGGCCGGACCCGGTCATCGATCTGATGCCCGACCAACAGGGCAATCTTCCCAAAGGCGGTACCATGCGCCTGGGTGCTTATCCCTGTAAAATCCACCCTGGCACCTTCCTGGAAAAGGCCTACGGCTGCGGCGAAGTGCAGGAACGGCACCGTCACCGCTATGAGTTTAACAACCGCTACCGCGACGCGTTTTGCCAACATGGTATGATCTTCTCCGGCACCTCGCCGGATAACCGGCTGGTAGAAGCCGTGGAGCTCACCCGCGACACGTTTTACGTCGGCGTACAGTTCCATCCGGAATTCAAGTCCCGCCCCAACCGCGCACATCCGCTGTTCAGGGAATTCATCAAGGCCGCCTGCCAGCAAAAATAGTTTTTCTACCCCGGCAAATGCCGGGGCTTTTTATTTGCAGAAACTGCCGCCATTCGCCGAACGGATTTGTAAAAAGCAATAAAAATTCTATCCAATCTTTTGAAAAAACTGGCATTTTTGTTTTTTATGTGCTATCCTTTTTTTAATCAATCCCGTTTCCTGTTTCAGACGCAATGAAGGAGGCTTTTTATGGATATGGCACAACTGAGCAGCTTGACCGCTGTTTTAAAAGAAAACATTAGCAAAGTGATTATGGGTAAGGAGGAGGAAATCGAAAAGATCCTGCTGTGCTTATATTGTGGCGGACATATTCTGCTGGAGGATATCCCCGGCACCGGCAAGACCACACTGGCCAAAGCGCTGGCCCGCTCGCTGGATTGCAGCTTCAAGCGGATCCAGTTTACGCCGGATCTGCTTCCGTCGGAGCTCACCGGCATCAACTACTACAACCAAAAGGAGCAGGCGTTTCAATTCCGCCCCGGTGCTATCTTTACCAACATTCTCTTGGCAGATGAAATCAACCGCGCCACTCCCCGTACCCAGTCCAGCCTGCTGGAGTGTATGGAAGAACGCCAGTGTTCAGTGGATGGCGTGACCTACCCTATGACCCAGCCGTTTTTGGTGGTCGCCACCCAGAACCCGGTGGAAATTCAAGGTACTTTCCCGCTGCCGGAAGCACAGCTGGATCGCTTTTTCATGAAGCTTTCCCTGGGATATCCAGACGCCCAGCAGGAGCGGGCCATGCTCACCGCCTACCAGCTGCAATCTCCTTTGAATTCCTTGGCTCCTGTCTGTGCGGGACAGGATATCCTAGAAGTACAGAAACAGGTGGCGCAGGTACGGGTCAGCCAGCCGGTTGCCGCCTACATAGTGTCGTTGGCCGGCGCCACTCGCCGCCATGAAAAAATTCGCTTGGGAATCAGCCCTCGCGGCGTCATTGCTCTGATGCGCGCCTCTCAGGCGAAAGCCGCTATGCAGGGGCGGGATTATGTCCTGCCGGACGACGTTAAGTCTGTCTTTTTGGATATATCCGCTCACCGCATCATCTGCCGGGGGTATCAGATGGGACAGGCGGATGACGTGGCAAAAGAGTGTCTTAGCGAAATTCTTGTCCAAACGCCTGCACCGGTGGAACAACAGTAAAAAATCAATCCCTCTTGTTAGGAGGAACTTATGGAATTTGTTGCCATTCTCTTTATGGTGATTGTTCTTTTGGTATCCCAGTTGATTTTGTTTGCCAAAAACAGCTTTCGCCATTTTGAATACACTTGTTTTTTCACAAAAGATGAGGTAATGGAAGGGGACGAAGTCGGACTGGTAGAAATCGTCTCCAACCGCAAATGGTTGCCCCTGCCCTGGCTGAAATCGGAACTTTCCACCTCTCGTTGGCTGGAATACGCCGGTTCTCAATCAGAGGTAGTGGGAGATCGGCGGTATGTTCCCAGTTTTTTCACGCTGAAAAGCTATCAGAAGGTTTCCCGCACCTGGAAAGTCCGCTGTCTCAAGCGCGGCGTTTTTGAAATTCGCCGGGTGGATCTAGTCGGTTCCGACTTGCTGGGGTTCTCCAGTTTTTCCCATTCTGTTCAGGTTAACGCTTGCCTGACCGTTCTGCCCCGGCCGCTGGAAAATAACGAGCTGGCTTGTCCGCCTCAGTATCTGAACGGGGATACCGTGGTACGCCGGCAACTTTTGGCCGATCCTTTTTATGTTGCCGGCGTGCGGGAATACACCGGGCTGGAACCCATGAACCGAATCCACTGGAACGCCACTGCCCGAGAGGGAAAACTGATGGTCTTTGAAGACCAGTACACTTCCCGCAAAAATCTGTCCATTCTGCTTAACGTCCAGCAGCGCCCGGGGAAATCCGGTTCCATGGATGGGGACGCCGATCTGGAGGACTGTATCCGTTTCTGCGCCTATCTGTTTGGCGCATCTGCGGCAGAGGATACCCCCTTTTGCTTTTTTTGCAATGGAATCGACGCTCTCACTCGCCAGCCTGTCCGCACCGCTGAATCCTGGGGAATATCTTTTGCTTTAGAACAATCGCGTACGCTGGCCCGGTTATCGGTGGGCGACGCCAAAAAAATCGACCTGTTTTTGCAGGAGGACGCCGCATTTTTGTCCGCTTCCCAACTGATTTTGGTCAGCACCTATCTTGATGACGGCCTCAAGGCCTTTGCGCGGGACAGGGCGCGCCGGGGCACCGCTGTATCTATTTTCGTCTGCGGAAGAACAGTTTCCAGTGACTTTGAAGATTATTCCTATTCTCTTTTTACCCTTCGCGGCAGCGAAAAAAAGGAGGGAAAGACATCGTGAAATCCATGCTCTTTTTTCTGCGCACCGCCGCATTGTTAGACGGCCTGCTTTTGTCTTATCCGCTTCTCGCCATTTTGGAGGTATCCCTTACCGGCCGGCTGTCCGCGCCATTATCCTTGCCTCGATTGGGAATTGTCCTGCTGTCTGGTGCGCTGGGCGCTTTCATCGGATGGCTGTTGGATCGGATGAAAAATCCTCCAGTACGGGCAATCACACTTTTGCTGGCGGCGGCGCCAGCCGCTGGATTTACTGCAGGTTGTTGGTATCTGATGGAAAAAAATATTTTTCATCTGGCGCTGGCTGTCCTTTGCCTGGTGTTTTATGTAGTCGGCATGTATTTTGCTACCCATCCTTTCGATGAGTTAATCGGTACCAGCTTTTTGTCCCTCACGATGGTCGCTTACTTTTTGGCGGCGGTTATCGTCTGGTTCTGCAAGGCGTATTTCGGCATGGACTGCGATCCGGTTTTGCTGATCGTTAGTTTTCTGATCTTTATTCTGCTGTATGCGATCATCAGCAATCAGTCCAATATCGAGAGGCTGATGGGACGGCGTCATTATGATCTGTCCATGCTCCCCGCCGGCATGCGCCGATACAATCTGCTTTTGATCTGCGCCGGATTTGTGCTGGTTGTGTTGGGACTTTTCTTTCAAACCCCCATTTGGTACATCGTGAAATTTCTTCTGAGAGTATTGACCTCCTTTTTATATATTTTCGTGCTTTTCTTCCGTTTTATCATCTGGCTTTTGGCCCGTCCGGCACAACCGGACAAACCGCTTCCCCAAGTGTCTACGCTGCCCGTTTTCGGCCAAGCGCAGGAAGCAGCTTCCACTCCTTTTATCAATGTCCTTTTCCAATGGTTGGCCTTACTGCTCATCCTCTTGTTTTTATTCTCTCTTCGGCGGCAAATTTGGGTAACCATCCAAAAAATAGTTTCGGCTGTCTGGCGGCTGCTGAAAGCTCTGTTCTCCCCCCCTGCCGGCAAAGGAAAATCCATGTCCGCATCTTATGAATATTATGTGGATACGGTAGAAGAGCTGGAACATAGCCCGGGCGAAGTGCCTGCGGCAGCGGAAGGGCTGCCTTCTCTGCGCATCTGGCAGCGGCGTTGCCGCACGTTTTTGGAAAACCCACCAGACAACACCTTTCTGCCGGAGGGATACGGGATGATTCTCACCTGGCTGCGTATCCATGGAGCACCCCTCACTCCGGCGGACACTACGCTGGAAATTCTCAATAAGTCGCTGACCCGTATGCCCCAGAGTCCCTTTTCCCGCGTGACCGAAACTTATAACACTGTTTATTACGGAGAATCGCCTCTGCGGGACGATGACTGCGAAAGTCTAATCCAGACACTAAAAATTTTAGTGAAGTCAAAATAAAACACCGGTTAAAAAGGGAAGAAAAGGCTGATTTTTTGTGCAAAAATTCGCAAAAAACAGGTTTTTTGCCCCCCTTTTACATTTGGACTGACAAGTGATGACCTCATCAATTTTACTATGTGTTGATTGAAGCGGAAAAGATGGGAAAGTAAATGTAGAGATGAACTGGAGATGGGAGATAAAAAGTGAGAGAATGTATTAGATGTGGAAGTGAAATGAAAGAAAATTGTGGAATTAAAATGGAAGGTACAGGATATGGAATCGTTATGTCATCTGATAAAAGCAAACTTTTTGCAGGTAGAAGCGGTTTTGACTTTTGACAGGGAAAGATTTATAATAAATTTACGCAAAAATTGTTTTTTACGTAAAGGAAGCATATGATAAAAGTTAAAATTACCGATGTGGCAAAGGCCAGCGGCGTTTCCATTGCCACAGTTTCTCATGTTATCAATCACACCCGCTACGTATCCCCTGAAACGACCCATAAAGTAGAACAGGCTATCCAAGCATTGGGATATTCGCCAGATATCACTGCCCGCAACTTTAAAAAAGGCCGGAAGGGCCTGGTAGGCATGCTGGTGCCAGATCTGTCTTACAGCCGGTCTTCTTTGATTCTAAAACAGCTGGAAGAGGTGCTGGCTCCTGCCAAAGTACATCTGATTGTCTCCAATACCAAAGCATCTGCGCAACGGGAGGCGGAGCAGTTAAAACTTTTGGCCTCCGGGCTGGTAGATGGGCTGGTGGTCCAATCTTCCTGTGCCGATTACCAACAGATTGCCCCTTGCATTCCACGGGATTTTCCTATGGTTTTTATTGACCATCCGCTAAAGAACTGTCCGTATCCTACTTTGGTCGTATCCAGCTATACAGCACTGTACCAAGGAGTAGAGGATTTAATCCGGCAGGGACACACCCAAATTGGCTACATTGCAGATCAAATTCACATCGCTTATTCCATCGAACGGCTGGACGCCTATCGTGCTGCTGTACGGGACTACCATCTCCCCATTGGGGATTCTCTGATTGCTTATGCTCACCCTCAAACCAAAACCGCTTATTTCTGTGCCCAGGATCTGATGAGAAAAAAATGCACGGCGATTGTGGTCTCCAACAACAGTATTGCGCTGGAAACCTTAAAATATCTGAATATCCATCATTTACAGGTGGGAACTGACGTAGAGCTTCTGGGTTTTTCCGGCAGTGACTGGTATGGCTATCGCACTGAAAAAATTGCGCAGGTCTCCCAACCCACCGAAGAAATGGCGAGAATGGCTGGCCAGCAGCTGCTGGAACAAATACAACGGCCCAAAGCCTGCGCACGCACCACTGTTCTGCACAGCACCTATATCCCCAAAAAACAGATAAAGGAGTTTTCACATGTTTGATATCATTGCCGCCGGTGAAATTTTGATTGACCTGGTTGATACTGGGAATCTGCAGTTTTCCGGTACCGTAGGAGGCGCCCCCTGCAACGCTTTGGCACAGGCCGCCAAACTCGGCAGCCGGACCGCTTTTATTGGTATGGTCGGTGACGACGCCTTTGGCCGCGTTTGTGCCAGCCAGTTGGATAAGCTGGGGATTGACCGCACCCATCTGGCTGTTACCAGCCGGGCAGACACCACACTGGCTTTTGTCACGCTGGCCGAAAACGGCGACCGGGACTTTACATTTTACCGCCGGCCGGGAGCGGATACCCTGCTCACCGTAAAAAATATGCCCTTTAGCCAAATTGCCCAAAGCCGGGTCTATCTGTTTGGCGGCGTTGCCCTATCACGAGATCCGACCCGCGCGGCCGTTTTTTACTCACTATTCAAGCTGGCCGGCACTCCGGTACTTCGGGCTTTTGACCCGAATCTGCGCCCCTGTTTATGGGAGGATATGGAGGAAGCCAAGGCGCTTGGCCGAAAGGCTATGGGGCTTTGTGATATTCTGAAGCTGTCAGACGAGGAAGCAATCTTTTTCTCCGGCTGCCAAAATCCGCTGGATGGTGCGCGGACACTACAGGAAGAATTTAAAATTCCTCTGGTTTTAATGAGCATGGGTGCCAAAGGGTGTTCCGTTTTGTTGCGCGGCGACTGCTGCCACCTCGATGCTATACCGGTTTCCGCAGTGGACACCACCGCGGCGGGCGACTCTTTCTTCGGCGCGTTCCTTCACCGGTTATTGCAAGATTCGTTTTCCTCGCTGGACGAACTTTCCCCCGGGCAGATTGTCGAGGCTGCTCAATTCGCCACTGCTGCCGCATCCATCACCGTTTCCCGCAAGGGCTCCATTCCTGCGTTGCCCAGCTTGGACGAAGTGACCGCCATTTTAAACTAAAAGTTTTGCTCTTTCTTTATCGGTTCCATATACGATCAAAAGCTTCCGCCTGTGCGTCATGCAGGCGGAAGCTTTTTCAAAATACGTCGGAAGTTGTGACTACCGTTACATCCGGGTGCAACTGCAATACCGAAGCCGGTATCCATGGCGTGACCGGTCCGGTCAGCGCCTGCCGGAGAATTTCCCCTTTTCCCTCTCCGGCCAGCAAGAGGATTTTTTCGCCTGCAAAATCGAAGCAATTCCCATGGTAATCGCCTGTTTAGGTACCTGTCCGGCATTGGCAAAAAATCTGGCATTTGCCCGGATCGTTTCCTGAGAAAGCTGCACCAAATGTGTTTGCGGGACAAATTGTTCCGATGGCTCGTTAAAACCAATATGCCCATTATGTCCAATGCCCAACAGCTGCAGGTCGATGGGGCCGTGTTCAGCAATGACAGCCTCATATCGCTCGCACTCGCCCGGCAGGTCTTTTGCACAGCCGTCTGGAAGCCAGGAAGCGCGAAAATTCACAGCGTTGAACAGATTTTGCTTCATAAAACAATGGTAGCTCTGCTCATGGAAAGCATCCAATCCACAATATTCGTCCAAATTAACGGATCGGGCCTGGGCAAAATCCAAATCGCCGGAAGCATACCACCGAGCCAGATACCGGTAAGCACCAACCGGGGAAGAACCAGTAGCCAACCCTAAAAGGCTGTCCGGCTTATACAAAACCTATGCACCAATCAGCTGTGCTGCTTTACGACTGAGCGTTTCATAATCCGGCGCATAAATGATTTTCATAGCTATTTCTCTCCTTCTCAAATAAAAGGGTTCCTTCTTTTCAGAAGGAACCCTTTGGAGAACCACACATAAACTGGCAATTTTGTGCAGTTAATTGTTCCAATAATCATCCAGCAGAGCCTGCACCTTCTGATTGGCTTCTGCCAGCGCCGTTTTGTTATCAACGCCCTCCAGAATTACCTTATCGATCGCATCTACCAAAATCTGGCGGTCGTCGCTCTCGCTGACGTAGAAGTAAGAAGTTGCATAAGGCAGTGCATCAATGAAAGGTTTCATGATGGGATCTTTTGTCAACTCTTCATCTTCTGTGATAGAAACGCGGGCGCCAACCTCGCCAACCTCTTCGGTCCAGCGCTTCATCGCGTCTTCGCTGGTCAAGAACTGAAGAAACTTCACGCTGGCATCCAGCTGGACACCAGTGGTATTCGCGGTGATACCATTGGTCCAGAAAGTACCGCAGGAACCTTTTACGCCGTCTTTCATCGGCAGCGGAACAACGCCCCATTCAAAGCTGTCAATCTGGTTTTTATAGGTACCCACACGATAGGATCCATCAATGTGGAAATACGCTTTGCCCGCCGCAAACGCATCCGCGTCCGCATTCATAAATTTGTCTACGCCTACTTTATATTTGGTATTCAGATCGATAAAATAGTCGAATGCCGCCTGACATTCGGGGGAATCCCACTGTGCTGTTTTGTAGTCGTCGCTTAAAGGCTTACCACCGAACTGATTCATCAAGACCGGACGCAGCCAAGAATGGTACTGACCGGTAGGTTGCCAGGTACAGCCCTCTACCAGAATTTCTTCGCCATCCCACTGGGCCAGGCTTCCTGCTACTTCTGCGAATTTCTCCAGCTCGGTGGGAATATCCGCTTCGGTCATATTGGCTTCTTTTAGCAGGTCCTTGTTGTAAAACAGAGCGGAGGTACGGACTGCCGTAGGAATCGTATAATATTTACCCTCAATTTTGTTGGTCTGGATCATGGGAGAAAATTCCTTATCCATTTCAGCCGGGTCAAATACATCGGTAGGCAACTCCTGCAATACGCCGGATTTCACATATTGGGGAACCCAACTGTAGAAAATATTGATAATATTGGGTCCTTTACCGGTCGCAATCGCTGCCGCCAGTTTTTGCTCGTAATTGTCATAAGGGAAATTCTGATGGACAACTTTGATGCCGGGATTTTCCGCTTCAAACTCTTTGATCAGTTCGTCGATCAGATTGACTTTGGACTCATAGAAATACTGCCAATACTCAATGACAACTTCTTCGCCATTGTCTCCACCGCCGGACGAACCTTCTGCCGGCGTAGAATTAGCAGGCGTTTGTCCGCAGCCCCGAACAACGCGGTGCAAAGAATAGCCGCCAGCAACAATGCGATGATTCTTTTCATGATACTACCTCTTTTCTGTTCAGATATAATGTATATTTTCCTCTGCGCACGCCGCAGGAATAGAAACAGGATGGGTGGACGCCATCAACGCTGCACCAATGGCACCGCCCCATTTTCCACCATCGGATAGCACGATCGGCGTTTCCCCCGGAATCAGGCGCCGAATCCTTTTTTGCAGCTGATCAAGAAGGTATTCCCCCTCGTTCGCCAGACCGCCGCCAATGACAATTTTAGAAGGCTGCAGCAGACAGATAATGTTGGCAAGGCCAACTGACAGCGCATCAATCTGTCTGTCGACGATCTGTTTGGCAATCGGGTCCTCCTGCTGTTGTGCCAGGCGGAAAATTTCGCGGGTATCCATGGACAGCCCCGTTTTTTCCCGATACCGGTTGCTCACGGCAATCGCAGATGCTCGCCGCTCAAATGCACCGAACTCCCGCCGGCTGGGACAGGGAGTGGACAGATCCCGCTCTTGAACCATATAGCCAATTTCTCCAGCCCCAAAATGGCTGCCCCGGTAAAGGGACCCGTTCAGCACGATTCCCGCGCCGATGCCGGTGCCGACTGTGACCAGCACATAGTCCGTTTCCTCCTGGCAGCTGCCGATGACCCCTTCCGCCAAAGCCCAGGCATTGACATCATTATCCGCACAAACCGGAAGTGAAATGCTTTGTTGCAGAACCCGGCACAGCGCAAAATTTTCTACTTTCAGCGCCGGACACCAAACCACCACGCCGGCTTCTGTATCCACCGTACCGGGAATCCCAATGCCGATTTGGGAGATAAGGGGCCATTGTCTCAATTTCTCCCGGATCAGATCGGTTAAGAACTTTAAAAATGGCTGCTCTTCCGTCACCGTAGAATAGGACTTCGCCGCCATCAGATGATTCTGATCATCCAATACGGCAACCTTTGTCTTCGCCCCCCTACGTCAATACCTAATTTCATGGCTCTCAGTCCTTTTTCAAATGCTTCTCCACCTGTTCTGTCAATTTTTCATGGGCCGAACGGTATCCACCGCGAATTTTTTCCAGCTGGCATTGTTCCTGCTGCAATACAGCCAGACGTTCCCGATGCATTCGGGATGCCTGAGACAAGGCCGGTCCGCCAGTGCGGTCGCGAATAGCGACGAAATGAACAGGATCCAGCGCCGTTCGGATTGCCTCATCGGAGAGATCCACCGGATAACCGAGCACCTCTTTGGAGATTTCCTCACAGAATTCCTCCGTAATATCTGCCGCGTCCTTGCCTTCGGCATACAGGCGGCGGACAATCGTACTGGTAAGCTTATGCGCCTTGCGGAAAGTCAGTCCCCCTTCCCGCACAAAAGTATCTGCCAATTCGGTGGCGGTGATAAAGTTCTCGCCCGCGCGTTTGTGCAGGAGTTCTTTGTTGATCTGCATCGTCGCCAGCACATTGGTGATGATCTCCAGCGCGCGGCTCAGATAGGATACCGCGTCATACAGGTGAATTTGCAGATCTTCTTCTGAATCTACGATGTCACCGTACGGCGTGTTATGCTGCACGGTGAAAACCGCCTGTGCTTCCGCCAACGCTTTGCTTAAAATCGGTCGGCAATGCTCCAGCGACGACGGATTGCGCTTTTGCGGCATGATGCTGCTGATTTGAACATAAGGGTCTGTCAGGCGCAAGAAAGCAAATTCCATGGTACACCAATCCAGGATATCCTTCATAAACCGTGACAGGTTGATCGCCATCGTCATCATAACCGAAGCAAACTGGGTCATATGGTCGCTAGCTGCGATAGAATCGTAAGAGTTTTCACAAAAGGAAGAAAAGCCCAGCAACTCGCAAACCCATTCACGGGAAATAGGAAAGCCGGTAGTCGTAATCGCAGCCGCCCCAAAGGGGCTCATGTTTACTGTTTTTCTGCCGCCATCAGTCACTGGAAATCCCGCTGCATGACATCTGCCATAGACAATAAATAATGCCCCAGAGTGGACGGCTGTGCCGGCTGCGTGTGAGTATACATCGGCATAACTGTCTCCAGATTCTCTCCTGCCAGATACAACAGTGATTCTCGGAAGAGATTGAGTTTTTCCGCCAATCTTACCAGCTGCTCACGCAATACCATCCGAAACTCACCTACGCAAATATCATTGCGGCTGCGGGCCGTATGCACTTTTCCGGCAAGATCGGAGCCGATCCGGTTCTCCAGCTCTTTTTCAAACAGGAAAAACAAATCCTCATATGCCGGATTGTGTTCGGATTCTTCAATCGGCAGTTTTTCCAGATCCAACATGGTGGACAAAATCAGCGCACATTCATCCTCTGTCATCAGATCTTGTTCTCGAAGCATGACCACATGCGCTTTCGTCACCTCAATAAATACACGGTAATAATATACTTTTTGCAGGTCGAAAATCGGTTTCAGCGCGTTTTTTTGAAAGCTGATTCCAGGAAAGGACATTCCGTCCGCCGCCTGCACACTTTCACGGGTAATCATATGAAACACACCTCTTTCTCCTGTTCAATGCCGCGGCAAAAACTGCATCTGATGTTTCTTTTGCCAGATATTTCCCACACACCCGTAACGCAGGGCCCGATCCCCCAATTTAGAAAACTTGACGTCACAGGGAACGGGGGTTAAATTCCGCAAGCGCTCCCGCATGTAATCCGCCAGCAGAGGCTCTGCCGCCGCATAGCTGCCGTGCAGAATAATTGCCTGCGGATTTAAAAGGCTGATGACACTGCCCAAGCCAAGACAAATTTGATCAGCATTTTCAAATATCCGGTTTTTCAGCTCCTGATTGCCAGCCTGCGCCTCAGACACAATCTGATGAAAAGGCATGCTGGTCTGCGTTTTCAAAGTCCGCAAAGAAGCTGTTTTTTCGAAATACCCGAAATCCGTGAGCGTATAAGGTCCGTTTTCCAACGCATCCCGTCCGGTAATCATGTAGCCGATTTCTCCAGCCATACTGCAATGGCCACGATAGATCCGGTTATTGATAATAATGGCAGAACCGATACCGGTGCCGATGATAACAACAACGAAATCAGAATAATCCCATCCGGCCCCCATCCAATTTTCACCCAGCGCATTGAGGTACACATCTTTATCGATATAAACCGGCATTTGCAGTTCTTTTTGCAGAACTGCCGCCAAATCACAGTCTACCAAGCCCAATTCCGGAGAATAAAGGACACGGTTGTTCTCCACTGTTCCCGGTATCGACAGACCCGCCCCGACAAAACGCTCGCGGCCACCGGCCTGCTCGATCAGCTGCGCCGTATCGGCGGACAGCGTTTGAAAAAGCCGCGGCATTCCGTCAAAAGAAAAGTCCGCATAAGAACGGGAAAACAGTTCCTTTCCCATCAGATTACAAACTGATATCCACGCATTTTGCAGACGGAAAGCAGCTGTAAGCACCAATCCTGCTTCCTCACAGATTCGCAGAAAAATGGGACGCCGGCCCCCACGGGCGGAGGCCTCTCCAAAGGCACCTTCTACCACCAGCCCGCTGCTGATGAGTTCGTCAACAATGTTAGTTACTGCCGCAGGAGAAATTTCCAAAAGCTCTGATACCTGCTTTCGGGACACCGGCTGTCTGGCCATGATAACCAACAGAATATCGCTGCGGTTATTTTGTTTTACGGAGCTGTTTTTCAAAATTTTTCATCCTTTTCTTTGGACGCTATTTCATATAGCGGCCCAATACCCTCTCAATACTCCCAGCAAAGATTTTCTGGATATCTTCATCGCTGAAGCCCAGCCCCACACAATCGCGCATCTGTACATCCAGATATTCGCTGACAAAGCCTCTTGGGAACCAGGAACCGTCTGTACCGAATAAAATTCGATCTGGGCCGATGGTTTCATAATATTTTTGGAACAGGTCTTTTGTTGTCAGCGGGTAGGGCATCCAGCGGGTCCACTGATTGCTGCCGGAGGTATCAATATATACGTTGGGGCATACCCAGCATAGAAACAGGGTATCTTCCACCTTACTGCACCCATAATGGGGAACAATAAAAATGACGTCCGGAAACGCTTTCGCCACATTTTGAATGATTTTAGGAGACATATTGACATGATCCATAATGCCTCCGGCTGCGCCCATAATACCAAAATGGAACAAAACCGGAACCTGATGCTTTTCTGCGACCTGCCACAGCGGATAAAGAGATTTGTCATCTAACGGCCGATCCAGCGCAGGGCCCAAAATTTTAATACCGCGCAGCCCTTGTTGGGAAATCGCATATTCTAATTTTTCCGCTGCATTCGGGGCAAAAGGGTTATGATGTGCGTATCCGATAAAACGGTCCGGCGCAAACTGAACAATGCGTGCCATGTTCTCATTACTTTGCGCCAGTCCGCCTGCGGTTACAAATACAGCCTTCTCCACACCTTTGGCATCCAGATCATCCAGCCAGAGCTGCCAGGTTTCTTCTATGGTATCGCATTCGGGAAGTGCATCCGGGAAGCCCCAGGCCTTTTTCCACTGATCCTGCTGGAATTTGTTCATCTGCTGGAGCTTTTTCCACTTTTCTATACCAAACTCATCAATATATTCCTGGCAGTTCTTTCCCAAGTTTTCATTTTTCACCGCAAAATGCAGGTGAGAGTCAATGACACGGAATTTTCTGGCCATAACAATCCTTCCTTTCAACTAGATTACAAAAAAACTCAACCTTTTACGCCGGTCAGCTGCACGCCTTCAATGATCTTTTTCTGGAAGATCAGGAAAATGATGATGATGGGGATAGTTGCCACCGACGCACCGGTCATGATCAGTTCCCATTGACTGGCATTCTCCGCAGAAAATTGTGCCAGACCCAGCGTAATGGTATATTTTTCTTTGCTGTCCAATGCGATAACCGGCCACAAAAAGGAATTCCAGTTCCCCAAAAAGGTAAAAATGCCCAAGGCGCTGAGCGCCGGGGTGACCAATGGCAGGGCAATTCGGGTATATACTCCAAATTCGCTCAATCCGTCAATCCGGCCTGCATCCAAAAGCTCATCGGGAACGCCGGTGAAAAACTGCCGCATCAGGAAAATGCCAAAAGCTGAACTCAGTCCGGGAAATAGCATGGACCAATATGTATTGTTCCATCCTAACTGATTGACCATCATATACCAGGAAATAATCATCATTTCCGTTGGAATCATCATGGTGGAAAGAAGCATGGTGAAAATGGCTTCTTTTCCGCGGAAACGGTATTTGCAGAAAGCATATCCCAGAAGAGGGTCAAAAACCAAAACCGAAAGGGTCGTAATTCCCGCTACCAGAAAGCTGTTTAAAAACCATCTGGGAAAATCCGATCCGGCAAGCACTTCGCGATAATTATCCAATGTGAATTTTTCGGAAGTAAGCTCAGCGAATAAATATCCGTTCCTGTTTTGAAAAAGGTAGCAATCATCCAGATAAAAGGGAACACCATTACAACGCCGATGACGACAAACGCCAGATATAAAAGCGTCATTCTCACATTTTTCTTTAACCGCATGGCCCCCCTTTTAATCTGTTTCCTTATTCAAAACTTTCATTTGGACTAAGGTAATAATCATAATGACAATAAACAAAATGACAGTGATCGCGCTGGCCAACCCCATTTTGTACTGGCGGAACGCCGTATGGTAAATCTCCGTCACAATGCTGGCCGTGGACTTCAGCGGGCCGCCTTCCGCGCCGGCGATGTTGTAAACCTGTGTGAACACCTGCAGGGTGCGAATCGTACCCATGACGGTAACATAGACTAAAGTGGGAATTAACTGGCGGATCGTGATATAACGAAATTTCTCCCATCCGGATGCCCCGTCTATTTCCGCCGCTTCATAATAGGTGCGGGGAATCTGCATCAGACCGGCCAGAAGGATAATGGTGTTAAAACCAATACTCGACCAGATGACATTGGACATTACTACAAAAATCGATTGGTCTGCACTGTTTAAAAACGGCTGCGGGGCGATGCCAAAAAACTTTAAGATCCCGTTAATGACGCCACCATTTTTCATAAACATCCATTCCCAAACATAAGAAATTCCTACGGCACTGGTCACATACGGAATAAATACAATCAGCCGGAAGAACGACCGCCCTTTTACAATTTGATTAAGCATCAAAGCCAGAACCAGACTGATTATCACCATCAGCGGAACACAGACAAATACATATGCAAACGTGTTGCCAAATACTTTTTGCAGGGTCGGATCAGAAACAGCCGTTATGTAGTTTTCAAACCCGATGAACTCTCTCTCAGGCGAAAGGAGATCCCACTCCATAAAACTCAAAAAGAAAGAGAAAAAGGTTGGCAGAATTCGGAAAGCCACAAAGTACAGCACGGCAGCGCGATAAACAGATAGGCCGTACGTTCTTTCTTTCGCTCGATAGAGTTCCGATTTTTCTTTTTTTGCACCTTGGCGCCCTTTACCAGCACCGCATTTGCCTGTGCCACAACCAATCCCCTTTCCAATCTAAAAATCAAAGGTTAGTTATTTTTTAACATAAACCAACTTGTTCTGAAAAAATACGCCTTGTTGCATTTGTTGTTATATATAAAATTATTACATAAGTAAATTGATTTTTATGTTAAATTTCATTTTCACTCTCTGTTTATTATGCCTATTTTATCCCACACCTCTGTAATTTTTTGCGTTTTCTTTGAATATCGCACAATGGTCATTAAATTTTATATAAAAAAGCAGGGGGAAAATTCCCCCTGCTTTTTTGCCCGAAAACTATTCTGCCGTAGATTCCTTCGAGGAGTCCTCATCAGGATGGGACTCTCCGCAGCAATGATCCTCTTCACAACTGCCGCAATAGCAACCGCTGTCATCGAATTCATAGCCCAAATCCGCCAGAAAATCCTCCCGGATCTCTTTTGCGGCCTTTTTGCTCTTCAGGTATGCGCAAACGGCTACGATAGCACCGCCAATCGCCACCAATGCAAACAGGAACGATAAAAAGTTATTGCCTTTTTTCACGGATCGTTTCCTCCTTCCGGTCAGTCCTGATCGATACCGGGCCAAACCCCCCGGCTTTTCTTTAGTATATACCAATTCCCCTAAAATAACAATCTATTTCGTCAAAAGAGATTTGCCGTCCATTTCTGCCGGCTGGGGCAGGCCCAGCATTTCCAGCATGGTAGGCGCCAAATCTGCCAAACGGCCTCCTTCTTTGAGCGTATGGGTCCCATCTCCTACTAGCAGCAACGGAACAGGATTGGTGGTATGGGCGGTAAACGGAGAACCATCCGGCTCATACATTTGATCCGCATTTCCGTGGTCCGCTGTAATCAGTGCCCGGCCCCCCATAGACAAAATCTTATCCACCACTTTGCCCAGGCAGGTATCCACCGCTTCTACCGCAGAAACCGCCGCTTCAAACACGCCGGTATGGCCGACCATGTCGCAGTTGGCAAAGTTTAAAATAACCACATCATATTTGCCGCTGTCCAGACGGGCCAGCAGCTCATCGGTAACTTCATAGGCGCTCATTTCCGGTTTCAGGTCGTAAGTAGCCACCTTGGGAGAAGCAATCAGCGCCCGATCCTCGTTTTTACAGGGAGCCTCTACTCCGCCGTTGAAGAAAAAGGTTACATGGGCATACTTTTCCGTTTCGGCGATCCGCAGCTGAGTCAGGCCATGATCCGAAATATACTGGCCAAAGGTATTTGCCAAAGACTGGGGTTTGAATGCCACATGGACATTGGGCATCGCCGCATCGTATTGGGTCATGCAGACAAAGTACAGTGGGAAAAAGCCATTTCGGCGCTCAAAACCGGCAAAATCCGGATCAACCAGCGTACGGGTGATCTCCCGGGCACGATCGGGCCGGAAGTTGAAGAAAATAACCGAATCGTTTTCGCGAATGCAACCGCCTTTATCACAGACAACCGGCACTACAAATTCATCAGTCACGTCTGCCGCATAGGATTTTTCCATGGCGCAGACCGGGCACTCAGCGGTTTCGCCTTCTCCGTATACCATCGCGGCATAGGCTTTCTCCACCCGCTCCCAGCGGTTGTCGCGGTCCATGGCGTAATAGCGGCCCATGACCGACGCGATTTTGCCAACGCCGATCTCTTTCATTTTTGCCATCAGTTCTTCTACGTATTCCTTGCCGGAAGAAGGAGGCACATCACGGCCATCCATAAAGCAGTGGACATACACCTTTTCCAGTCCGGCCCGTTTGGCCAGTTCCAGCAGGCCGTACAGGTGCTTATTGTGAGAATGGACACCGCCATCAGATAGAAGGCCCATCAAATGCAGGGCACTGCCGTTCTTTTTGCAGTTTTCAACGGCACCGCACAGTGCTTCATTCTGGAAAAAGTCTCCATCTGAAATAGACTTGGTAATGCGGGTCAATTCCTGATACACCACCCGGCCGGCGCCGATATTGGTATGCCCCACCTCTGAGTTGCCCATCTGTCCATCCGGCAGGCCGACATCCATGCCGGAAGCGCCGATGAGGGTATGGGGGCAGGTTTCAAACAATTTATCCAAATTGGGGGTTTTGGCGGCGTGGATTGCATTGCCGTAATCCGACGGGTTATTGCCAAATCCGTCCAAAATAATCAATGCCAAAGGTTTTTTCATATGGATTCCCCTTTCTATGATGCGGGATGGTTATTTGGAAGCAGCCTTTACGATAATAGAGAAATCCTCTGCTTTCAAAGATGCACCACCGATAAGGCCGCCGTCCACATGCTCTTTGCACAGCAGCTCTTCTGCGTTTTTCGCGTTCATGGAGCCGCCGTACTGGATCGTCATTGCTTCGGCAACATCTTTGCCGTAAAGGCCCGCTACCACACTGCGAATAAAGCCGTTGACTTCGTCGGCCTGATCAGCGGTAGCGGTTTTGCCGGTGCCGATCGCCCATACCGGCTCGTAAGCGATGATGATGCGGGACAGTTCCTCTTTGGAAACGCCGCCCAGCGCCACTTTTGTCTGCATGGCACAAATTTCCTCAGTGATGCCTTGCTCCCGCTGCTCTAACAGTTCGCCAACGCAGAGGATTACTTTCAATCCGGCATCCAGCGCGGCGCGAACCCGCTGGTTAACGGTTTTGTCCGTCTCACCGAAGTACTGACGGCGCTCCGAGTGACCGATGACCACATATTCTACTCCCATTTCCGCCAGCATGTCTGCCGAAATCTCACCGGTAAAAGCGCCGGATTTTGCCCAGTGGCAGTTTTCCGCACCTACTTTGATGCTGGAGCCTCTGGTTGCCTCCAGCGCGGTTTCCAGATTGGTATAAGGCACACAAATCACAACGCCGCAGTCTGCGTCTTTGACCAGAGGCTTAAGCTCTTCAATCAAAGCTTTTGCCTCCGGACGGGTTTTATTCATCTTCCAGTTGCCGGCGATAATCGCCTGCCTTTTTGCTTTGTTCATGATGCTTTCTCCTTTGATTTATTGTAATTTATGAAAAAAATTTTTTCTTTCTATTTTTTCAGGAAAAGCAACAATGGACACGGTATTTTCCGTGCCCATCATCTCTTCGCTTATGCGCAGGAAAAGAACAGCCTTTTCGGTTGCGGTTTGGACTTATTTATCGTTTACGCAAACGATGCCGGGCAGCTCTTTCCCTTCCAAAAATTCCAGAGAAGCGCCACCGCCGGTAGAAATATGGGTCATCTTATCACCGAATCCCAGCGTATTGACCGCAGCAGCAGAGTCGCCGCCGCCGATGATCGTGATCGCATCGGTCTCAGCCAGGGATTTGGCAACTGCGATGGTGCCTTTTGCCAGCGTCGGGTTCTCAAACACACCCATCGGTCCGTTCCAAACAACGGTCTTGGCGGATTTCACTTCATTTGCAAACAGCTCAGCGGTTTTCGGTCCGATATCCAGACCCATTTCGTCCGCCGGAATCTTATCCGCATCCACAGCAGTCACTTCAATCTCGCCGTCGATCGGGTCCGGGAAAGCTTTGGCTACTACGCAGTCCACCGGAAGCAGAATCTTAACGCCTTTTTCTTCTGCTTTCTTGAGCATGTCCTTGCAGTAACCAATCTTCTCTTCATCCAGCAAAGAGGTACCTACGCCATAGCCTTTCGCAGCCAGGAAAGTATAAGCCATGCCGCCGCCGATGATCAGAGTATCCGCCTTGTTAAGCAGGTTTTCGATTACATTGAGCTTGTCCGCAACCTTTGCGCCGCCCAAGATGGTAACGAAAGGTCTGGCAGGATCTTCAACTGCATTGCCCAGGTATTTGAGTTCTTTGCCCATCAGATAGCCAACTGCCGCTTCTTTTACAAAAGAGGCTACGCCTACGGTAGAGCAGTGCGCACGGTGGGCCGCGCCGAAAGCGTCGTTTACAAATACTTCGCCGTCGACCAGAGCCGCCAGCTCGCGGCTGAACTCTTCGCCGTTTTTGGTCTCTTCTTTGCGGTAACGGGTGTTCTGCAACAAAACTACGTCGCCGTCTTTCATCGCCGCAACCGCTGCTTTCGCGTTGGCGCCGACAACTTCGTCATCTGCCGCGAATACAACCTCTTTGCCCAGCAGTTCACTTAAACGCTTTGCAACGGGTGCCAAAGACAGTTCCGGTTTCGGCTCGCCCTTCGGTTTGCCCAGATGAGAGCACAGAACCACTTTGCCGCCGTCCGCAATCAGTTTCTTGATGGTCGGCAGAGCCGCCACAATGCGGTTTTCATCAGTGATGACGCCGTTTTTCAGCGGTACGTTGAAGTCGCAGCGAACCAATACTTTTTTTCCGGCGACGTTCAGATCGTCAACCGTTTTTTTGTCCAGATAGCCCATAGTTCTACCACCCTTTCATAATATGTAAAAAAGTTGCACCAAAATTACGATTGTTAATCCATGAACAATCCGTATTTATTCTATCGGAAATGCCACGCTTTTGCAAGAGTTAAAGATACAAAATTTAATAACAAATGGTAAATTTTTTCTACTCTTTTTAAAGCCCCATCTCTTGTTCCAAAATATCGCAGGCTTTTTCCATAAAAATGGCACAGGGGCGCTTTCCCTGCTCTTTGGTACGGGATAGATCATATTTTCCCTGTCCAATATTTTCCAGCAGCGTCCGGCACTGGGACGAACCAAACTCCGCTTCAAAACAGCCGTTTAGTTTTTTTACGATATCCTTCAGTTCGTTTTTTTTCTTGGCATCCGATCCGTCAAAGGAGCCATAAGCCAAACCTGCAACCATAATCATGGCCGTGACGGCACCGCACTTCTCTCCCAGGCACATCCCGCCGCCAAATCCGCCGGCCAACGGCAAAAGACTTTCGGGCGAAAATCCGAAATCCTCGCAAAATGCGTTCAGCACAACCTGACAGCAATTATTTTTCTTTTCCAGCTGGTCGTTAATCTTTTTCTGTCTTTCCGCCTTCATCCCAAGTCCTCCTTATTTTCTGCGCTCTCCCATTACCATACAGCCCGCTAGATTGGGACCTGCATTGATGGTAATAGATGCCCCCGCTTCCACAAGGCAAACCGCATGTTTGCCAAAAGACTTCACCAATATTTTTTCCAATTCTTCCCCCACTTCGTCTCGGCCAGCCCGAATGGCAAAAAACGGTGTATGTTCGCCACGGCGCCGCTTTTGGGCAATCTGCGCCAGTTTGGGAACCACCGCTTTGTCCCCCCGAACCTTTTCAATTATTTTAATCTCTCCGTCAATAATGGACATAATCGGCCGCAGACCCAACATATCGCCGACAAAAGCGGCGGCTACGCTGATTCGGCCGGACTTTTTCGCAAAATCCAGATTATAAACAGAAAAATAGGTCTCCGCCCGACTGAAATAATCGTCCAGATACGCCAAGATCTCCTCATAGGAACGTCCTTCTTCCGCCTGCTTTGCCGCCTGCACTACTGCATAGCCATAAGTATACGTATAGCAAAGTGAGTCAATCACCGTAATCTGAGTTTTTTGGGCCAGTTCCGGATATTCCTCTGCAAACAGATCTCTGCCCATATTCGCCGCAGCAAACATGTTGGATCCCTTGGAATTGATGGTTACATTGATGATTTTGCGGTACCCGTCTTCCGCCGCATGCCGGTACACCTCTGCATAACGGGTATGAGGAATATGGCTTGTCACAGGAATCCGGGCCGCATCGGTTAAAAGCTTATAAAATTCCCGATTGGTGAAATCCACCCGCTCATGATAATCCTTTCCGTCGATGGCAATAGGGATCGGCAGCACCTCAATCCCATATGCCCTCGCCTCTTCCTCCGGAATATCACTGGCAGAATCGGTGATAAATTTGATTTTTTCCATGGATAATCGTCCTCCATATGTCATTCGTGGCCGTCTGTTTCCTCCGGCCAGGTGTAACAGGACAGCTGCCCCTGATTTTCCAGTTCCGGAAAGCCCCACTGCCGCAGCGTCTCATACACGCTTACCGCAACTGTATTGGACAAATTCAGGCTGCGCAGCCCGCCTTTCATGGGCAGCCTCAGGCACGCATCCGGATGCTGCAGCAGCAGTTCTTCCGGCAGGCCCTTGTCCTCCCGACCAAAAACCAGATACGCATTGTCTGCATAAACTTCTTCGCTGTAATTATGACGCCCTTTGGTGGTAAAATAATAAAAAGGGCCCTGGTTTTTGGAAAAAAAGTCTTTCAATCCGTCATAATAGCTGATATCCAGATAGTGCCAGTAATCCAGACCTGCCCGCTTGAGCTTTTTGTCATCTACTGAAAACCCCAAGGGGCCAACCAAGTGCAGCCGCGCACCGGTAGCGGCGCAGGTCCTGGCAATATTCCCCGTATTCTGCGGGATCTGCGGTTCAACCAGGACGATATTTAAAACAGCCAAAAAGGGCGCCCCCCTATTGCAATTCTCAAAATACCTTATATTACATTAAACTATAAAAGCTCTGTTTAATCAAGTGTTTTCTAAAAAATTGCAATCAAAGCGCTCATCATAGAAACGAGGAAGATATGCATACGACTGCAAAAAATAAACCCGCCGGACTCTGCACAGCGGGTTTTCGGCACTATTTCATCATGTAGGACACGTTGCCGGCTAGATCTTCCATAACTTTCATCGCTTTTCCGGCGCTGCGTTTGAGTTTCTTTACCGTGCGGCGTTTTTTGCCGGAAAACAGATATACGGCGGTACCGGCGGCCAGCGCTACGGCGGCTCCTGCCGCTAGGGAATTCATACCTTTGCTCATAGGGGATTCCTCCTTTATCGATTTTACTAGCAGTATTCCCCGGCAGCCGCCGAACATGCGCGGCAGCGAATTGGAAGAGAAATCCTTTCTTCTGTGGCATACTTGCATTTAAGCGGCTAAAAAAATCACACCTGCGGAAAATTTTCCGGGTTTGATTTCCATTTTTTATTTTTTGCAGATTTCCGGTGATCCCAATTGATCTAAAAGGGGCATGACATCCAAAAGTGTGTCTACCTTGTTGGATGCGATCGCCAAAAGCTCTTCTGTTGCGGGGATCATGTCGGGGATCATGACCGTATACATCCCTGCTGCAATACCAGAACGGATTCCATTGGGCGAATCTTCCAACGCCATGCACTCCTGCGGTGCCACACCCAAGAGCTCTGCCGCCCGCAGGTAGATATCCGGCGCCGGTTTACTGCGGGAAATCATATCGCCGCAAACCACCGCGTCAAAACGGCCCTGCACGCCTGTCACATCAAAATTATGCATTACTTTTTCATAATTGGTAGAGGTTGCCACTGCGATTTTGTACCCATGTTCTTTCAGATAATCCAGTAGCTCAATAAGACCGGTTTTCAGCGGGACATCGTCCTGTTGACCTCTGTCCTTACGATACTGGCGGGTTTTTCCCCAAAACTCCTCCGACGTCATCATATGCCCGTAGCGCTGGGCAAAATTTACCGCTATGCTGGCGCCGGTAGCTCCCAGGCACTCCACGCTGAACGTTTCAATATCCGGCATGCCCAACTGCTTGCCAACGGCCAGCATTGCCTCCTGGCCCTGCCGCTCCGTATCGAACATAATACCATCCATATCAAACACAACCGCTTTTATCATTTGACTTCTCCTCTCCGTCTGTTTCCCGATGGGGATGCTCCCTTACCGGCAGAATCAGCCCTGTACGCCTTTTTTCAGTCTGGGACGATTGGCATTTTGTATCCTGTTACGGACATTATAACATGTTCTATATAAGTGAAGCAACTTTTATTTGCCAAATTTCCCAGCAAGGGCTATACTGGTTTTAATGAAAAAAAGGACGGTTGTTTTTATGGATATGCAAAATAAACGTGTGGCAGCCATCCACGACCTGTCCGGCGTGGGGCGCTGCTCTTTGACAGTCATTATGCCCATTCTGTCCGCTATGGGAGTACAGGCCTGTCCGGTACCTACCGCCATTCTTTCCACCCATACCGGCGGATTTGGAGAAGTTGCCTTTCAGGATCTGACCGATTATTTGCCCCAAGCGCTTAGCCATTATCAGCGGCTGAATCTGGACTTTTCCTGCGTTTATTCTGGCTTTTTAGGCTCCGAAGCGCAGATTGACCACTGTCTGGCTTTCTTCCAGGCCTACCCCGATGCATTGGCCGTAGTCGACCCGGTAATGGGAGATCATGGCAGGGCTTATCGCACCGTTACAGAAGGAATGCAGCGAAGAATGATAGAGTTGGTGGGGATTGCAGATATCATTACCCCCAACCTGACCGAAGCCTGCATCCTTCTCGGAGAACCTTATAATCCTATGCCATTGACTCGTGCCCAAGCCAAAAGCATGCTGGCCAGGCTCAGCGAAAAGGGGCCAAAAAAGATCGTCATTACCGGCGTTTCACTGGCAGAGGGAAACATGGCCAATATCGGCTACGACCAGCAGCACAATTATTACTGGTGTGTCCCCTGTGACTATGTACCGGTCTCCTATCCCGGTACCGGTGATATTTTCGCCGCTGTCCTGACTGCCTCTTTCCTGATCGGGGACAGTTTGCCCATCGCCATGAGCCGTGCGTCCCGGTTCGTGGAAATCGCCATCAAAACCACCTTTTCTTATGGGGGAGACACCCGTTTCGGCGTAATGCTGGAATCGGCTATGCCGTTTTTGATGCAAAGAGAAGTCCCGCAAAATTTTCATCTGCTGTAAAGACGGCTCGGCAAAGATAAAAAAGGGGAACGGCTAATACCGTTCCCCTTTTTTATCTTTGCCGCAAGAATTTATTTCTTCTGTGTTTCCTCCCAAGGCATTTTCTCCTGCTCAGCAGGGAAAGATGGCGGCACCGGCGGCTGATCATTCTGCCGTATCGGCCCTTGATAGGGCGCCTGACCCGGATACTGTCCGTAAGGCATGCCGGCAGTTTTGGATTTTGTCACAAAAATCAGCACCGTAAACAGAACACACATAGGAACTGCCAAAATCAGTCCCAAAAGGAGGCCGCCGCCCAAGCAGGCAAAAAATCCGCCGATAGCCAGGCCAATCCTTTTTTTACCAGCCCGCAGATCAGGGGCACCAAGCCCAGAAACCCGCCCACAATCAAAGACCCGATCAGGGCGGCAATCAAATCAATCATATCATAACGGTAAGACATCTTTATTCCTCCTCTTCCCCTTGCAGGTAAACCCGCGGTACCCGTTTTCCAATCAGGCACATCACTTCATAATGAATGCTCTTTTCATCCTGAGCCAAATCCTCAATGGGAACCGAGCAATCCCCATCCCGGCCAAAAACGGTGACCTGATCACCCGGACGGACAGACGGAATATCTGTCACATCCAGCATCAGCTGATCCATACAAACCGTCCCCACCACTGGGGCCAGCTTGCCATGTACCGCCATATGGGCCTGATTGGAATGTGTGCGGCGGTATCCGTCGGCATAACCGATGGGAACCGTAGCCAGAACCGTACCATTAGACGCTGTATAGGTCCTCCCATAGCTCACCTGGGCGCCCTGTCCCACCTGCTTTACCATGGCGACAGTGGATTTTAAATCCATGGCAGGAACAAGATCCATCAGCCCGGCGCAGTCTGGCGTAGGATTCAGGCCGTACAAAATCACACCGGGGCGCACCATATCCAGATGCATTTGGGGAAAACGCATGGTAGCGGCGCTGTTGCAGCAATGATGCAGCGAAAAACGGACGCCCCTTTTTTCCAGTTCCGCCACCCCTTTTTGATAACGGCTAAACTGTTCCAGCGTAAACCGGTCGGAATCCTCATTGGCCTCGTCAGCACAGGCAAAATGGGTAAAAATACCGGTACAGGCAAGTCCGGGCAGCGCAACCGTCTCGCCGATTTGCTCAATCGATTGAGAAAAATGCGCCGGATCGCACAAAAAACCCAGCCGGCTCATTCCCGTATCCAGTTTGATATGACAATCCACCTCCACGCCTGCCTTTTGGGCCTGTTCAGAAAGCGCCTTGGCGTAATCCAGCGAAAATACCGTCTGGCTGATTCGGTTGGCACAAAGCTGTGCTGCCCGATCCGCCGGGGTAAAACCCAAAATCAGAACCGGCTTGGTAATACCACCTTGCCGCAGATGCATAGCCTCTTCAATATTGGAGACGGCAAACCAGTTTGCCCCCTCCCGTTGAAACACCTGGGCCACCTGCCGGTCTCCATGGCCGTAACCGTCGGCTTTGACGACTGCCATGATCTTACAGTCCGGGCCCACCTTCCGGCGAATTTGCCGAAAATTATGCGCCAGTGCATCCAGCCGGATTTCGGCCCAGGTTCGTTTGAGAAAATCCATCTTTCCACCCCCTCTTTTTGATATAAGAGAGGCGGCTCGCTGTAATGAATCGGGCTGAGCCGCCTTTTTATACTATATGTTAAAAATCAACTTTCTTTTCCAAAAAGTCTACTAAAGAGTCAATGGAAACCCGCTGTTGTTCCATAGTATCCCGGTCACGGATGGTCACGCATCCATCCTCCGCAGAGTCAAAGTCATATGTAATGCAGAAAGGGGTACCAATTTCGTCCTGACGGCGGTAACGTTTGCCAATAGAGCCCGCATCGTCATAATCTACCATGAAATGACGGCGCAGTTCATCATAAACTTTGCCAGCCTGCTCACCCAGCTTTTTAGACAGCGGCAGCACGCAGGCTTTAAACGGAGCCAGCGCCGGATGCAAACGCAGCACAACACGGGTATCGTTTTTCGCGGCATCTACAACCTCTTCGTCATAAGCGTCGCACAGGAAAGCCAGTGCTACGCGATCGGCGCCCAAAGAAGGTTCGACTACATAAGGTAGGTAATGCTCGTTGGTTTCGGGGTCGAAGTACTCTAATGATTTGCCCGACGCGTTCTGATGCTGGGTCAGGTCATAGTCGGTGCGGTCCGCCACGCCCCACAGTTCGCCCCAGCCAAAGGGGAACAAAAATTCAAAATCGGTGGTGGCCTTGGAGTAGAAAGACAGTTCTTCCGGTTCATGATCGCGCAGACGCAGGTTTTCGTCTTTTAATCCCAGGTTCAACAGCCAATCATGGCAGAATTGGCGCCAGTAAGCAAACCACTCCAGATCGGTGCCCGGTTTGCAGAAAAATTCCAGCTCCATCTGTTCAAACTCTCGAATGCGGAAAATAAAGTTCCCTGGAGTAATTTCATTTCGGAAGCTCTTGCCAACCTGCGCCACGCCGAAAGGAACTTTTTTCCGAGTGGTGCGCTGAATGTTGGCGAAATTCACAAAAATACCCTGCGCCGTTTCAGGGCGCAGATAAATCTGGCTTTTTGCGTCTTCGGTTACGCCTTGGAAAGTTTTGAACATCAGGTTAAAGGATCGGATATCGGTAAAATTCTGGCTGCCGCATTCGGGGCATTTGACACCATGCTCCTTTACGAATTCCTGCATGCGGCCAAAATCCCATCCCTCGGGAGAAACGCCGGTCTGATCCTCAATCAACTTATCGGCGCGGTGACGGGTTTTGCAGTCCCGGCAGTCCATCAGAGGGTCGGAAAAGCCGCCTACATGGCCGGAGGCAACCCAAACCTGCGGGTTCATTAAAATCGCACTGTCCAGCCCTACATTATAAGGAGATTCCTGTACAAATTTTCTCCACCATGCTTTTTTCACGTTATTTTTGAATTCCACACCCAAAGGGCCGTAATCCCACGAGTTCGCCAATCCGCCGTAGATTTCGGAACCGGCATATACATAGCCGCGGTTTTTACACAGTGCGACAATTTTTTCCATTGTTTTTTCGGAATTTTTCATATTTCCTGCCTCCTTGTTCTTTAAAAGGATCTGCTATCTTTTCATTGTATCGGCTACGGCCTCGCAAGTCAAGAAGCCTCACTAATTCCCAATGCCAAACCTTTGATTCAGTTGACAAATGGTTTTGTCTATTCTATAATAAAAAATACATTTTCAACACAAAAGAAAAGCAGCCTATCATACCGGGGTGTAGCGCAGTTGGTAGCGCGCCTGCTTTGGGAGAATACGCCCAGCCGGATAGAATAACGAAATAACCGGGTGTAGCGCAGTTGGTAGCGCGCCTGCTTTGGGAGTGCCGTGACGGTATCCGGGACAGGGCAAGGCGAAACGCCGCAAAGCCTTGCGACGCCTGCGTTTGCTGGATTTCACCCGGTTGCTGAAAGTGGCATAAAAGCGGCTTTGACCACAGGAATGACCACAGACAGAAAAATCTTTGATTTTCTCCCTCGCCGTGATATAATGGCAGAAATTGAATATCCGGGTATAGCGAAGTTGGTATCGCGCCTGGTTTGGGACCAGGAGACCGTGCGTTCGAGCCGCACTACTCGGACCAAAAACCCTCTGAAATCGTTGATTTCAGAGGGCTTTTCTTATTCTTTGTCTATTGCGGCGCAAATACTGAGATTGTCATTCTCAACATATCTTTTCGACAAGCACAGACTTAATATTGTAATTTTTGCCGAATCGCAGTATAATTAATTAACGGTAGGCCTTCGAGCCACCAAGGCAACCGTGTGGGCATATTCCCGCACGGTTTTATTGTAGTCTCAGCTTTGGCGAATGCCAAATAATACGATTATGGCTGAAAACGGAGGGTTGCATATGCCGAACAGAACATTAGTCCCTGATAAATTGCAAGGTTATTTGCTTCAAGTGAGGCATATGCTTTATGAACTTATTTCCGTTGATGACCGCATTGTTAGTATTGAGAAACTGGATGATGTGGCCGTAGAAGCCGATGGAAAGGTCATTGCTGAACAAGTAAAAAGTGTCACATCAGCTAATAATCCAATAGCTGAACGTTCTTCAGTTTTCTGGAAAACTCTTTATAATTGGTGTACTTATATCGAGACTGGGGCTCTACCGTCTGGAGCCATTATGCGCTTTGTAGTTGTTTCAAATGGCATTGTCACCCCCGGCAGTATCCAAGCGTCCTTCATGAATGCGTGCTCTGATTCTGATGCCCAAAAAGCGCTTGCTGATGCCAAAAAATCAATTTTAGGTACAGCACAAGATAATTTTGCAACCGATATGTATGCAGCCTTACCAGATTCATATAGAGAGTATATACGTTACCTATTTGATGGCAACCGAACTAAAATCGTTTGCGATATGATCAAGTCTATGGAAATTGAGATACACAATAACACCTATGACGAAGATCTCCTAAATCGTTTTAGCAATCAAGTAGGCCTTCCTGCTGAATATGTTGATCTACTTTTGACAGATATGCTCGGGTGGGTTACTCAAACAGTGGAATCATTTACAAAGGACAACAAACCCGCCTACATTTCTGCAGCAGAGTACCGTAAAGCCTTGAACACACAAATCAGAGCATATAATACAAACGCCGTGCTCCGAGCAGTTTCTCAAGTTCCTTCAAAAGACGAACAAAGTGGTGAAATTGAACGTCTTGATACTTACATTAGACAACTACAGTTAGTCGAAATGGACGATGCTACACTGTATGAAGCTGCCAGTGATTTTTTGCGAGCAAAAATTGATAAAATAGAATGGGCACAGCGCGGAATTGTTCATGCCCAAAGTTTCGAAGATTACCACGATGCTCTTTACCGCATTTGGACGAACCAAAAACAGCTTATGGGATTGCAATATAGAACAGATGCCATCGCCTGTGGTAAAGCAGTATATTTCAAGTGCCGAAATGATTCTGCGCAACAAAAGTTGCAGGGTGTTGAAACTCCCCCTTTTTTCGGCAGTGGCTCGTTGCACGACTTAGCAAACACTCCTGCTGATTCTCCTCGGATCGGAGGGCATCCCCAATACATAACGCTATTGAAAGAGGGTAGTGTATGAATAGTCAGGATCTTGATGTAATGTATGTACAAAATCCTGCTCTTGGTGCTGTTTTACTGTGGAGGTTTACTTGCGGGTATTACTCTAACGAAAATCGACCAGTTCCATTTCCTTTGCTATTTGTAGTCCTACCGATCGTATTTCGCCAGGATCTGTGTAGCGTAATAAAAAGCACCCAAAGAGCCAGTGGGCTATCAAAAGTCTCGGAAAAACTATTTTCAGGCAAGCTAAACGACAGTGTTCACTATATAAACAATACGGCCATACAAATACGCGAATTAACACTTGAAGCATTTAACATAGCTGTTGAAGCAAATCTTGTTTCACTGTCAACCGAAAATGCAGCAGTATTTCCTTTAACCACAACTATTCGCAAATATACCCCAAAAGGCGACTGTAAATCCATGCTGGCTGCCGCTGAAAAACTTGGAATATGGTGCTCTGGACTCACACTTCTCGAAGTCTCAAAGTGGCTAAAAGTGAGGTTTTAAGATGAAATTCACAATAAATTCTATAATTTTATGGCCTCGAAACGCTGAACATTCTCCTCGCTGCCTGTCATTTAACTCCGAGGCTGTCAACATTATTACTGGTGCCTCACGCACCGGCAAATCTGCGTTAATCCCAATCATCGACTATTGCCTCGGCTCCGACAAATGCACTATTCCTGTGGATATTATTCGTGACGCATGTTCATGGTTCGGAGTGCTTTTTGATATGGCAAATGAGCAAATGTTGCTTTGTCGCCGCGAACCCGGTAATAAGGGATCTACTGACGATATGTTCCTCCTTCGGGATAAGTCAGTCGCAATCCCTGAACAGATTGAAAAAAACACGAATGTTACATCCATCAAGAACCTGTTAAACGAGTTGTTTGGGATGTCGTTTCTTGAACTTGATCCAGACGCAGGGGTATTTCGTCCTTCATATCGCGATTTTATGGCATTCCTTTTTCAACCACAGAATATCGTTGCTAACGCTGATGTTTTGTTCTACAAAGCAGATACAATGGAACATCGCAAAAAGCTCATTGATGTTTTCCCATATGCACTTGGAGCCGTTACCCCAGAAACACTCGCTAAACGCAAGGAAATCGAAAGACTATCTAAAATCTCAGAGCGCTATCGCCGAGATCTTGAACAAATCAAAGTCGTTGCCGAAGGATGGAAGCATGAAGTTGCTGGCTGGTTAACCCAAGCACATGAATACGGTTTGACTGATTATGTTACCAATGATAACGATGAGTTTGCTCGTCAAGTTGATGAACTTCGTGTTATCTCGCAAAAACGGATTGCAGACGCTTCAGTAGCTTCAGCACATGTTGCGTATCTGTCCGAAGACATTGTTGCATTACGACAAGAGGAACAGCAAACATCCAGCGAATTGTTTGCTGTCCGCAGACGACATACAGAAATGCTTCAACTGATGCAATCAATGGGCCAATATGATAAATCGCTCCAAATTCAGCTTGATCGTCTCGATATATCAACTTGGATTCGCTCTAACATGATAGAGCGGAATGTACTTCCGATTTTCCAGCCAAGTCACGAAAATGTCATGGATGATGTTGATGCTTTGTGTAGTGCCATCGAACAGATTGAGCGCACTACAACAGAAATGGCTGTTGTCCCCGCAGCTTTTGAGCGAGAAATGCAAACTGTGCAAGTGCAAATCCAGGAACTGACTGACAAATTAGAGGCCATCCAAAATCGAATCCGAGTGGAATCTCAGTCGCTTGTTGCTCATCGTGAAGAAAGTTACACGTTGGAATCAATCTCACGTTTTCTTGGACGTATAGATTCTGCAATTAGTACTTACGAGCGTATAGGCACTGATGGTGAGCTCCAGGTCAAGCTCGATGAAGTGAATGCTCGTATTGAGAAACTCAAAAAAGAAGTAAATGAAGCTGAAATTCGGCGCAGGCTTGACTATGCCCTGAACTATATAAGTACAGAGATGGGGAAAATCCTCACTCAACTGGATGTTGAGCATCCGGAAGATCCCGCAGAATTTGTTATTAAAGATTTGACTGTGCGAGTTAAGAACCAATCGGGACGCAATGATTACCTGTGGGAAATTGGCAGCGCATCCAATTGGCTATCTTATCATATAGCACTGATTCTTGCCTTACACCGCTTTTTCCAAACCAAATCAAGTGTTAACATTCCAAACTTTATCGTTTTTGATCAACCAAGCCAAGTGTACTTCCCTCGCACGCGGTATTCACTGGACGAAGCTGAACTACAGTTAAACGATGATGATAAGAATGCAGTTCGAAAGATATTCGAAAGTTTATCTGTCTTTGTAAAAGATGCTGGGTTTGAAATCCAGATTATAGTGACCGAGCACGCGGATGACGATATATGGGGTAACATACCAGATTCTCGCATCCATCTCGTTGAAAAGTGGAGAAATAATATTAAGCTTGTACCTGTTGAGTGGTTAGCATAAGTGCTCCACATAGATCCATGCTATTCTCCAGTTTTGTGTATAACTCTGGTGTATCCTGGATGCCAAGCTACTCAGGGCTGGCAGGTCAATGCCTGTCAGCCCCGAATTTATACATATTTTCCCCGCTTGCCTTTCTTACCCTCCAACGGGCTTCCATTGCCCTCGCCCAAATCCTTCAGCCGTTGCGCCTCCGCAATTTCCGCTTTCATCTCCTCGATCAGCGTCTTCAGCTTCTCCTCGCACTCCTCACGGGTGTGAGCGTAGACATTGCGGGCGTGCTTTTTGCCATCGGGCCACTTGGGGGAGTAGCGTCCCTCGAAGAGGTGGTCATTGATCTCGCTGACACAGCCGGTACCGGACCTGCGCTTGCGGCCCACATAGGGCTTGAAGTCGGTCATTCTCGGCTTTTCCGCCTGGGTCGGGGCAGTTTCCTGCCCCGGCTCTGAAGCGTCCTCCTGCGGCGCTACCTTGCCGATGCCGCGGTCAATGTTGGCAGCGGCTGTGAACCGCATATCGTCGGTGATGTGGGTGTAGATGTCCAGCGTGGTAGCCGCTGACACATGGCCCAGCATGGCGGAGAGCGTTTTCACATCCATGCCGTTTTCCAGCGCCAGCGTCGCGAATATATGGCGCAAATCATGAAATCTAACATGCTTGCACCCAGCGTGTTCCAGGATGAGCTGCAATCTGCGCCGTACCACGCCGGGTGTAATGGGACAGTCCTCCTTCACCGGCGACGGGAACATCCAGCGGGAATCCACCGTCTTTTTGTATTCCCGCAGCACCTCCACCACAGCAGGCGGCAGGACGATCTTGCGGACGGAGTTTTTCGTCTTGGGCGTGCTGATCTGGAGCTGGCCCCGCACATCGTAGACCTGCTTGTTCACATTCAGCACGCCAGTCTTAAAGTTCAGGTCGTCCCATTGCAGCGCCATGAGCTCGCCCCGGCGCAGACCTGTTGCCAAGTCCAGAAGGAAGACCTCGTAGTAGCCCTCGAACTTCGCCTGAATGAGAAACCGCTGCAGCTCCTCCCTCGTCAGTACCTGCATCTCCCGTGCCTTTTTCGGCGGCAGCTTGCATCCGATGGCCGGGTTCACACGGATCAGCCCATCCTGCACCGCCTTCTCCAATGCGGAGCGGCAGGTGGCGTGGCACATACGCACCATTCGGTCGGACAGCCCTTCGCCGTACTTGTCGATGAACCGCTTCCGGCCGCTTTTCTTGAGCCGACCGTAGAACTGCTGCAGGTCATTCTGCGTC